>DLKG01000049.1:10958-11084 GCA_002490315.1 Prevotella sp. UBA7594 | reverse complement strand
ACTTGCTTGTTGAATTCACGGGTGGTACGTAAAGAGGAAATTTGTTAGAGAATGTTAAATACTAAACTTTTTTCATGAAAAGTTTTGGAGATATGAAAAAAGTTGCTACCTTTGCACTCGCTTTAA
>DLKG01000049.1:0-10846 GCA_002490315.1 Prevotella sp. UBA7594 | reverse complement strand
CGAATCCGTCAACGCCCACGAAGACGAAGCGGACAAGTTATTGACTTGTCCGCTTTTTTTTGTCCCAACGGAACGACGGACACTTGTCCGCCAAGCAAGTTCTCCTCCATTTGACATGAAGACATGTTTTTTTTTGACATGAAGACAAGAAGACATGTCTTCATGTCAAATACAAAGAAACTTGTCATCCTTTCAAAAATATACATTCTCTAATTAGATATCGTCAGTTTTTGTATTTTTTTAAATTAAATCTTTGCAGAGATGTAAAGCAATAGAAGTAATTTTGCAGCCAAAAAGCATAATAGTAGAAAAATAGATACATCAAGTTTTTAAATCTTTAGTATATGTAGAACAAACTGTTTTTAGTAAAATTCAGGTATAACTATTTCTTCGTGCGCTGTCGTTGCAACGCACAGAATAAAATTTCTTTTCAATATTAAATTATTTTTTATTATGTCAAAACACTTACGATTATTGTTTGTCTTCGTGCTCGCAATTGTGTGCGCAGGGTGGGCAAATGCAAACGTCTCAGCCACCGCGCTGCACACGCTCAGCGACGTTGACACACGCGAGGACGCACCAATCTCTTTCACGTCAGAAACGAGAGAACTCCGGTTGTCGGCAACCACAGGAGGCTATCAGCTCAGCAACATCGGTTTTAATAATCGTCGTTCACTCCCGGTGGAGTGGGTGCTTCCCGACGGAGTTACGGTGAGCAACAATATGATTACCATTACAAAAGCAGGCACTTATGCCATTGAAGCCAAGTTTGAAGGCAACGAAACTTACAAGCCGGTGACTGCAAAGTGTACGCTCGATGTGAAAGATACTAAAACAGAAGTGTTAATGTTCACGGCTGGCACAGAGAAGGGCGAAAATCCTTCGAAAAGAAAAGAGGCTGATAAAATGAGCAAGGACGGAGTGACCGTTTCGTCCTCATGCGCAGCGTTTAAAGCCACACCGTATGAGCTGTATGGAAAGAATGCCACGCATACCATATCTGCAACAAATGGCAGAAAGATAACGGAAATCGAATTCGTTGGTAATAGCAATACAGGATACTTGGCAACATGGATTAATTTGGCGAAGGAATCCGAAGGAACATTTATCAAAGGCAGCAATTCTGTGCTATGGACTGGATGTGCCGAATCAGTGGAGTTCAGCACCGAGGAGCAAGCCAATATTAAAAGTATTAAAGTGATTGTGGATTTAGGTGCTGATGAAAACTTCAAGTTCAAGCAAGATACGTCTACTATTTACATGGGGCTGGAGCAGAAACAGATAGAGTTTGACGCTGCAGAGATGCTTAACGACAAGGACAAATTCAGCAAAATCACATACTCCATTTCTCCACTTACGGACATATCACGTATAAATATAGAAAAAGGTATTGCCTATTTTGAAGGCGAAGGTGAATACACCATTACGGCGGTTGGTGAGCCTAATGCTGAATATGAATCTAAATATCTGCAGTCAACGGCGACTTGCACGGTGATCGTTAAGAAAATAAATCATACGACGACAGCAGTAACGTTCACGTCAGGCACAGACAAAGGCGGTAATCCCTTGGGAAGAAAAGAGCCTGATAAAATGACTAAGGACGGAGTGAGCATTTCATCTTCACTTGCAGCGTTTGGAGGCACACCGTATAAGCTTTACGGTGATAAAAACACTATTGGTACCATCACAGTATCTGCTCCTACTGGCGGAACGATAAAGCAAATAGTGTTTAGAGGCAAAAGTTCTGCATCTTATGTCGTTACAAACATCGAATTGAAATCTGGATGTTCAGGCAAAATTACTAAAATGAACTTAGCTGCGCAATGGGATGGAAGTGCTGACAAAGTGGAGTTCACTACCAGAGATGAAATTTCAGTTGCTTCGATCGAAGTGACCATGGATATGCGCGAGGGCGTTTCGTACGTGCTCGACGAAACTTCTGGCAATAATACAGTGGAGAATTGCAAAAATGCAATAGTCACCCTCAAACGTACTCTTGAGTCATCTCATTGGAACACGTTCTGCGTGCCGTTCGATTTAACTCAGGGCGTAGTTTATGAACTCTTTGGAATTGGCACACAGCTCCGCACATACGACAGCTTCAACGGCAATATCGTCAACTTCAAAGAAGCAGACCATGTCGAGGCAGGCAAGCCCTACATCCTGAAGCCGAGCTTTGAAAAGGTGGAAAACCCGACAATCGCGAGCGTAAATATGGTGGCTGCTAATCTCGACGCTAATGGCAACCCGCAGGCTGTGGGCGAGGAAGGCAAGTTCCAGATGAAGGGCATCTACAATAAGGTGCTTCTCAATGACGACAAGACCAACCTCTTCCTTGGCGACGGCAACAAATTCTACTATCCGGCAAAGGATGACGTTGATGCCAAAACAATGAATGGTATGCGTGCCTACTTCATCGTGCCCGCCGGCACCGACACGCAGATGCTCCGCGCCAACATCGACGGCACCGTCACATCCCTCGACCGCGTGTTCGGCACAGCCGACCATGACGCTCCCGTCTACAACCTGCAGGGACAGTGCGTTGGCAACTCGCTTAGCTCGCTGAAGAGCGGCATCTACGTGCAGAACGGCAAGAAGGTTATTGTAAAGTAAAAGGAAGGTGTGGAACAATCACAACGTAACAATTAAAAAAATTAAAAGTAAAGTGAAAAAATGAATAAAAAACTCTATATGGCACCGTCCATCCAAACCGTAGACATCCAAACTGTCAGCTTCATGGCTAGCTCATTCTCCGAAGACGGTAAGACGGGCGACATCACTAAACCATCGGAAGGTAAAGGCGACACGAAGAAATATATGCCCTCCAGCTCCTTCTTCGACTCCTGGGACGACTCCGACGACCGCTAATGGAACGGCGGATTCATTCTTCGACATAAAGACATGTTTCTTTTTGACATAAAGACATGTTTTTCTTGACATGAAGTCATAAGCGGGGATAGCTACCAACACTCGAAACGAGCGGTCCTGGTCGCTGTCCCCGTTTTCTGTTTTTGGAAGGGCATTTAGAGCGGCATTGAGCCAAACGACAACTTATGTCATGGTTGACACATCACTCAAAAAGCCCAATAAACCCCTTTGTTTTGCTTGCACGATAACATAAATACTACAACCTTGCTTCTCTTCGGCGGACAGGAGTACGCCGCTCAATATGTAATTAAATAAATTTAACCTTTCACGCTTGTCTATCTCTCCAACATTATGTAAATTTGAAAAAATTTTCCTATAATGCGCCTATAACTCAACATTCAATAACAATCAAAAACCATTATTTATGATTAAACATCTACGCTTTTTCGTGCTCAATCTGCTCGTCCTCGTGTGCGCAGCGGTGTGGGCACAGGCCGACGTTGTCTACAAAACGCTGACGTTCCCCGACGACAACAGCAGTAAGAACGGCGTGCAGAACTACACGTCCACATGGACGGCGCAGCACGGCGACGACACGTGGACCATCGAGAACTTCAACAACAACAAATGGGGATCCTCCTGGACCTACATCAAGTGTGGCTCCAAGAGCGGAGCTTCCGTTGGCACCATTGTCAATGACGCCGCCTACGATGTCCCCGTTACGAAAGTCGTAGTCGACATAAAGAGCGCCAACACGCAGTACGTCAACTCCATAAAGCTCATCGTGGCAAAAGATCAGGAAGCCACAGACGTCGTGGAGACCATTGGCGCCGATTATGAGGCTAACACCACTATCCAGGGCGACCTTGAGTTCGCCATCTCCGCTCCTGCTGCAGGACTCTTCTACAAGCTCGTCTTCGACTGCCCGAAGCAGAAGAGCAACGGTATGGTGTCGATCAATAGCGTCAGCTACTACTATGGCACTTCTGCCACAAAGACCGCGCTCTCCTTCGGCGAGTCGGTAGACAATAAGAAGTTCATCGTGCGCCAAGGCGACACGTTCGAGGCAAAGACTGCTCAGGTGACACCGACCGACGCCGTAGGCACCATCACTTATTCAAGCAATGCGGAGAACGTCGTGGCTGTAGACCCGCAGACAGGCGCGCTCGCCTTTGGAGAGCTTGGCGATGCCACCATCACCGCACACTTCACAGCCGGTGAGGGCTACGTTGACTCCGAGGCTTCCTATGACATCTCCTACCGTAGAGCTGCCAACCCGAAGAACGTACTCTTCGACTCCAACGAGGAGACAGCCTTCGCAAGCATCGCGGAGCCTGCCAACCAGTACAAGCAGGGCGACTTCAGCTTCGTTGATGTCAACGGCGACAGCTATACGTTCACGGTGAACAACGCCATGGTCAACAGCTACAATAAATGTCTGCAACTCAAGAAAGCGTCTGCTTCGGACGAAACAGCACAGGGCTATGTCGTGTCGCCAACGTTCGACAAGTTTGAGTATGGCTACCGCGTCATTGTGAATTACCTCTCTGAGAACGGCGCTCCCGAACTGGAGTCTGTCAACTACCCGACGGAGGTGGCATCCGTTGACGACGCCAACGGAACTGTTTACATGGACGTGCCTTATGCTGACGGCATATTCAAACTGCTGGCAGGCAACATCGTAACCTATATCAGCTCCATCGAGCTTATTCCACTTGACAAGCCTGCAGAACCAACGACTCTCGCCTTCCCCAAGGAAGAGTACAACATCTATCTCGACGACGAGTTTGAGGCTCCCAAGGCAACGCTCACCAATGAGCTCGGCAACGAACTCTCTGATCTCGACATCACCTACCTCTCAAGCGACGAGGACGTAGCCACCGTTGACAAATCGACAGGCGCCGTGACGGTGAAGACTGTTGGAACCGTGAATATTATGGCTTACTTCTGGGGCAACTCCGACTACGCCTACTCGGAAGCGTCCTACACACTCAACGTAACTGCACGCCCAGAGAAGCAGGAGCCTGGCTTCTACTATGAAGAGCCGAAATTTTCCACCTCAGTTACAAACGTGCTTACTACGAAGGATATGTGGTTCCGCAACCCCAACAACATCGCCGTGAAGTTTGAGTCGTCAGACGAGGAAGTGGGAGTGGTCAGCGAGGATGGCACCGTAAGATTCAAGAAAGCCGGTGAGGTGACAATTCGCGCCTACTTCGACGGCGACGACAACTACAAGGCAGGAGAATCTTCATGCACCATCGTTGTGACTGACATGCGCAACGAGTCGCTCATCTCATTCTCTGAGCAGGAGTACACCGTGAATCTCCCAGAGGCCAACGGATGGTTCTGTGATGCTGATCTGTACAACCCCTACAACCTCACAGATCTTGTCTTCACCAGCTCCAACACAGATGTGGCTGAGGTGGGAGAGGTGCCCAACACCGTGAAACTTATCAGCGCAGGAGAGACTACTATCACCGTGGAGTTCGCCGGCGACAACTACTACAAGCCCAGTAAGGCTTCATATCGTCTCATCGTCACCAACAACCCCGTTGACGCCATCAACAGCATCTCCATCGACTATGTTCCGGCAGACGCCAAGGTGTTCAACCTCCAGGGACAGAGCGTAAATGCCAAGAACCTTAAGAAGGGCATCTACGTCGTGAACGGCAAGAAAGTCGTTGTACGCAAACAATAATTATGATTGGAGGCGCTCCGCCTCCGGCATTGAATAAAAAAAAGTTGTAGGAGGTAAGGCCTGAAGAGTCGTACCATGCAAATAATGTGAATGAACTAAGTTCATAATAAGCAGATGTGTGGTACGGTTCGGATGGCGTATCTCCTATTACTATATGTAAAGATAATTTTGCACACTTACTTACCATTGTATAAGTAATGTTTGCTTTCTGTAGATGTTTTCGACCTTCGTGCTGCGGATAGTGCAATTTGCGAGTTTAGACTCGCACTCCTGGGATTAACCTCCTGGAATTTAATCCGTAAAACAGTTGTTTGCATAAGAAATACAGATTGTTAAAAGCGCAACAATATTACAAGAGTCGCTTGCTGCTGTATCGTATAAACGAAAAGAGCCTGAAAGAATAAATCTTTCAGGCTCTTTCTTCGTAGCGGGACCCAGGATTGAACTGGGGACCTCATGATTATGAATCATGCGCTCTAACCAGCTGAGCTATCCCGCCATCGTTCTGATTGCGAGTGCAAAGGTAATACATTTTTGTTAAACTCCAAAACTTTTTTGCAAAAAAATCATTTTATCAATAAAAATTTTTATCTTTGTCCCCATAAACTATTGTATCTTTATGAACAAAACCAAGATTACTATCGAACACCTTCTGCGTTCAACATCGAAAAGCATCATTTGGCAGCTCATCGCCACCGGCGAGGGTATGGCGAAGTGGATAGCCGACAGTGCGCACCTTGAAGGTCGACAGCTCACATTGGCGTGGGGCGACGACACACGCCATCATGAGGTGCGCACAGCCACCGTCGACGTCATCGACCGCTTTGCCTGCATACGTTGGCACTGGGACGACGTACACGACGGATCCTACGTCGAGATACGCATGGTGCCTAATGCGCTCACCGGCGAGTTCACGCTCCACGTCACCGACTTCACTGACGACGACGACAAAGACTGGCTCTTCAGCATTTGGGAGCACAACTTCAAGCGGCTGTATCGGTCGAGTGGCGTGTGAAATACAAAAAAATCGAAAAAAGCCCGTTATCATAAATTTTTATGCTAACTTTGCAATGCAATAAAGCTTTGTTTATGCCCTTATATATAATAAGGTAAAAACTCACGGAATGTTTCGAATAAAGAAATTAGATATTTTCATTGCAAAGCAGTTTGGTCTGTTGTTCATAGGCACCTTCTTCATCTGCCAGTTTGTGCTGATGATGCAGTTCCTGTGGCGCTACATCGACGAGCTCATAGGAAAGGGTCTGTCAATGGATGTGCTCGCCGAGTTCTTCTGGTACATGGGCCTCATGCTTGTGCCGCAGGCGCTGCCACTCGCCATTCTGCTTTCATCGCTCATCACTTTCGGCAACCTCGGCGAAAGCTCGGAGCTGACTGCCATCAAGGCAGCCGGCATATCGCTTATGCAAGCGTTCCGCTCGCTGATTGTCATCACGGTGACGATATGCCTCGTGTCGCTCTATTTCCAGAACTCCGTAGGTCCGGAGGCCAACCGCAAGTTCGGCCTCATGCTTCTCTCAATGAAGCAGAAGAGCCCGGAGCTTGAAATTCCGGAAGGCATATTCTATGACGGCATCCCCAACTCCAACCTCTACGTGCAGAAGAAGGACATGAATACCGGCAAACTCTACGGCATCATGATCTATCGCATGACCGGTTCCTATGAAGACCAAGCCATCATCCTCGCCGATTCCGGAATGTTGCAGGCAACGGCGGAAAAGAAACATCTGCTGCTTTCGCTCTGGAGCGGCGAGTGGTTTGAGAACATGCAGTCGCAGGAGCTTGCAGGGAGTGCCGCCGTGCCCTACCGGCGTGAGACATTCGTCTCCAAACGCATCGTGCTCGACTACGACGGCGACTTCAACATGAACGACGGTTCTTCAATGGCCAACGATGCTCGAGGCAAAAGCTTCGCACAGATTACGCACGATATGGACTCCATCAAGGCAGAGTACGACAGCATCGGCAGCGCATACTGGCGAGATGACCAGCGAATGGTCTACCGCATGTTACCGGTTTCTCCACGCGACTCCGTGCGCGCGTTGAAACTTGCCGACAGCAGAACCTACAATGTAGACTCCACGTTCGCTCGTCTCACGCCACAGCAGAAGGCAAGCGCCATAAGCTACGCGCTCAACAAAGCACAGGTGAGACAGAACGATCTCGACTTTAAGGCGATGCTCACGTCTGACGGCGACAAGCTCATAAGGCAGCACAAAATAGAATGGGTGTCGAAGATAACGCTCGCACTCTCGTGCCTCATATTCTTCTTCATTGGTGCCCCGCTCGGCGCCATTATACGCAAGGGTGGACTCGGCTTGCCGGTGCTCATCTCCGTCCTCGTCTTCATCATCTATTACATCCTCGACAACTCGGGCTATCAGATGGCGAAGCGCGGAATGTGGACGATATGGTTCGGAAAAGGTCTCGCCCCGGCTGTGCTCATTCCTATGGCTGTGTTCTTCACGGTGAAGGCCACAAGCGACTCTGTAGTATTCAATGCCGATGCCTACGCAGAGCTGTTCCGCCGATTCTTCGGCTTGCGCGTGAAGCGACCGGTATACCGTAAGGAAGTGGTCATCAACGATCCACACTACACCGACGATCTCGCCGCGTTGCGCCGGATGAACGAGGAAATTGCAGATTACTCCAGCACGCACAGGTTGAAGCACGCGCCAAGCTGGGTGAAGGTGTTCTTCCGCTACGAGCCAGATCACGAGATGGAGCGCATAGTGCCGCAGCTGGAAGCAATCATCGAGGATCTCAGCAACTCGCGCGACCGCACCATCATCAATCACCTCAGCGTCTATCCGATGATGTCGGAGCGTGCCCACACACGGCCATTCGAGCGCCGATGGCTCAACATCGTTGCAGCTCTCGTCGTACCACTCGGTGCCGTGCTCTATTTCCGCATGTGGCGTTATCGTCTCAGACTGCTGCGCGACCTCAAGCTGGTGAAGGCGGAGAACGACATAATAATAGAAAGGATAGAGGATATATTGGCAAAGACTTCCAAGTCTACAGTTTAGCATCCTCTCAATATAAAATTAAAATTAGCACCCCGGCAATTTAATATTTAACATTTAACACTTAACATTAAATATAAATGGTAGAGTTCAAACTGAGCAGCATAGAAGACGCTGTAAAAGACTTTAAGGACGGAAAGTTCGTGATTGTCGTCGACGACGAAGACCGCGAGAATGAGGGCGACCTCATCATCGCCGCCGAGAAGATCACGCCTGAGAAAGTGAATTTCATGCTTAAGAACGCGCGCGGCGTACTCTGTGCGCCTATAACATTGTCGCGCTGCGAGGAGCTCGACCTGCCACATCAGGTGAGCGACAATACCTCGATGCTCGGCACGCCGTTCACCATCACCGTTGACAAACTCGAAGGATGCACGACAGGCGTGTCAGCACACGACCGTGCCGCCACAATACAGGCTCTCGCCGACCCGAAGTCTACGCCGCAGACCTTCGGACGTCCTGGCCATATTAATCCTCTCTACGCGCAGGACAACGGTGTGCTGCGACGCTGTGGCCACACGGAGGCAGCCGTCGACCTCTGCCGACTTGCCGGACTATATCCTGCCGGAGCCCTCATGGAAATAATGAATGAGGACGGAACGATGGCGCGTATGCCGGAACTGCAGAAGATGGCAACGGAGTGGGGACTGCGCATCATTACCATCAAGGACCTCATCGCCTACCGACTGAAGAAGGAGTCGATAATAGAAGTGGGCGAGGAAGTGGACATGCCGACAGAATGGGGCCACTTCCGCCTGATTCCTTTCCGCCAGCAGAGCAACGGACTGGAGCACATGGCACTCGTGAAAGGCGAATGGAGCGAGGACGAACCTGTACTCGTGCGCGTTCACTCCTCGTGCGCTACTGGCGACATTCTCGGCTCGAAGCGCTGCGACTGTGGACAACAGCTCCACAAGTCGATGGAGATGATAGAGAAAGAAGGCAAGGGAGTGCTCGTGTATATGCAACAGGAGGGAAGAGGCATTGGCTTGATGAACAAGATTGAAGCCTACAAACTCCAGGAGGAAGGCTACGACACGGTGGACGCCAACACGCATCTCGGTTTCAAACCCGACGAGCGAGATTACGGTTGCGGCGCGCAGATGTTGCGCCATCTCGGCGTGCACAAGATGCGCCTCATGACAAACAACCCGACAAAACGCGTCGGCCTCGAAGCCTACGGCCTCGAAATCGTCGAGAACGTGCCCATCGAAGTGGTGCCCAACAAGTACAACGAACGCTATCTCAAGACCAAGCGCGACCGCATGGGGCACACGCTGCACCTGAAGTAGCCTGAAGATTGCGTCCTCGCCCACGATTGTCACCGACTGTCGTCGATTGTTTGCCGATTGCTACAGACAATGGTGAGTTGCGGAGATTCTGCTGCGAAATAGTCGACTATTGTCACGATTTTGATAGTACGCCACGAAGGGGGCAACCAGTTCTACAGCCTCAGGGTATCGCCCTGAGGCTGTATTGTTTTTCGTCCGAAACCTCCCACTGATTCCGCAAAATTCATTTACCGACCATTTTACTCTTTCCTTTTTTTACTGACCATCTGTAATTACGAGAGGTGGAGTGACGGATTCTTGTCGGATATTTGTATTTTATATTGTCTAAAACAGCCTTCTGAACAGATAGGATAGATCTTTGGACGTATTTTTTTAGTTTTGGATGTGCAGATGGAAAATGCTGTGCGCCAACGGGTTGCCGGTATTGACGCTTTTGTGTGCAATGTTTAACGTATCTTAAGTGGCACTTTAGAGAGACTAAAGCGTTACTTTAGGTGTTAAGAAGTGCCACGTTAGATGGCATGAAGAAGTGTTTTGGAATGAGAAAAACCTGGAAAAGTGACTGTTTGTGCACGATTCTACCTTAAAATCGTTGCCGTGAAGAACAATAAACACCGTTCTTTCTGCTGTTAGACACTCTAAAACGCAAAAAACTTTTGTAACACTTTTTTACTCTCTATACAATATTTGTTCTTTTCCACGTAATGCTCGGTTGGAGCTGTTAAGTATGTTGATTGGAATAACCGGGAGAGACGGCGCCCTCGCCCACGATAATGGATAACCCTTTTTTTGTTGCCCCGATAATTGATTATCCCTTTTTTGTGTGCCGGTCGGCGAATTAATAATCCATTTTTTTTGTGTGCCGGTCGGCGAATGGATTATCCCTTTTAAATGCGTCGGGGGCGAATGGATAATCCCTTTTGGGCGTGTCGGGTGGGCGA
>DLKG01000004.1:1762-10761 GCA_002490315.1 Prevotella sp. UBA7594 | reverse complement strand
GGGGTGGGAAACTTCAGTTACTATAACTTACTCCTCGGAGACTTTGGTTCACAGATAGTTGAATCTTCAGATGAGAGTACTCCGCTAAAGCAATACTTCAAGCAACTCGTCTGCATCGATGCTTTCCTCTCCGTGTTCCGCCAGCTCGACCTTGTGCTCACGCCTACAGGCTTCGGCATTGTCAGCAACGACACCATTTCGCCTGCTTCCAAGCAGCGTGTCGACGCTCTTGAGGGTCAGTTGCGCACGGCTCTCTGTCGCGCTCGTGCCATGACGGTCGATCTCCTGCGCTCGCCGGAGTGGGGTGGTGGTCCCGAGGCTGCCAACTTCATCCGCTTCATCTATACCGAGCACTATTTCTTCTTCAGCCCTGCCAACACTGGCTCGCGCTCCTACCTCGACTGGCAGGCCTTGCAGACCGCCATTCTCGACACCGACGAGCAACTGCGCTTGCGCTTCTCCGACGAACAACTCGACGACATCCTCGATGCCTATCGCCGCGCCGACCGAAACCGGCTGAAGGCTTACACTGCCTTCATGCAGCTCGCCTGCGACCTGACTGACCTTTGGGCTACACGCGCCAAGGCTGCCCTCCAGTCGCCTGCCTACCGCCGCCTTCAGCGTGAGGTGGAGCAGTCGCCCGACATCTTCACTCTCTACGCTGCAAGCGATGCCTACAAGGCTGCCCATCAAGAGCCGTTCCACAACACCAAAGAGTCTACGGCTTTCCTCTTCAACGCTTAGTAAAATCTCTCTCCATGCCCACCATCAATCTCTCAGCTCCTCGCTCATGGCGCGAGCTCACCCAACAGCAGCTCCGCTACGTCTTCTATCTCCTCGCCACCTTTGCCGACCTTACGGTGGTCAAGACTTACATGTTCGTGCGCTTCACGGGCATCCGCGTCATCCGCAGCAACCGCTTCGGCTGGCAGTGTGCCGTCAAGCAAGATGGCAAGCGTCGCGCCGTGGTATTCTATCTCCATGTCTGGCAGATTCACTCATTCCTGAAGCAATTCGACTGGGTCGACAGCTACGAGACCATGGACAATAGGTTGGATGTTGTCCAGGGTCTCCACGCTGTCGACCCTCTCCTTCAGCTCAATCCCAAGACTGGACGCTACGTCACCTTCGACGATTATCTCTGCATGGAGGCTCAGTACCAGCACTTCCACAACTCGCGCCGCGAGGCACACATCGACCGCCTCGCATCTTTCCTCTACCGCCGTCCCGACTACTCGCGCGTCAGCGAACTGTCGCTCACTCCGGCAGAGCGTCTTGCCACCATAGCGTGGTTCGCACACATCAAACTCGTCATGACTGCTGCCTTCCCTCATTTCTTCCGCAAGGCTAAAGCCGACTCCGACACCTCCTCCACATCCATCCTCGAATCCTACAACGTGCAGCTCCGCGCCCTCACCGACGGCGATGTCACCAAGGAACACGCCGTCAAGCAGCTCGACTGCTGGCGTGCTCTCACCGAGCTCGATGCCAAGGCACGCGAGGCTGACGAGTTCCGCCGCAAGTTTCCCAAAGCTGCCCAATAAAATAAAATTTCCAATCATGCCAACTCTCTTTCCCGCCCTCGACTACTTCACCCAGCTTGCCCAGTCCAACCGACTCGCCGTTGAGCACAAGTTCCACCCCTGCCTCTGCTCCGGTCCCGACTCCATCGACGGCATTATGCAGGGCTTCAAGAAGTACCAAAATTTCATTATGGTCGACGACACCACCTCGCAGCAGACCTTCAGCAATGGTGTCGGTTTCTTCCGCCGCGATGTCTATACCGTGTTTATCGTCGCTGCCTACCGCCACGACGATCTAGCCGACCGTGAGCAGAAGCTCATGCTCTGCAGGCAGCTCTTCCGCCAGTTCCACTCGCGCCTGCTTCACGACCGCGACGCTCTCGGCGACGACCGCCTCACGTTCCTCAATCTTGGCAATGTCTATTCCACCGAACTTCCCCGCTACTCCTACAATGGAGTAACCGGGCTTTACTTCATGATTCAGAATGAACAACCCATCGACATCTCCTACAACGAGTCGGAGTGGACTTAACTCCAACGTCTCCGCAGCCGATCACGACCGCTGGGTCGAGGGCTGGAGTCAGTTCATGGTCAAGATGTGGCGTGAGCGCATGATGCAGTTTGCGCCACCAGTCCACGACACCGGCGCTCTGTCGCGCTCTGTCCAGGGCATCGTCCATCCAGGTCCCGTCACCACCATCGAGCACAGCTTTCTTGAGTATGGCATCTATGTCTGCCGTGGTGTGGGCAACGGCTACCGCCGTGGCAACCCCGGCGACCTGCCTTTCCTCAAAGACTGGAAGACAAATCCTCACCATCGCCAGAAACGCGACTGGTTCGCACGCAAGTATATGTACTCTCTCCACCGTCTCAACGACTTCGAGGCTGCCTTCTATGGCACCACCTATCAGGGCATGGTCTCATCATTCCTCTACCAGCTCTTCGGTGGCGGCACGCGCTCCATCGACCGCACAGTCGCCCAACTGTAGCTCGCTTCTCCGTATTTTTCTTCGTTTAGTCGAACATCTACCTTTGCTGTATGACAAATTCCAAAGACCTTACCGCCATTCGCTCTGAATTAACCGCCATTCGCGACGAACGCACCACCAGTGCCAATAGTGCAGAGCGCATCGGAAATGCACTGCTCGCTCTTCTACAAGTGGCTGACCGCGATATCGACCTATCCAAATATCTACGCCGCGACAGCGATGACACAGCGTCAGGTCTCATTCGCTTTCTTCAGGGTATAACTATTGGTGCCGAAGATGCTGAATCTTTTGGTATCTCGTCTGAAGCCGTAGCGACGCTTCGTAAACTCATCGCTGACACTCTTGTTGCGTCCTCTTTTAATTCTCCTTCCTTCAAGGCTGGCACTCTGGGCGGCACAGGCTTCCGTCTCGGTTCCTACGCTTCCACTGCCGACTCCTACCTCGAAGTAGACCGGCTGCTCGTAAGGAAGGCGGCGGAGTTCGTGGAGCTCGTGATTAGAGAGCTGCGCCACGTGGGCGGCGAGATTGTGCTGACGCCGGCGTCGATGAAGTGCATAAGAGTGGAGAAGGCATCGTCGGGTGCGCTCGGCACCGACGGCAAGCCCTCGCTCGACCTCTGGCGCTGCTACTTCAAGCAGGAGCAGGACGGCGTGAGCGTGGAGAACCAGTTTCGCGAGGGCGACCTCGTGCGCTGTCAGACGTTCAACATCGCCTCCGGTTCCAGCTCCAACGCCCGCAACCGCTACTACTGGCGCGAGGTGTACACCGCAAAGGGCGACCACATCGACATCTTCATTGACGGCGACGCCGACGAGGGCAGCATGGAGCCGGAGGCAGGCGACGAGATTGTGCAGCTCGGCTCTGTGCTCTACAAGGAGCGGCAGTCGGCAATCGTGCTCTCCGCATACGGCGACGACGCTCCGTCCCTGAAGCTCTACGAGGGCATCAACAGCTACACGCTGGAGGGCAGAGAGGTGTTCGTCGTGTCGCGCAAGGAGCTGTATGCGCTGGCGGAGAAGTTCACGTTTAAGGTGAAGGGTGACGACGGGAGCGCGTCATCCGTTTCCTTCGCCCAGTTGCTGTTGTCGGTCGACGGACTGCAATCTACTGTCAGCAGCAATACGACGCGCATAGGCAAGGCGGAGAGCGATATCATGCAGGAAACGGCAGCCAGAGAGCTCGCCATCACCAATGCCACGTCGTCCATCACGCAGACAGCAACGAGCATGGCGCTGTCCGTGGCGCAGACCACAACTGGACTTGTCAACTGCATCATCGGTTCGGCTTTCCGCTCATGGGACGCCTACACCATTCTCAATGCTCTCTATCCGGCATCCTTCTACGACGGAGGAGTGGGCGGATCTCGTTTCCTTCGTGTACACGCCTCGGGAGCTACGGAGAACACGTGGGCAGGCGTGAAGCTGGAGTGTCAGTTGGAGAAATCGACTACCTATACGGCAAGCGTCTGGGCACGGTCGCGTGCGGTCGCCGACAGCGAGTGTTTCATGCGCGTTTGCGGCAGACCAGCGGCGTCCGCCACGACAGACACCATCTACGTAACGCTCAACATGAAGGCTACGAGCATCGAGGAGTCGTGGACTCTCTACACTGCCACGTTCAAGACTCCTGGTAAGCTCGCCTCTGCCTGCGTGTACCTTGACGTGCTGAAGAACGGCACTATGCACTTCTGCCGCCCGATGATAGAGAAGGGCGAGGAATACCATGGTTGGAGCTTGTCGCCCAACGACGTGACCGAAACGGGCGCCCTCGAGAGCGTGAGCAAGAAGGCAGGCATCGACCTGCGTGCCGGCAAGGTGACCGTGACTGCCGATAACTTCATTGTGCAGAACAACGACGGCGACACAACGGCGAGCGTCAATGCCAAGGGCGTGCTGGAAGTAAAGAACGGTCTGTTCAGCGGTTTCGTACGCAAGCAGATGACTACGCTCACGCCCGACAATATATCTAAATACATCACCTCGTCGCAGAGCAATGGTTATCTGTCGCTCGACTTCGTGGCTGCCGGCTCATACGTTAACTTCAGTGGTGCAATAGCCAAGAGGTTAGGCATTGGCAGCAACTACATATCGCCCATTCTGCCTTTCTACGACCCGAGCAGCTCGGCGAAAGCGTTTGGCACAACACTGCAAGAGGCTATAACGTACATCGGGCAGACAGTGGTTATCATCAATCAAAGTGACACGACGCTGAACATCGTCGGTTCGGGCACGATAAAAGGTGGCGGCAGTACGCAGGCATACTGGGTGGGCGTAGGCTATATGGCAGTGCTCACGTGCGAGATAGTGTACACGTCGGCGACGAGCTATAAGGTGGTATGGAACGGTTACAATATTAAAATAGCATAACAATATGAAGAAAATAGTAAAAGGCAATGACTTTACGCTCCGCATACCGGTTGCGAAGATGGTAGACGGAGAGCAGGTTGCTTTCCCGCTACCTGCGTGTACTAATTTGGCGGTGAGAATAGTTAACGCTTATCGCAGAATCAATCTTTCCTGCACGATTGACGCCTCTGCCGACAACGTGCTTCTGGCGCGTGTCGAGGGCGATGCTCTTGCTGTCGGCGTTTACGCCCTTGAGGTGCGCGGCAAGATTTTCGGCAACGACTGGCGCAGCAACGAGTACGAGCAGTTTCAAATCGTAGACAACAACGCTTCTGCCGACACGTCGTTTGACGGCGAGTTGATAGAAGGCGAGGATAGTGTGGAGATGGACACGGCTGTAGCTATTCTGCCGCCAAGCGTGGAGCTGGAGCAGTTGATTACGGACACGAATGTGGCACTGGGAAAAGTGGACTCGGCAGTAAGCAACGCCGACGAAGCTGTGAAGAAAGCCAACGATGCGGCAGGACAGATAGACGGAGCGCTGACGAAAGTACAGAACGTGGATATTGACATTGAGGGCACAGACTTGAATATCGTCCGTCCAAGCGGCGAAAAGAAGGAGTTTGACCTCATGCAACTCAAGGGAGACAAGGGCGATGCCTTTACCTTTGCCGACTTCACGCCCGAAGAGTTGGCTTCGCTCAAAGGTGAGAAAGGTGAGAAAGGCGATAAGGGTGACAAGGGTGACCAAGGCTTGCAAGGAGAGCGTGGCGAAAAAGGTGTTCAAGGCGAGCAGGGCGTGAAGGGCGACACTGGAGCGCAGGGAGAGCAAGGAATCCAAGGTGTGAAGGGCGACCCATTCACTTACGAGGACTTCACGGCAGAGGAGATTGAGGGGCTAAAGAAGCCTGCCACAGATGCCGCCAACGAGCTGAACAAGTATCTTGACATCGTAAAGTTGCCAGTCGTGGAAACACCGACTTCGGAGACAACGGTAGCCATGGATGCCAACAAGGTGTACGACATCACGGTCGGTGAGAGTCTGACGCTGACGCTTAATGCGCCGACGGAGACAGGCATCGTGAACGAGTATTCTGGCAGCTTTGACACGGGGACAACTGCGCCGACGGTGACTTTCCCTGTTGATGTGGTGTGGGCGGAGACACCAAGCGTGGAAGCAAATACGCATTACGAGTTTAACATCAGATACACGGGTGGCAAGTATTATGGACTTGTGCAGACGTGGGGTATTAATACAGAGGAGGAAAGCGTATGAGGACAGAGAGAAGGAAAATGATGGCAACCAACCGATTACCATCAAGCTATCAGAGGTTGGAGTATTTATATGTAAATAAAAACGCATATATTGATACAGGCATTACAGCCAAAACATTTTATATAGACATAGATTTGTATGCAAAAGTGAAAGTGATTTCGTATGCAGCTTGCCTTTGGTGCGCAAGAAACACTAATGCCAACACAAATAGCGTGTTATTCTTCTCGGCAGCATACCCAAAAGGGATGCGCTATGACGTAGGGGAGTTAGGTAATAACTTTTCAATTGGGCATGATATACTTACAAATATAAAGGGCTTTGGAAGGATACTATATCTCAACAACGCAGTTGCTTACGTGAGTACAGGCACCAATAATAATAATAATAATAATCTGTTGCTATTTGCAAGCAAAGTTTATTCGGGAGATAAAAATGAGAATATAGACAACTCTTTTAACAATGTTAGTGAGCACAAAATTTTTCAAATAAAAATCACAAAAGACTCAAATAAAGATTTGGATGCCCATTTCATTCCTGCCAAGCGCAAGAGTGATGGCGTGATTGGTATGTACGACCTCGTAGGAAGAAAATTCTACACCTCGCCTAACGGCGTAGCCTTTACGGGGGGTAAGCCGTAGACTTTACATTCTTATGCCGTCCTGCGGAGAAAGGAGGGCGGCATGAGAGGTTTGAGACGAAGAATGAGGCTGAATCGATATAAGAGACTCGAGTATTTGGAGTTTATAGACTCATATCGTAAGAATATTCCTTTAGGAATTAAAACGACACCAAATATGAGTATCAAAATCAAAATATATAGACCGATTCGCAAATATTATGCATCTTTTTTGCATACAAATAAGGATTATAAAAACTTTTTATCATTAGGCTTTGACAATGCCGGATATTTCTGCTACAACCTAAAAGGCACAGTAGCAAACAAAGTGGCGAAAAGCGATGCTGAACCTATCACGGTGAAATTCGTAAGCTTGTCAAAAAATTCCGCAGTAACCAATAAAAATGGAGTATATGAATTAGGTGTTAATTACGGACTAAATTACGAGCTCACTATTGGCGAAAACATGGTAGTATCCAATAACTGGGCATGGTTAGACAAAGTCAAGCTCTATTACCTAATCATAGACGATGGCAATGGCCAGAAGATGGATTTACAACCTGTCAAGCGGCTAAGGGACGGAAAGAACGGACTATTTGATAAGGTGTCGGGGAAGTTCTTTGATTTTACAGAAATGATTAAAAAACAATAGATTATGAAACAATGGATTAAGAACGGTGTCTTCGCATCCGACACCATAGAACTAAACGGATGCGTAGTGTGCAACCCGACTGAGGAGATGCTTGTAAAGGCAGGCTACGAGGAGTACGTGGAGCCAGTGCCGACGGAGGCGGAGAAGTTGGAGCAGGCGAAGCAGAGTAAAATAGCGGAGATTGCGGCTTACGACACGTCCGACAAGGTAAATGGGTTTGTGTTGAACGGGCAGACGGTGTGGCTCGATAAGGCGACACGTGTGGGTCTGATGAACTCAACGACTATCGCCAAGGCAGCAGGCAACAAGACGACGACGCTGTGGCTCGGCGACATCAGGCTGGAGGTGGATTGTGACAAGGCTATTCAGCTGCTCTCTGCGCTTGAGATGTACGCTTTGCAGTGCTTCAACGTAACGGCTGCTCACAAGGCGGAGGTGAACGACATGACAGATATTGACAAGGTGATTGCCTATGACGTAACGGCAGGCTATCCCGAACAACTGAAAATGGAGGTGTAGGCGTATGATAGTGATGACGATGTTATCCTTGGCTCTCCTTGCATCCTATATCTATACGATGTTATGGCTATATGGCAGACAAGAGGTTGTCTCTGACTATGCCTACAAGGGCGGTGCATGGCTCTTTAGCCTTTGCATCGGCTTGTCGGCAGCTCTGCTGATGCCGCCGATGATAGAACGGGCACCGGAGAACTTTCAGTTCCTTGGCTTCCTTGCTCCTGCGGCTCTGATGTTCGTGGCTGCTACTCCCCACTATAAGGACGAGGAAAGCAGTGTGCACAAGTGGGCTGCTGCTTTGGCGGCAGTGTTTGCAGTGCTTTGGGGACTGACGGTTAAGCCGGGTGTTCCCGTGTCGCTCGCCTTGCTGTATGCGCTGATTTATCCGCTTGACGAAAAGGGAAGGTGGGTAAATGCGGAAATGTTCGGGCTGGCGATACCGTATGGGGTATTGTTGAGTTAGGAATTAGGAGTTAGGAGTTAGAAGTTAGAAGTTAGGAATTACGAATTAGGAGTTAGGAGTTATGAACAAGACAACAAGAAACAATATTATGGGCATGGCGGCATATTTCGGCATCGCCGCGCTCTTTGGCGGAGGATTCGCGCTATTGGCATTAATCATCCATGAAGACAACGACCGCTGCCATTACTATAGCGGCAAGTGGAGCAAGAGCGACCTGCTACGAGGCTGCATCGCAGTGGCGGCAGGCATTGTGGCGAATACTTTGTTCTATAATAAATTATTAAACTAAAAACAAAATACTATGGAAATAAAATTGAAACGTATTGCCCGCAAGCCGGGCTACACAATCGGTAAGCTCTACGCTGACAAGCAGTACGTCTGCGACACGCTCGAAGATAGAGATAGAGGACTGACGTCAAGCATGAGCGACGCGCAGATATGCGGCATGAAGGTACACGGAGAAACAGCCATCCCCACCGGTCGCTACCTTATCGACATGAAAACAGTGTCGCCGCGCTTCGGAGGCAGACAGCAGTACAAGTTCTGCGGAGGCAGACTGCCGAGAATTATGGGAGTGCCGGGCTACTCAGGCGTGTTGATACACTGCGGCAACACGGCA
>DLKG01000004.1:0-1538 GCA_002490315.1 Prevotella sp. UBA7594 | reverse complement strand
GGCAAGGCTACACTTACCTTCGCCATGGGAGCAGAAGCCCTCGGCGCAATATACGACCTAAGATGGATGCTTGTGCTCGTCGTGCTGCTCATACTCTCTGACTTCTGGTTCGGAGTGTCGGAGAGTCTGCACAAGCATGAACACTTTCGCTTCTCGCGAGCCGGACGGCGCACGTGCAACAAGTTTGGCGACTACTTCTTCTACCTGCTCATAGGCTGCGTGATAGGCTTAGCAATCTTCGAGCCATTAGGTTGGGCGACGCATACTACGACGGCAGCCATCGGACTCGGCTTCGGGTGTATATGGGAGATAGACTCAATCGTCGGTCACGTGTGTGAGCTGCACGGCATCAAGAACCGCTTCTCTATTAAACGCTTTATTATCGCGCTTCTTAAAAAGAAGGATGCCGACATGGGCGAGGCAGTGGAAGAGGCGTGGAAAGAGGACAGAACAGACTAATATAGCATTACAAACTAAAGCAACAAATATGGACGATATGAATAGAAACTGGTGGATGGGCGCAATGTGGGGCGTGGGCGTATGCTTTCTGCTGTGGCTGCTGTGCGGTTGCGGTACGCCTAAGACCATAACCGTTGAGAAGACACGCATCGACACCACTTACGTTGACAGACTGCGCGTAGACAGCTTTTGGCAAAGGGATTCGGTGTGGGTGGAAACTTACACAAAGGGAGACACGGTTTATAGAACGAAGACAGCGTGGAAATGGAGAGATAGAGCAAGGCTCGTCGCGGACACTGTGTACAAGTCGGCGGTGAGGGCAGACACGATAAGAGTGCCGGTGGCGGTGGAACGGAAGGCGACGTGGTGGGAGCGGCACGTTGAAAAACCGCTCGCCTGCATAGCAGGGCTATTGCTGGGCTGTGGGCTGTTCCTTGGACTGTTGTGGCTAATACACAGAAGGCGAGAGCGGTAGCCCCGGCCAGCCAAGCGTAATCGCTTCTCACTGCGGCTTAGCAAGGCTTAATTTTTCCTCACCCTATCTCTTTGCCGTCTCGCCGAAATTTCGTATATTTGTGGCATAATAACCAAACCGCTACAACTATGATATCCTTGCCTGAGAGTTTTTTCATTTTTTTCACCATCATTGTCTTCGCCTTCCTTATCAAGGCAAGGCTCGACCGCTCCGTGCGCAAATACGACCGGGGTGACACCAAGCGTGAGCTTGCCTACCAAAAGGAGCTTCTTGCGTTTACCGAGCACAAGTGGTGGTTGAGACGAGTGGCCGGTCGTGAGCAGCACCGCCTTGAAAAGCGTCTCGACTATCTCTACCGTTTGCGCAAGAAGGCAGTCAAGCGTTTCGGTGACAATACGCCGCAGGTTGCATTGATTGACCGCTGGATAACAGAGGTCAGGCGTTACATGGTACAGTTTGACATCATAAGCAATGCAGCGTTCAACATGTAGGTTACCGCGACTCAGCAAGGCTTAAAATGTTCCTCACTCTATCTCTTTGCCGTCTCGCCGAAATTTCGTATATTTGTGGCATAATAACCAAACCGCTACAACTATGATGCTTT
>DLKG01000061.1:15353-17734 GCA_002490315.1 Prevotella sp. UBA7594 | reverse complement strand
AGTTATTTTTTGTCGGGGGCGAGGGCGCCCCCTCTCCCAGTTATTTTTGTGATTACCAGATGTGTGCGCGCTTCTTGGCGGGAACGAAAAGTTTGTCACCCTTCTTGATGCCAAACGCCTTGTACCATGCGTCGATCATAGGCAGGGCTGCGTTGACGCGTGCCTCGGCAGGAGAGTGGGGGTCGGTCTTTATCTGTCGGTCGATAAACTCGGGGCGGGCGTTGCCAGCCCACACTGTAGCCCATGAGAGGAAGAAACGCTGCTCAGGAGTGAAGCCGTCGATGGTCTTGCCAGCGGCAGGGTTAGCCTTGAGCACGTTCTGCAGAGCGCGGAAAGAGATGTTGAGTCCGCCGTTGTCGCCGATGTTCTCGCCGAGAGTGAGCTTGCCGTTGATGTGCTTTCCGGGCAGAGCCTCAATGGTAGAGAAGTAGTCGGCGAGCACCTTCGTGCGGCCCTCGAAATTCTTCTTGTCGGCGGCAGTCCACCAGTCGTGCTGGTTGCCGTACTTGTCAAACTGTGAGCCCTGGTCGTCGAAGCCGTGCGACATCTCGTGTCCGATGACGCCGCCGATGCCGCCGTAGTTGACAGCCTCGTCCACGTTCGGGTCGAAGAACGGCGGCTGGAGGATGGCAGCCGGGAAGCAAATCTCGTTGGTCGTCGGGTTGTAGTAGGCGTTGACGGTCTGCGGTGTCATCTGCCATTCGTTCTTGTCCACCGGCTTGTTCACCTTGCGTGCGATGTAGTCGTGTGAGAGGAATTCGGAGATGTTGCTCATGTTCTCAAGCAGCGAGAGCGAGTCGTCGATATTGAGGCCGGAATAGTCCTTCCATTTGTCGGGATAACCAATCTTCACGATGAAGTTGGCGAGCTTGTCCTGAGCCTGTGCCTTTGTGGCAGGCGACATCCATGTTGCCTCGTTGATGCGCTGCGAGAGAGCCGTCTGGAGGTTCTTCACGAGCTGCAGCATCTGCTTCTTGCTCGACTCCGGGAAGTACTTCTCCACGTAGAGCTTGCCTATAGCCTCACCGAGCACGCCGCTGACGAGCGATGTGGCGCGTTTCCAGCGCGGACGGTCTTGCTGTACGCCCGACATCACTTTGCTCAGTTCGAAGTCGGCGGCGCGGAAGTTGTCGTCGAGATAGCCCGTCACTGAGGAGATGGCATGCGCCTCGGCGTAAGCCTTGAGGTCGTCGAGCGGCTCGTCGGCGAGAATCTTCTCCACTTCGTGGATCGGCTCAATCTGTCCGACGTCGATGTGCGAGAAGGCAGGAAAGCCCTCGGCGAGGAAGAAGTTGCCCCAGTCGATGCCGGGGAAGTCCTTGATGAGCGCGTTGTAGGTCATCTTGTGGTAGTTGCTCTGAATGTCGCGCAGTTCCACGCGGCTCTTGCTTGCCTTGGCGATGCGCGTTTCGATGCGCATAGTGGCGTCAGCCTTGCGCTGTGCGTCAGCCTCGCTGTTGCCGGCGAGGATAAGAATCTGCTTGAGGTATTTGGCATAAGCCTCGCGCACCGCCTTCACCTGTGCCTCGTCAGAGAGGTAATAGTCGCGCTCGCCGAGTCCGAGTCCGCCCTGTCCGAGTCCGACGAGGTTGTTGGCGGCGTCCTTCATGTCGGCGCTGACGCCAACGCCGAACATCACGCACGACACACCGCGTGCATCGAGTTGTGCCGTCACGAGTTGGTACTCGCGGCGGTCGCTGATGTCGTTGATTCTCTTGAGGATGGGCTGTAGCGGAGCGGCTCCCTCGCGGTTGCGTCTAACGCTGTCCATAGCGAGGTTGTAGAGCGAGCCGATTTTCTGTCCGAGTGAGCCTTTGGGCTGTGGTGTAGAGGAGTATTCGTTGATGAGCCCGAGGATACGCTTCTGGTTGAGCTCGTCGAGGTCGATGAACGAGCCGTTGCGTGCATGCTCCGCGTCGAGCGGATGTGTCTTGCGCCAACCTCCGATGGCATACTCGTAGAAGTCATTGCCTGGCTTCACGCTTTGATTCATGTTGGCCAGGTCGATGCCTTTCGATGTCTGCGCGCTTGCCGACATTGCTGCTGTCAGCGAGAGCGCGAATAATAGTGATTTTACCTTCATAATATGTGTGTATTTACGATTTGTCAATCATTAAACCGCAAAAGTACGAAATTTACTACAAACAGAAGGCTTAAATTAGCAAATGTTAACTGAAAAACGTTCTGCTCAGCAAAAACGAGCGCCGTGGTGAAGAAAAATCTGTTGTTCATCCGGCATTTGTCCATTCTCTTCAACCGTAGGAAACATTTATTAAATCACATTCCATAATAAACGTTTAACTTTGCCACAGAGTTTTCATAACGCAGCCAAGCATTTGGCATTGTCACGAATGTCATCTGTGGCGGAGGAGTCAAAACTC
>DLKG01000061.1:14841-15240 GCA_002490315.1 Prevotella sp. UBA7594 | reverse complement strand
GTGGCGGAGGTCTCCGGCCTCCGCTGCATCCGGCGCTAAAAGAAGCATGGAAAGGTCATAGGAGGAAGAGCGTCAACGGTTTTATGTATAAAAGGCAATCTCCTCGTCTCCTGACAGCATGTCGAAGATATGCGAAACTTTCGGTAAATAAAGATTGTTGTTTTAGTAGAAGTTGTGAAACTTCCGATAAGAATAAAGGTTAGTTAATAGTTATGCCGCTTGCGAGCAATGCTTGCAGGCGGCATCTTTTAATTCGTGGTGATGTGTAAAAAAACTCTCAAATTGGGATTGTCCGTAGCGGAGGTCTCCCGCCTCCGCAGAAAGCGAATATTAATGATTCAAGTTTCGGATTTAAGAAAAACGCCCTGTGCTCGGCTATGCCGCTTGCCTTAGCAAGAA
>DLKG01000061.1:0-14745 GCA_002490315.1 Prevotella sp. UBA7594 | reverse complement strand
CCGGCCTCCGCAGCACCCTTTGTACGTAATCGATTAAATATCAATATGTTAGTATTTATTGCTTACTGCGGAGGCCGGAGACCTCCGCCACGGATGAAGTTGCAATTCCGTATTTTTTCCTTAGGCTGGCATAATAGCAACTCAACGCCATGTACCTGTCTTCATGTCAAAAGAAACCCTGTCTTCATGTCAAAAAAAAACTGTCTTCATGTCAAAAAGGCTTTTTTAAAAAAGATGAACGAACGCGCGTGTATCATGAATTTTGCTTGGTGTCATTTATGTGTAAAAATGTTGCATGAACGAAATTTCACATCCGATGAACGTTTTTTTGTATTTGATATATTTAAAGAGTTTTAATTTTGCGGAAGAATTTACGAAGATAATTAAAAACTTAACCCATTTTCACAATGAATTATTCCCCAAGATTGTTCATGAGCATGGCGCTTGCGACGACAGCCGTTGTCGTTAGTGCCCAGGAAGTGAATGTCAGTGGTGTTGTGACAGACCAGACGGGCGAGACTGTTATCGGCGCATCAGTCGTCGAGAAGGGCACTCAGAACGCCACTGTCACCGACATCGACGGCAAGTTCACGCTCAAAGTCAAGCACGGCGCACAACTCGAAATCTCGTACATAGGCTACAACACGCTTGTAGTGCCTGCCACACCCGACATGAAGATAACGCTCACAGAGAACGCCAAGCTCGTCGACGAGGTAGTAGTCACGGGCTACACGACGCAGCGCAAGGCCGACCTCACCGGAGCCGTTTCCGTCGTGAGCGTCAAGGATCTCCAGAAGCAGAACGAGAACAACCCCATGAAGGCACTCCAAGGACGTGTGCCAGGTATGAACATCTCTGCCGACGGTTCCCCGTCGGGCGCTGCCACAGTGCGCATCCGCGGTGTAGGCACGCTCAACGACAACGACCCGCTCTACATCATCGACGGTGTGCCAACGAAGGCAGGCATGCACGAGCTCAACGGCAACGACATTGAGTCCATACAGGTACTGAAGGACGCCGCCTCCGCCTCCATCTACGGTTCGCGTGCAGCCAACGGCGTCATCATTATCACCACGAAGAAGGGTCAGGACGGAAAGGTAAAGGTAGACCTCGACGCTTCCGTTGCAGCATCCATGTATTCGCACAAGATGAAGGTGCTCAACGCCAAGGAGTATGGCCAGGTGATGTGGCAGGCTTACGTCAACGACGGCATGGACCCAAACACTAACGGTCTTGGCTACCATTACGACTGGGGCTTCAACAGTGCCGGACGTCCGGTGCTCAACGGCATAACCATGCAGAAGTACCTCGACGCAGCAGGCACTACGCCAGCTGCCGACACCGACTGGTACGACCAGACCACACGCACGGGCATCATACAAAATTATAATGTAGCCGTCAGCAATGGCTCGAAGAAAGGCTCTTCCTATTTCTCACTCGGCTACTACAAGAACCTTGGTATCATCAAAACCACCGACTTCTCGCGCTTTTCTGCCCGCATGAACGCCGACTACAAGCTCATCGGCGACCGACTGACCATCGGCGAGCACTTCACGCTCAACCGCACATCGGAGGTGGCTGCCCCCGGCAGCTTCCTGCAGAATGTGCTGCAGTTCAACCCTTCGCTCCCCGTCTACACCACTGACGGCAGCTACGCCGGACCAGTCGGTGGCTATCCCGACCGCGAGAATCCCTTGGCGCGTCTTGAGCGCAACGCCGACAACCGCTATTCCTATTGGAGAGTGTTCGGCGACGCCTATCTGAACCTCAACCTCTTCAAGGGCTTCAACCTCCGCTCCACCTTCGGTCTCGACTATTCGCAGAAGCAGCAGCGTATCTTCACGTACCCCGTCACAGAGGGTACAGTAGCCAATTCCACCAATGCTGTAGAGGCAAAGCAGGAGCATTGGACGAAATGGATGTGGAACGCCGTAGCCACATACAATGCAGAATTCGGCAGAAACCGTCTCGACGCAATGCTCGGTATGGAGCTCAACCGTCAGGACGACATCTCCTTCTCAGGACGTAAGGAGGACTACATCATTCTCAACCCCGACTATATGTGGCCCGACGCCGGCACGGGTACGGCACAGGCGTTCGGCTCCGGCTCCGGCTACTCCCTCGTCAGCTTCTTCGGCAAGCTCAACTACAACTACGCCGACCGCTACATGGCGTCGGTGACTGTACGTCGCGACGGCTCCTCACGCTTCGGCAAGCACAACCGCTTTGCCACCTTCCCCTCCGTTTCGGCAGGATGGCGCATCAACAACGAAAGCTTCCTTCGTGATGCAAGTTGGATAAGCGACCTCAAGCTCCGCGCATCTTGGGGACAGACGGGTAATCAGGAGATTTCCAATCTCGCCCGTTATACAGTGTATGTCAGCAACTATGGCGTCACAGAGAGTGGCGGACAGAGCTACGGCACCTCCTACGACATTGCCGGCACCAACGGCGGACAGACGCTCAACTCCGGCTTCAAGCGCAATCAGATCGGCAACGACAACATAAAATGGGAGACGACAACGCAGACCAACATCGGTCTTGACTTTGCCTTCTTCCGCAACTCCCTCTACGGAACCTTCGACTGGTACTACAAGAACACGAAGGACATCCTCGTCGAGATGGCAGGCATAGCAGCCATGGGCGAAGGTTCCACACAGTGGATCAACGCCGGCGAGATGCAGAACAAGGGCTTCGAGTTTAACCTTGGCTACCGCAAGGACACCAAGTGGGGCTTACACTATGACATCACTGCCAACATCGGCATGTACCGTAACAAAATCACAAAGCTTCCGTCCACCGTCGCTGCCAAGGGCACGTTCGGCGGCAACGGCGTGAAGAGCGTTATCGGCCATCCGATGGGAGCGCAAGTGGGCTACGTAGCCGACGGCATCTTCAAGTCGCAGGATGAGATCGACAATCACGCTACGCAGGAAGGCGCAGGTCTCGGACGCATACGCTGGAAGGATCTCAACAACGATGGCAAGATAACCGAGGCCGACCAGGACTGGATCTACGACCCGACGCCCGACTTCACTTACGGCTTCAACATCTACCTTGAGTACAAGAACTTCGACTTCACAGCCTTCTTCCAGGGCGTGCAGGGCGTCGACGTCATCTCCGACCTCAAGAAGGAAACCGACATCTGGGCAGGTCTTAACATTGGCTTCCTCAACAAGGGCAAGCGCCTCCTCGACGCCTGGACGCCGGAGAACATGGCAAGCAATATCCCTGCCGTGAGCCTTTCCGACAACAACAACGAGAAGCGCGTCTCAACCTACTGGGTGGAGAACGGATCCTACCTCAAGCTCCGCACCATACAGCTCGGCTACAACGTACCGAAGGCGTTCGCTGCCAAGCTCGCCATGCAGCGCCTGCGCTTCTACCTGAGCGCGCAGAACCTCTTCACCATCAAGAGCAGCAGCTTCACTGGTGTCGACCCGGAGAACCCCAACTACGGCTACCCAATACCGTTGAACATCACCTTCGGACTCAACGTAACATTCTAATCATTACCCCTCAAAACCGATACACAAAATGAAAACAAATATATTCCGTCGTTTGGCTCTCGCCTCTGTCATCGTTGCCGGTGCAATGACAATGGGCAGTTGCGACAGCTTCCTCGACGACCAGAAACCACAGGGTACGCTCGACGACACGCAGGTAAAAGACCCGAAGTACGTTGACAACCTTGTCATCTCGGCCTACGCCGTCTATATGTCGGCGGAGGACATCAACTCTTCTTTCTCCATGTGGAACTTCGACGTGCGCTCCGACGACGCCTACAAGGGCGGCAACGGCACGTCGGACGGTGATGTCTTCCATCAGCTCGAAATCTCGCAGGGCGTGCTCACTACCAACTGGAACATCAACGACATGTGGGTGCGTCTCTACAACTGCATCTCGCGTGTCAACACGGCTCTTGCCGTGCTCGACCAGACTCCATCCTCCTATTCGCTCAAGGATGAGCGCATAGCTGAGATGAAGTTCCTCCGCGCCTACGGCCACTTCCTTCTCAAGCGCCTTTATAAGAACATCCCCTTCGCCATGGACGAGAACATGAGCACGGAGCAGTACAATGAACTTTCCAACACGCAGTACTCCAACGACGAGGGATGGAAGGTCATCATCAGCGACCTTGAGGATGCCTACAACAATCTGCCAGCCACGCAGGCTGAGAAGGGCCGTCCGACGAAGGCTGCTGCTGCCGCCTTCCTTGCTAAGGTTTATCTCTACAAGGCTTATCATCAGGACAACAAGGAGAGCAATCAGGTGACATCCATCTCTGCCGACGACCTGAAGAAGGTGGTGGAGTACACCGATCCTGCCATCTATCAGGCAAGCGGAGTCGACCTTGAGGCCGACTTCCACAACAACTTCCGCCCGGAGGAGCAGTACGAGAATGGCGTGGAGAGCATCTGGGCAATACAGTACTCGCGCAACGACGGCACGAAGAACGGCAACCTCAACTGGAGCTACGGACTCATCGTGCCCAACATCCCCGGCGTCACCGACGGCGGATGCGACTTCTACAAGCCGTCGCAGAATCTCGTCAATGCCTACCACACTGGCGCCGACGGTCTGCCTTTGCTCGACACGTTCAACAACAAGAACTACGACAAGGCGAGCGACTATGCCGACCCACGCCTCTTCCTCACGGTCGGTATGCCGGGATTGCCTTATGAGTTCAACAAAAAGTACATCATGGACCAGACGCAGACATGGAGCCGCTCCAACGGTCTTTATGGCTACTATGTGACCCTCAAGCAGAACGTTGACCCCGACTGCGGCTATCTCACGAAGGGCGCATGGTGGGGCACATCTGAGAACCGCATCGTCTTCCGCTACGCCGACGTGCTCCTGGAGCGCGCTGAGGCTCTCGTGGAGCTCAACGACGGACGCATCCCTGAGGCTATACAGCTCGTCAACCGTCTCCGCACACGCGCAAAGCAGAGCCTTGGCTCCATCTCCAACTACGAGACAGACTACGGCGTGCACATCAATGTCGCCAACTACACGGGCTCTTACTCGCAGGACGAGGCTCGCAAGATTGTGCGCATGGAGCGTCGCCTGGAGCTCGGCATGGAGAGCGAGCGCTTCTTCGACCTCGTGCGCTGGGGCGTCGCTGCCGACGTTCTCAACGACTACTACGCCAAGGAGGCCAACTCTTGCTCCATCTACAAGGATGCACACTTCACGGCTGACAAGAACGAATATCTGCCTATCCCCTACGAGCAGCTTGCCGCTTCCGACGGCCACTACACGCAGAACATCGGCAACTGGTAAAATCTAAAAAATCAAAGACAAATGAACAACCATACGAAAACAGGCAGAAAGCTCCTGCCTATACATTATCTATATACGTTGCTCGCGGCTGTAGCAATGGTGTTCGCCACGGCGTCGTGCTCGAAGGATGAACTCTCCGACCTTGATCTCGCCGGAAATTGCGCCGTTGAGTCAATAGCGCTTGACGACTTCCAAGGAACGGTGGACGCTGCCGCCCGCACCATTACGGTGCGAGTGCCCGAAACCTACGACACGCGTTCCATGACCGTTACCGACCTCGCATTAAGCGAAGGGGCTGCATCGTCTGTCAACAAGGGCGACAAGCTTGACATGTCTGTCGTCCACACCGTGCATGTCTCAAACGGCGACGTCTATCTCGACTGGACGCTCTCTGCCGTGCGCGACGAGGCGAAGATTCTCAGTTTCAAGATTAACGACACGTACGTAGGTTCCATCGACGAGGCAACGAAGACCATCACCGTCTTCGTGCCAGCATCGCTTGACCTCACAAAGCTCGTGCCCGACGTGACTGTCAGCGACAATGCCACGCTCTCGCCTGCCACAGGCGTGCCCACCGACTTCTCGCAGCCCGTGGTCTTCACCGTGAAGAACAACACTGCCGAGAGCTCCTACACCGTCACTGTAAAGGCCATCGGCAAGCCCTCAATGGTGTTCGTAGGCTTGGAGCAGAGCATGGATAAGCTCAATTCTGAGGAGGCTGCCGCCTGCTCATGGATGCTGCAGAACGTGCCCAACTCGCTCTACGTCTCCTTCGACGACATTCAGAACGGCTCCGTAGACCTCAGCGAGTGCAAGCTTATCTGGTGGCACTACCACAAGGATGGTGGAGTCGACGGCAAGCAGGCATTCGAGACTGCCGCTCCCGCTGCTGTGAACGCTGCCGCAAAGCTTCGCGACTTCTACAACGCGGGCGGCTCGTTCCTCCTTACGCGCTACGCCACTAATCTTGCTGCCTTCATCGGAGCAATGAAGAACGACGCCTGCCCGAACAACTGCTGGGGCGGAGCTGAGGAAAATCCGGAGATTACCACCTCTCCCTGGAGCTTCTTCATGAACGGCAACGACAGCCATCCGCTCTATCAGAACCTCGTGAAGGGTGACGACTCCAACGGCGTCTACACCTGCGACACGGGCTACGGCATCACTAACTCAACGGCACAATGGCACATCGGCTCCGACTGGGGCGGCTATGCCGACTATGCTGCATGGCGCAACGAGACAGGTGCAAAGGATCTCGGCTACGGCGGCGACGGAGCTATCGTGGCTTGGGAAATTCCGGCTGCCAGCGGCAAGGGCGGCGTGCTCTGCATCGGCTCAGGCTGCTACGACTGGTACACGACTGTTGCCAACATGTATGGAGGCTTCCACAAGAATGTTGAGACAATGACTATGAACGCCATTGATTATCTGATGAAGTAAATAAAAAAAACGTGGTGACAAGTTGGCTCGTCTACTCGTAGCCGGTCAACTTGTCAACTATAAAAATATACAACAATGAAAACAATGATATATTCACTCCTTATGGCTGCGGCTGCTGCTATGCCGCTCGCAAGCTGTAGCGACGACAACAGTGCACCAGAGCAGCGCGACTGGTCTACCACCACGCTTTTCGCCTCTTCCGACTTGGCTTCGCAGAGCATCTTCTACAAGCCGCAGAGCGGATACGTTGGCGACCCTATGCCGTTCTATGACCCCGTGGCAAAGGACTTCAAGATTCTCTATCTTCAAGACTATCGTCCCAATCCCGTAGGCACTTACCACCCCATCTGGTGTGTGTCTACTACCGACGCCGCTTCCTACACCTCGCTCGGCGAGCTGATTCCATGTGGCGGTATCAACGCCCAGGACGCCGCGCTCGGCACAGGCTCCACGATTTACAACGAAGCCGACCATCTCTACTACACCTTCTTCACTGGCCACAAGTATGAACTTGGCGATGGCGAGAGCCGCGAGATGGTGATGGTGGCGACGAGCCCCGACTTCAAGACGTGGACAAAGGACCAGACGTTCTATCTGCGCGGCGCCGACTACGGCTATGAGCGCAACGACTTCCGCGACCCGTTCGTCTTCCGCGACGACGCCAATCTCTATCATCTCATCGTTGCCTGCAAGAAAAGCGGCAAGGGTGTGCTGGCGGAATGGACTTCCAGCGATCTCCGTACATGGAGCCACAAGGGCGAGTTCATGACCTGCATGTGGGACCGCTTCTACGAGTGTCCCGACGTGTTCAAGATGGGCGATTGGTGGTACTTGGTCTACAGCGAGCTGCATGACGCTGTGCGCCGCGTGCAGTACTTCAAGGGTCGCACGCTTGACGAACTGAAGGCTTGCACGGCTAACGATGCCGGACTTTGGCCCGACTCCCACGAGGGATTCCTCGACAGCCGCGGACTCTATGCCGGCAAGACGGCTTCTGACGGCACCAACCGCTACATCTGGGGATGGTGTGCCACACGCTCCGGCAACGACAACACCAAGGCTCTTGAGTGGGCTGGCAATCTCGTTGCACATCGCCTCATTCAGCATGAGGACGGAACGCTCACGCTTGGAGAGGTGCCGGCAATGGCTTCCATGTTCGGCGAGGGCGCAACGCCTGATATAGCTGCGAAGAGCGAGAGTGGAGTGGAGGGCAGCAATGCTGAAAACCTCACGCTCAGTGGCGACAGCTACGTGCTCTTCCCTCGTCTGGGTTATCAAAACCGCATCACGTTCACAGTGAAGACCAGTGGCGACAGCGACAATTTCGGAGTTTCGCTCGTGCGCGGCACAGACGCCGACGTGTTCTATTCGCTCATCGTGAATGCGGAGGATGCCAACCGACGCAAGATCAACTTCGAGCAGCAGGGCAGCAAGGGTGCAGGCTTCCTCGCCAACAACGACGGCTATGTCTTCCAGCGTCCGGCTGACAACACCTACAATGTCACCATCGTCACCGACAACAGCATCTGCACAATGTACATCAATGACGTTGCTTGCTACACCAACCGTATCTACGGAATGCAGCGCAACTGCTGGAGCATCAACTCCTATGGAGGCAACATCACAGTAAGCAATGTGAAGATCGCAAGCAAGTAAGATTGACGGTTACTTAAGGATTAAAAAATGTTTCGTTGAACGCTTTCTGATATTCAACGAAACATTTTTTTTATTCATACTTGGCTTCTGTTGCTAATTTTGCAACAGAAAAAGATAGAAAAATGTTGGGCATTTGAATGGGCATTTGAAAAAAGACTTCTTGCCCTGCATCATATCTTAAAATAGAATTTCGGAACAACTAATAACAAAAAACTATAAAAAAACTATGAAAAAGTTTTATCTCACTGCGGCTGCCATCCTGGCTTCCGCTACTTGCTTCGCACAGACCACATTGTGGGATGGTGAAAACAACGAATTAGGTACAGGAAACACTGGCGTTTGGCCTCGTTGTAACCCAGAGGTCGTGACGAACGACTGGAAAGACGGCGTGAACACTTCTGACAAGTGTCTCAAGTTCACAATCACTGGAAATGATTGGAACAATGGCTCCATGGCTTTCGGTGATATCGACAATGCCTTTGCAAGCAAGCGCCTCTCGCTCATGATAAAGAAAGCTAAAAGTAGCAATGTCAGAGTAGAACTGAAGTTCAGCGATAATAGTTTTCATAAGGTCGTTGCATGGTATGATGGAAACGGAGAGTGGAGAAAACTCTATTTCGATTTCTCTACGAACGGCGTGTCTGGCAATTTGAAAGAGTTTTCTGTTTATCCTACTACTGATGCAGTGAAAGCTGAGGACAACGTCATTTATGTTGACAACATTGTCATAGAGGATGCACCTTCAGTCAATGACGCTGTGCTCTCTTCTGTTGCTGATGGATCTCTTGCGGGCAACTTGAAGCTTACCGGTGCTTGGATCAAGGGTGAGTGCCAGAATGCTGATGGCGATTGGCAGAAGGTGGAATACAACGACTTTGCTACTCTTGGCGCAAAATTTAACGCGAACGTGACATCTGTGGATATGCGTGGCACAGTGACAAAGGACGTTGATGTGGCTCCTCTGTTTAATGCAAACCCCAACACCATCGTTTATGCTGACGCAGCTTACGAGCATAGCAATGTCGTTGCCGGTGGAAAGGCTGAATCGGTAAAACTTACAGATGCCAATGCTTTCAATATTCCAGAGAACTTTGATGCAGATAAGGTTATTGTCGAACGTACAGTACAAGGAGGCATTAACAGCTTCGTGCTTCCTTTCTATGCAACGGCAGAAGAACTTGGAGCAGAGAAACTTGCAACCTACGACAGTGAGCAAGATGACAAGGCTGTATTCAACAAGGTTGACAATGTGGATGCTAACGTGCCGTTCCTCACCGTTAATGCAAATTCACTTGGGGCTTCAGGACTGGAGTTTAGCGACAAAGGATTTGTAGCCACTCCGTCTGATTTTGATGGCGACTTCAGGGGCGTCTACGTTCCTCAGACAGCAGAGGGCCTTTACGGCATTGACTCTGAAGGCAAGCTCCATCGTGGTAGCTCGGAATCGTCTATCGGCTCTTTCCACGCCTATCTCGCCCTCAACGAGGACACGAAGGCATTGATGGTTGCGTTTGAAGACACTCCGACTGCCATCAACGCTACGAAGGCTGACACCCAGGCTGACGCTCCTGTCTACGACATCTGCGGACGCAGAGTGGCTAAGTCGTTCAAGGAAGGCACACTCCAGCGCGGACTTTACATCGTCGGTGGAAAGAAAATCGTAGTGAAGTAATATTTGATTATTTGAATTCACTTCTATATATTATAAGTAGTTGTAACTAAAAGCAGGATAATACTTAAGATAAGGACAATATGAAAAAAATATATGTCAAACCGCAGATTGCGACCGTCGCCATGGAGTCTATGTCGATAATGGCAGGCTCAGGTGAGACCAAGCAGGAAGTGGAGATTGTCGGGAAAGACCAAGAAGACTATAACGGCAAGTTCTACGCTCCGAAGGACTACTTCAACTGTTGGGCAGCCGACGACGAAGACACGGAAGATAATTTGTAGAAGCTACGGCTTTCAAGCCGTAACAGCTAAAGGATAAGGGCACGACGTTTTTTTTTGCGTCGTGCCCTTTTTGCTTTTTTGCAACTTTTCATTAACTTTGCAAACATAATAAGGGTATTTTGCAAACCTGATAAAAAACAATACACCAAACTATGAGAAAACTGATACTTCTACTGTCGCTATTTGCGTTGCTCGTGCTCAATGGATGCACGGATGGCGGTAAGCGGCATTATGTGATAGCCGTGTCACAATGCTCAGAGGACACGTGGCGAGAGAAACTGAATGAAGAGTTGCGCATTGCAGCCTTATATTACAATAATGTAGACCTGCGCATCAAGTCGGCGTACGACGACGTGAAGCTACAGACGGAGCAAATCGACGGCTTCGTTGACGAAGGCGTCGACTTGCTCATCGTCGCTCCGGGACAGGTAAGCATCTCCCCTGCCATCGACCGCGCTTACAAGAAGGGCATACCCGTCATTATCTTCGACCGCCGCACACGCTCCGATAAGTATACGGCATACATTGGCGCCGACAATAACGAAATCGGCGCTTCGATGGGAGAGTATCTCGCGAGTGCACTGCCAAGGGGAAGCCGCATTATGGAGATGTGCGGACTCTCGTCGTCGTCGCCTGCCATCGAGCGGCAGATGGGTTTCGACAGCGTCGTGGCGAAGCGTCAGGACATCAGCATCGTCGAGCACGTGCATGCCGACTGGACGGAGCCGGGGGCGTTTCGCGTGATGGACTCGCTGCTCTCCAAACCACATCCCTCCTTCGACTGCCTCTTCGCCCACAACGACCGCATGGCGATGGGAGCGCGTAGGGCTGCCGCTAAGCACGGACTCGACGTCAGTCGCATGCGCTTCTGTGGCATCGACGCAATGCCGCAGAACGGAGGCGGAATGCAACTCGTCGGCGACGGCACGCTCTTCGCCTCCTTCATCTATCCTACAAGGGGCGACGAGGTGATGCAGCTCGCCATGAACATTCTGACGGGAAAGAAATACAACCGCGAGAACAGACTCTCATCCGCCCTCGTCACGCAAGAGAACGCTCGCGTGCTGCTCATGCAGAACGACGAGACCGTGCGCCAGCAGGACCACCTCGCCACGCTGCGTTCACGCGTCGACAAGACTGCCGACGAATTCAAGACGCAAAGGACTTATCTGCTTGTGCTGATTATCTTTGTGGTGCTGCTCATCGTGGCGTGTGCCTATTCCGTGAAGGCTTACGTAGCGAAGGCACGCATCAATCGGCAGCTTAGCGACTCCGTGCGCCGACAGCAGGCCATGACGAAGGAGATGGAGCGCATGACGCAGACGCAACTGCAGTTTTTCACCAACGTGAGCCATGAGCTGCGCACGCCGCTGACGCTCATCGCCGGACCGACCGATCAGCTCCTCGAGGACGCCTCCGTGCGCGGACAGCATCGTTCCTTGCTTGAGATGATACAGCGCAATACGCGCATCCTCATACAGCTTGTCGGCGAGATTCTCGACTTCCGCAAGGTGCAGAACAACAAGGAGACGCTGCGCCTCAACCGCTTCTCATTGCAAGACGAACTGCGTACATGGGCGGAGGATTTCCGCGCTGTCGCTGCGCGTCATCATATAATAATTAATGTGGACACGTCGGGAGTGGCTGATGGAGCTCTCGTCATCGCCGACCGTGGAAAGATAGAGCACGTGTTCTTCAATCTTATGTCGAACGCATTGAAGTACACGCCCGACGGGGGAAGCATCGACATCGCCCTCTCGCACGGGCAGAAGAACTTCTCCATCCGTGTGAGCGACACGGGAAAGGGCATCGACCCGAAGGAACTGCCCCATCTCTTCGAACGCTTCTATCAGGCGCAGGGCGCCATCGGCGGCACGGGCATTGGACTCTCGCTCGTAAAGGCATATGTCGAGATGCATCACGGAGAGGTACACGCTGAGAGTGAAGTGGGGAAGGGCACGACATTCGTCGTTACCATCCCCGACGAGCAGCCTGGCTACGACGCTGCAAAGGACCAGCCTGCCACGACGCATCCCCACGACCATGCACTTGTCGACGACAACTACGTCGCTACAGACATTGACGCGGAAGAGGCTGCCGACCGCGTGACGAACGCTGAAGACTTCGACAGCGAGCGCCCGCTCGTGCTCATCGTCGACGACAATAACGGTATGCGCGCCTATCTGCGCTCCATTCTCAAGGAACGCTACAACGTGTCGGAGGCTTCCGACGGCAAGCAAGCATTGGAGAAAGCGCGGCGCGAGGTGCCGAAACTGGTGGTGTGCGACGTGATGATGCCCGTGATGGACGGATTGGAGTTCACACGCCGGCTGCGCGATGACACGGCGACAAGCCACATTCCAGTGGTGCTCCTGACGGCGCGCTCGCTGACTGAGCAACGCGCTGAGGGCTACGACTGTGGTGCCGACTCCTATCTGACGAAGCCTTTCTCGGGAGCTGTACTTCTTGCACGCATCGACAATCTGCTGCGTTCGCGCACGCTCCTGCGCTCTCTCTTCTCCGGAAACAAGGCAGAGAAGGCGGAGGAGGAGACGCTCGGCACGCAGGACCGCTCCTTTGTCGACCGTCTGCGCGACATCATTCGCGCCAATATGTCCGACTCCGACTTCTCCGTGGAGCGCCTGGGCAGCGAGATCGGTCTCTCGCGCGTGCAGCTCTATCGTAAGGTGAAAGCCTTGACGGGCATGTCGCCGGTGGAACTTCTGCGTAAGGCGCGTCTTGAAAGGGCGCGTGTCTTGCTTGAGCGCACCGAGAAAGCTGTGTCGGAGATTGCCTACGATGTGGGCTTCACGGCTCCGTCCTATTTCAATAAGTGTTTCAAGGATGAGTTCGGAGTGAGCCCAGGAGCGCTGCGCGACAATGGGAAATAAAACTCCTAACATGAATAACTGGGAGCGGGGGCGCCCTCGCCCCCGACAAAGAAGAATAACTGGGAGCGGGGGCACCCTCGCCCCCGACACAGGAAAAGAATAACTGGGAGAGGGGACGCCCTCGCCCCCGACACAGGAAAAGAATAACTGGGAGCGGGACGCCCTCGCCCCCGACAAAGAAGAATAACTGGGAGAGGGGGCGCCCTCGCCCCCGACACAGCCAAATGGCTATTCTCATATCGGGGGCGAGGGCGCCCCCTCTCCCAGTTATTTTATTGACGCAAAGGCGTCTTCACTTATGCCGCGATGTGAATTATGAAGCCTTCTTCACGACAATGACAAGATACTTGCTTGTCGACCAGAAGAGCTGCGGATTGTTGATGCGCAGGACGTACTGCTTGTTGGCGTCCTGCTGGAGCGTGTAGGAACTTGAAGGGTGCATGGTGAGAATCTTTGCCGACTTGGAGTAGAGCTTTATCTCTTTCTGCACGCGGATGTCAATTTTCGTGAAGTAGCTCTTGTTGAAGTTCGACTGCAACACCTTTGAACCGTCGATGATGTGCTGTGCCTTCAGTTCCTTCTTCGTGCCGAAGGCAAACCACGCCGTGTTGAGCTGTGCATCCTGGTCGTTGATGGTCTCCGTCTTCTTCGACGACTCCTCCTTCAGCGACGAAACGTCATTGTTGAGTCCGCTGATGGTCTTGTCGAGCTCGGCGATGTGAATGTCCTTGGCGTCGAGCTCGGCACGCAGTTGCTGAAGTTGCTGCTCCTTGTCGTTGAGCTGCGACACGAGGTCGTCGAGAGTCTTGCGCAGCTGGTCGCCCTTGATGCTCGACTCGCGCATCTGCTGACGCAGTTTTTCCACGAGGGCGCGGTTTTGCTTCATGGTGTTGGAGATGAAGCGTATGTTCTCTATAATCTCCTGCCGCTTGTTGGCTCCCTCACCATCCTTGACGATGTTCATGCGGTTCTCAGCCTCGTTGATTTCGCGCAGACCGTCCTGTATCTGGTTGAAGGTCTCCATCATGTCGTTGATTTCGTTGTCCTTCTGCGTTATTATCTTCTGAAGAGAGTCGTTCTGCTCGAAGTTCTGCAAGGTAGCCTTCTTCTCGTTGTTGTTGCAAGCCGAGAAGAAGAACAGGATAAGTCCTAATACTAAAAATGTAATATTTTTCATAATTGTCAGGGTTTGGTTATTGCTCTTGTCATGAATGTCAGTTCTCTTGTTCGCGAAACTTCTTCTTCTTGAATTCCTCGGGCGCCGCCTCGCGTAGGGCATAGCGCTCTTTGTTGCTCAATCGTGGCTTCTTTTCCTTCGCCAGCTCCTTCAGAGCCTTGCGTGCCGACACTCCTTCGCCTGCGCATCCTGCCACCACGATGACAATCTCGCCGCGCGGCTCCGTCTGCTGGAAATGGCTTATTATCTCGCTGAGCGAGCCACGCACGCTTTCCTCGTGAATCTTGGAAATCTCGCGGCACACGCTTGCCTGGCGGTCAGCGCCGAACACCTCGGCAAACT
>DLKG01000028.1 GCA_002490315.1 Prevotella sp. UBA7594 | reverse complement strand
CTCTAATGTATTGATATACGAGAATACAATCAACGAAATTACACGAGAATTATACGGAATCGATAAAGAACCCGTAAATGCAAACAAATATTAAAATTGTAATTATTACAAACTATTACTTGTTCAGTCCAAATCTTTTCCTTAAATTTGCATCAGTAAAACAAAAACCAACCCTAACAATAACATTACGAACATGAAAGAACTGAAAGGAACAAAGACCGAGCGCAACCTCATGGAGGCTTTCGCAGGCGAGTCGCAGGCACGCAACAAATATACATTCTTCGCTTCCAAGGCCCGCAAGGACGGCTACCAGCAGATTGCCGCCCTCTTCGAAGAGACTGCACAGAACGAGAAGGAGCACNNGTTTGCAGGTGAGTCACAGGCTCGCAACAAGTATACCTATTTTGCCAGCATGGCAAAGAAGGAAGGCTACGAACAGCTGGCCGCCATCTTTGAGGAGACTGCCGCCAACGAGAAGGAGCACGCCAAGATGTGGTTTAAATACCTTGAGGGTGGCGCCATAAAGAGCACAGAGGAGAATCTCAAGGCAGCTGCCGAGGGCGAGAACTTCGAGTGGACTGACATGTACGACCGCATGGCAAAGGAGGCCGACGAGGAAGGCTTCACGGAGATTGCCGCCGCGATGCGTGGCGTAGCAGCCATTGAGAAGCACCACGAGGAACGCTACCGCAAGTTGCTGAAGAACATCGAGGACGGCGTAGTGTTCTCGCGCGATGGCGACTGCATCTGGCAATGCCGCAACTGCGGCCACATCGTCGTGGGCAAGCAGGCTCCAGAGGTGTGCCCCGTTTGCAAACATCCGCAGAGCTACTTCGAGCTCGCTGCCAACAACTACTAATGTAACGGCGGGAGTGTCAAAGCTCTCAAATTGCAATTTTGTATTTTGACTCACCTGGGCTATGGGCTTGTTGGGCTTTCATTCCGAATTTAAAGTCACTCCAAAGTCACTCCAAAGTCCAGATGAGTCAATTTTAAGTCTTAAAAATTTTGCAGTATAGAAAAATCTTTGTAACTTTGCACTCGCAAATCGCCAATGCCCAGATGGCGGAATCGGTAGACGCGCTGGTCTCAAACACCAGTGGGGCAACCCATCCCGGTTCGAGCCCGGGTCTGGGTACAACGCAAAGCGATCAAGAATTGAGCAATCGATTCTTGGTCGCTTTTTTATTTTTCCAGGTTACATCTGAAATTCAAACAGCATTTCTGCTTGCATTTTCTGCCATGGACATTCGCTACGTACAACCGCTCTCCCACCCCTACATTTTCCACCGTTCCACAACCGTTTTTCTAAAGCGCCACTTTAGCGTCCCAAAAGCGCCGCTTTAGCACGTCCAAAGCGCCGCTTTAGAAAGACCAAAGCGCCGCTTTAGAAACAGCAAAAAAAAGGCTGGCTTCCTCGGAGGGAAACCAGCCATAATAAATGGTTATATGCTATCGCTAAAGGGCGTGTGCCCAAAAGAGCGATTTAGAGATTCGGGTTCATCTCGTTCCACTTCTCTACTGACGGAACGATGCCAAGCTCTACAATCTCGTCGCGCATCTTGCAGAGATGCTCGTAAGACTTCTGGAGGTCAGCAAGCTCCTCAGGAGTACCTGTAGGCTCTGTGAAGTGAACGCCAGTGTTGTCGATAGTTGTAGGCATAGCCATCATCACGTTCTTGAAGCCGAGCTTGTCGTGGTTGACATAGCAGCCAGCAGGCAGAGTGAACTTCTCGCCACCCATAGCAGCCTCAATCATCTTAACGGCGTTGTAAGCCGGGCTCTGGAATGAAGAACGACCGCGCAGCTTGATGATGTTTGAACCACCCTGTACGGTGTTGTGCTTGATCTCCTCCCAACGCTCTGCAGAAAGACCGAGCTCTGAGAGAGGCTTGCCGTCTACCTTCACCTGAGAAGCGAATACAGCCATCTGCTCGCCGTGACCACCGTAAGTGTGTGCACCGGTCACCTTGTCCTGCTGTACGTTGAACTCATGTGCGAGAGCCTGCTGCAGACGTGTAGAATCGAGGGCAGCGAGAGAGGTCAGCTGGTTGGGCTTAAGACCAGAGTGGATAAGAGCTGTAAGAGCAGTAACGTCAGCCGGGTTGAAGATAACAACCACGTGCTCTACGTTCGGGCAGTATTTCTTGATGTTGTCACCGAACTCAGCGGCGATCTTGCAGTTGCCCTTGAGGAGGTCCTCACGGGTCATACCCTCCTTACGGGGAGCGCCACCGGAAGAGATGATGAACTTAGCGCCTGTGAAAGCCTCTTCAGGATTTACAGTGTAAGTTACGTTCGCACCTGGGAATGCGCACTGCTGGATCTCGTCGTATACGCCATGAACACCCGGCTCATAGATATCGTAAAGACAAATGTTAGGAGTAAGGCCCAGCATAAGGGCGCTCTGTACCATGTTTGAACCAATCATGCCGCCGGCACCGACGATCAAGAGTTTCTCGTTAGATAAAAATGCCATAATAAATGATGTTTTATTATATGTTTATTAATATTTGTTCTGTCGTTTCTTATCTTCTGCAAAGATACAACTTTTTTGAAACAAACAAAATATTTTGTACTACTTTTAATATGTTGTTTATTCTTAATTTTTTTGTTATTTCACTTCAATGCGGAACGTGGAGGCAGGCAGACCCTCGCCATTGACAAGATTGGCGCGTGTGAAGGGTTGCCATCCGTAGCGCACATAGCGCGGCTTCGCCACTTCGGAGGAAACGACGACGACGGTTGAGCCCTCGATGCGTGCCTCTGCCTTGTGGTAGAGTCCTTCGTATTCCGCCACCTCAAACGTGAGCGGCTCGCGGCCGTCGCTCGTGGCGAGGCTGCCGGCGTGGTCAAACTCCACGCGCACTATGCCGTCGCCCGTGACGTAGGCTCCCTTTACGAGCGGCCCGCTGCTCTCAAGAGCGGAGAAGCCGTAGTCATTGTGCAGGGCGAGGCGTGCGAGTCGCTCGCCGACGGGCTGCTTGCGCGTGGGATGCACATTGAGGGAGTCGCCCATGTCGGACGACACTGCCATGCCTACATTCGGCACTTCGCTGAGCAGGCGGCGCTGGCTGTCGCGAAACCACTGCCAGGGCAGGCGGTCCATGCTTGAGAGTTGCACGTAATAGAACGGCATGGAGGGTTGCTGCCAATATGCACGCCAGTCGCCGACGAGCATCTTGAAGAGTTGCTCGTGGAGATTGAAGTTCTGCGCATTCGACTCCCCCTGGTACCAAACGACGCCGCGTATCGGATAGTGGGCAAGCGGCTTTATGCCCGCCTCGAAGAGGTAGCACGGCTCATAGGGATGGCGCTGGCTGCGTATGTCGGAGGATTTCTTCATGTTGAAAAGGGCACGCTCGCGCACCCAGGGCTGTATGAAGTCGTTGCCGGTCCAGTTGTCGAGGATGTGGGGCAGCTGGCACTCCACAGCCTTGCGGCCTATCCATGCCTCACACGGCGCTCCGCCCACGGCGTTGCAGATGACGCCGACGGGCACTTGCAAGCTGTCTTGCAGCATACGTGCGAAGTAGTAGCCGATGGCAGAGAAGTCGCGTGCCGTCTCCGGGGTACACGTTTGCCATTGTGTTTGGCGGAAGTATTGCAGGTCGTTGATGGAGTCGAGAGCATTTTGGCTCCACTCCTCTGCATTAGTACGCCAGCGCGCCTTCATGTCGAAGAGACGTATGTCGGGATTGGAGGCGGAAGGAATGTCGCGTGCGGCGGTGGCAGCCTCCTTGAGCATGAACTCCATGTTGGACTGTCCGGAGCAGAGCCACACCTCGCCGTAAGCCACATTGCTGAAGGAGAGTGTGCGACGGGAGGTGCTGACGGTGAGCGTCAGGCCCTTCTCGGCACGGTGGGCAGGAAGACAGACGCTCCAGTCGCCCATGGCGTCAGCCGTCGTCTCCGCCTTGAAGACGGAGGGTTTTGGGGCACGCACATGGCGCGGCTTACCCTTTCCTGCTTTCGGTGTGGGCGCAGAGGCGCGAGTCAGCTCCACTGTCACCTTTTCCCCGGCGTCTGCCGTGCCGCCGATGAGCAGCTGTCGGTCGCGCTGCAGCACCATGTTGTCGCTGTAGACGTCAGGCATCTGCAAGCCGCCGTAGTTGCCGGTGACGGCTCCGTAAGCAGCGAGGGCGAGTCGGCGCGCACCATCTCGGTTGGGATGAACGGCGTCGGGGAGGAGCTGCGGATAATCGATGAGCGGACGCTCGAAGTCGACGAGCTGCGCTCCGGACGCCTGAGCGACAGTCGCTATGGCATCCTTCACATCCTCGCGCCACTGTCGCGTGCTGCTCTCGAAACGCGGATGCTTATAAGTGATTGGCGTGGGGAGGGCGACGATGACGCGGCAGGCAGGGTTCAGCTGCCGCAATGTGTCGATGATTGCGAGATAGTCGGCAACGAACTCGTCGCGGTAGTAGGTCCAGTTGCGCGGGTCGGTGTCGTTGATACCGAGATGTATGATGGCGATGTCGCTCTTCGATGCCTTCGCCTTGCGCCATTCCTCCTGCTCCACGTAGGGACGATGGCCATGGCGGAGGAGCGTTGCGCCCGACTTGCCGTAGTTGCCCACCTCATAGCCGCTGCCGAGAAGGCGCTGCAGTTGGGCGGGATAGGACTCCGTGGAGGGGTCGTCGAGTTTCATGCCGTAGGTGATGCTGTTGCCGATACACGCCACGCGCACGGGTTTGGCGGCGCTGAGCGGCAAGGCAAAAAGCATGGCGAGAAGTGCAGACAATAGATGAATTCTTGTCATAAGTAGATTGTTTGCTGTTTGTATGGTAGTGAGGATTATATGAAGTCGTCGCCCTTCTGGAGCTGTATCTCGTTGATAAGGCGTCGGATGTTGGCTGACGAGTCTTCCTTGCGGCAGATGAGAAGCACGTTGTCCTTCTCCGCCACGATGTAGCCGTCAAGACCGCTGATGACGGCGAGGCGCTCCTTGGGGAGCTTCACGACGTTGCCCCTGGAGTTGTCGAGCACTACGTCGCTGTCGATGACGACATTGTCGCCCTCGCCTTTGTTCATTGCCTCATAGATGCTGTGCCACGTGCCGAGGTCTGCCCAGCCGAAGTTGCACTTCATGACGCACACGTTGTCGGACTTCTCCAGTATGCCGTAGTCGATCGACTGGTTGGGATAGAGCGGAAAATTGTCGTGGATGAACTGGTTCTCCTCGCGGTAGTCGTACGCGGGATGCTCGGCGTCGTAGTTGCGGAGAACGGTGGGCAGGAGTTCGTCGAAGCGTTTAAGAAGGCAGCGTGCGCTGGCGAGGAAGAGGCCGGTGTTCCAGTAGAACTCGCCGCTCTCCATGAAGATGCGTGCGAAGTCGCGCTCAGGTTTCTCCGTGAAGGAGCGCACACTGTAGACGCCCTCCCCCACGGGGTCGCCCATCTGAATGTAGCCATAGCCTGGCTCGGGGCGCGTAGGCTTGAGTCCGAGAGTAAGCAGACAGTCGTGTGTAGCAACGAAGTCGAAGCCCCGGTTGATGCAGTCGGCGAAAGCGTCGTCGCCGATGATGGTCTGGTCGGAAGGAACAACGGCGATGTTGGCGTCGGGATTGGCGTGTTTTATGCGGTGGGTACACCAGGCTACGCTGGGCGCCGTGCCGCGGTGGATAGGCTCGGCGAGAAGATGGTCGGGGGCAAGATTGGGCAGCTGCTCGCGCACGATGTCGGCATAGGCCTCATTGGTGTTGACATAGATGTTCTCCACGGGAAGGATGCGCGCAAAGCGGTCGTAGGTGGCTTGCAGCTGGGTGCGTCCCGTTCCGAAGAAGTCGAGAAACTGCTTGGGGCGGTTTTCGCGGCTGCATGGCCACAGGCGGCGTCCCTTGCCACCGGCAAGAATCACGCAAAAGTTATTGCTTGTATCCATAATAAATGTATGTCATTAGATTTAATGTCGCGCTCCGGCTGCCGCCGTCCCATGCGGGTGTTGGCGGCTGCCGATAGCAAGAGCTAAGTTACGAATATATAACGGCACGGCAAAAGGCTTATTGTAAAATTAAAAACTATTTATTCTAATTGAACATTTATTAGGAATTAAGGTCTGGCGCCGCTTCGCTTCAGCACGGCACGCGCGACAAACCACACGTGCATGGCAAGCGTGGGGATGAGTCCGTAGTGATGGCGCATGACGCGGAAGCGTTCCATAAGCGAGGCTCGGTGATTCTTGTTGGTCATGCCCCCGTCGAGATAGTGGGCAACAACCTCCGGCAGGCGCAGGAGCTGCAGGTGCTCGCGCTCGGCACGCTTCATGACACGTATGCACCAGTCGACGTCGGCGGAGAAGCGATAGCTGAGATCGTAAGGCTCGGCACGGGCGATGTCGGTACGGGCGTAGAACGCCTGATGGCAGACGAGCATGCCGTGGCGGAAGGAGCGCCAGGAGAGATTGTCAGGAGGGGCGAGACGCCGCGGATGGAGCACGTTGCCAGTGGCGTCCACGATGTCGGTGTCACCGTAGAGCACGGCGGGAAGCTTGCCGTCGGAACGTTCGTTGACATCGTTGGAGATTGTCTCCAGCGTATCATCGGAAGGAAAGGTGTCGCCAGCGTTGAGGAATATCACGTAGTCGCCCGTGGCGAGACGAAGGCCTTTGTTCATGGCGTCGTAGAGTCCATGGTCGGGTTCACTCATTATGCGCACGTCGTGTTCTGTCTCCTCCTCTTCGCTCTGTCGGCGATAGGCGTCGGCAAGGCTGACGGTGGCGTCGGAGGATGCCCCGTCGATGATGAGGTGTTCAATCTGCGTCCATGTCTGTCGGCGCACGCTGTCGAGAGTAGGCTGCACGACCCCGGCGGCGTTGTACGTGCAAGTGATGACTGTGAATTTTATCATCTGTGTATATATTATATATATTATATATAAGGTGTAAATGGCGTTATACGATGTAGCGTTTGAGGGCTATCATCTCGTTGTAGACCTCAATGTAGCGCATGGCGACGCTCTGCTGCGAATAGTTGTGGGCAACTTTCCGCAGGGCATTCTCCGTGAGCGAGGCGCGGTCGGCGTCGTCGAGCGTCCAGCGTATGCCCTCGGCGAGGTCGGCGGAGTCCTTGAAATTGGCGACGTAGCCGGTGCGTTGATGGTCGATCATCTCCGGTATGCCGCCAACGCGAAATCCCACGCAGGGCACACCGCACGCCATTGCCTCCATAATCGTGTTGGGGAGATTGTCCTCAAGCGATGGGAGCACGTAGACGTCGGCGGCGTTGTAGACATTGGCTATCTGCCGCTCGTTGCTGACGTAGCCGAGAGCGTAGGAAGGGAGATGGAGTTGGGCGGCTATCTCGTCGGCGTGTGAGCCGAGGATGGCGACCGATGTAGAGTCCTTCATCTGCGGATTGGCGTCGACGAGGCGGTTGACAGCGTCGACGAAGTAGGGTGCACCCTTGCGCTCGTCCGTTATCTTCTGCGCCACGAGCAGGATGATGCGTCCCTTCTCCGGGAGATTACACTTGAGACGCGCCTCGCGCTGGTCGGCGGGACAGAAGATGTGGGTGTCTATGGTGTTGGGAATGGAGCTTATGCGCTGCCCAGTGAGCAGAGAGCTTTGGCGCGCCTGGTTTTCAAGCCAATGGCTGCAAGTCACGAAATGGATGTTGCTGGCGTGGTAGAGGCGCTTCTTGCGCTCCCAAAGGCGGCGCGAGAGGTCGTGAGTCTTGCCTCCTCCGGGCAGGAGGGGACAGTTGTGACACGCCGTACGGAAGGCGGAGCATGTGCGTGCATAATGGCAGATGCCCGTGGCTGGCCATAGGTCGTGCATGGTCCACACGACGGGCTTACCGCTCTTGAGTATCTTACGTATGGAGCCGAGCGACAGCATACCTTGGTTGATCCAGTTGAGATGTATGATGTCGGCTTCGCGGAACTCCGGCAAACTGGTGATGTCGCTGCCCGCGTTGGCTATGTCGATGTCGAAGAGGTGTTGGCGCGAGAAGTAGAGATGTAAGAAAATGGAGAGACGTTCACGCAGGAAATGCCATTTGTAGAGCAATCTGTGGGGCAAGGCTGCCACCGTCACGTGTTCCGTTTGCTTCTCTGCGACGAGCATTTTCGCCTTGACGCCGTTCTTCTTCAGCGCCTCCATAAGCCGGTTGGCTGCGACGGCGGCTCCGCCGTTGTTCTCGCTTGTGTTTACAATGAGTACTCTCATATATATAATAGGTATATGTAATATGTCTGTACTAATATTCTATGTCTGTACAAATTTATAGCTTTTTATTCAAATAGCGCAACTTTTCCTCCAAAAACAAGCCTTTCCGCCACCTCCATAGATTTTCTACACAGATTTCCGGCTCTCCTATATTTGCAATGTCGCCACGTACTTTCCGGCATCACGCAGCGTTTCTCCGCAAGCCTTCCGGCTTATGGTTCGTCGCATTATGGGGCTACAATGTAACAATCCGTAAGTCTGCAACAACTATAAAAGCGTGGATGTCGGTTGTGTTCGAGCACATTGTTTTTTGACGTATATCAATAAAAGTAGAGCAACTTGCATCTTTTTATGAAAAATATTTGTCACTTACGAAAAAGTGCGTACCTTTGCATCGTCAAAAGGTTAATAGATTGTTTAGGTTAGTAGTAATAGATTTAGGTTTTTAGTTATTAGGTTTAAGGTAAATTGACTTTTCTACAGAGCCTGAAACAAAACGCAAGTGAGCTTGCTTTTGTGACGGCGAAGAAAAGGATTGTTTAACAGGTAACAATGAGGGGCCGTGAGGATCTTCATTAATTACGAAAAGGATTTTTAGTTAAACATAGGCTTTACGGCGCTGCTCGTTGATGAGTAGTGCCGTATTTTTTTTGTGGTTTGCCCACACGATTCCATGCGAGCGGCTGAATATACATGTGAAATATATTTCCATACCAACTCGTTTTTTTTGAAGCTTTTTTATAAAGTTTCGCATTTTATTGCTAACTTTGCACGAAACAAATCTATTATTAAACAATCAAGCAAATATGAAGAAAATCTACACTTTGCTTTCAGCGCTGTGCCTCACAGCCGCAGTGCCCGGCACAATGTCTGCACAAAGCAGCAACTTCAAGCTGGTTGAGGAGAGCGTAAGCAATCCCGACAACACTCCAGCTCCAGTATTCCCCGTCCCGAGCGACCGTCAGTTGAAATGGAACGAGACTGAATTCTACGGATTCTTCCACTATGGCATGAACACCTACACCAACGAGGAGTGGGGATCGGGCATGGAGCGCGAGACAGTGTTCGCCCCGACAAAGAAGCCAAATCCGGAGCAATGGCTTCAGGTGGCACAGTCGGCTGGCATGAAGGGTGGTATCGCCGTTGTAAAGCACCACGACGGATTCTGCCTCTGGCCAACACAGACCACGGAGCACTGCGTGCGCAACTCAAGCGGCTACGGCAAGGAGACAAACATCCCGAAAGACTTCGCCGAGGCAGCACGAAAGCTCAATATGAAATACGGCTTCTATGTGTCGCCGTGGGATATGTCGAGCCCATACTGGGGCAAGAAGGACTCCAACGGCAACTACACTGACGAATACGCAAAACTCGTCTTCCTCCCGCAGTGCGTGGAGCTCGCGAAGTACGGCAACGACCAGTTTGAGATGTGGTTCGACGGCGCCACTGGCGGCGACCATGCCGGCGGCTATGGTAGCTATACATCATCGCAGAAGCGCACCATCGACAACGCACAGACCTATTACGACATTCCTAACCTGCGCGACTCCATCCACAACCTCCTTCCCAACGTGGTGATGTGGGGTGTCGGCGGAGAGGCACGCTGGATCGGCAACGAGGAAGGCTACTCCGGACAGACCTGCTGGTCGATGGGCGACGCTGAGAGCGGCGACGAGAACGCATGGCAGTGGCTGCCGGGCGAGAGCGACGCAAAGACAACAAAGGGATGGTTCTGGGACTCTTCCAAGAACAACCAGCCCAAAACGGCTGAGCGCCTCTTCCAGATGTATCTCGAGACGGTTGGCCGCAACGCCACCCTCATCCTCAACCTCCCGCCAAACAGAGCAGGAGAAATCGACGAGAGCCTCGTGACGGTGATGTCCGACCTCGGCAAGCTCCTTAAGCAGCGCCTCGGCACCGACCTCGCCACATCTGCAACCATCTCTACCGACTGCACACGCCAGGCGATGGGCAACGGCAACTACGACGCCAAGAACATGACCGACAACAACAAGGACACCTACTGGGCTGCTCCCGACGGAAAGACATCGGCTGTCATCACACTTGAGTGGCCGGAGGCTAAACCGCTCCGCTATGTCATGCTACAAGAGTTTATCAAGCTCGGACAGCGTGTGAAGAAATTCAAGATTGAGACCAGCACCGACGGCGTCAACTACACGGAACGCGCCACTGAGGTGACTAAGACAACCATCGGCTACAAGCGCATAATCCCCCTCCACGGCAGCACTTCCAACAGCTACCAGGGCGGCGTAAACTCTAAGTACCTGCGCATCACCATCGAGGACAGCAAGGCTTGCCCGCTCATCCACACACTCTCAGTTTACTAAACCTCACATCCCGAACTAAAAACAAGAACAAAAATGAATACGAAGAAATATATATGCCTCGCCGGACTCCTTTTGCCGCTCACGGCAATGGCACAGCAGGACAAGACCCTCTGCGACTTCGAGTCGGAAGACAGCTATGTGTCGGTACGCGCCTACGACCCCAACCCGACATCACTTTTCAACACCAACCACCTCACGGGCAACGTGAAAGTCATCAACAACGACCTCAACGAGGTTGACGCCACACTCGGATTTGCTCCCAACGGCTCTGAGAAGATGCTCGGTGTGCAGCGCTCACGCTACGGCTCCAACACTTTCGGCGCTCTCGTGGAGTTGAAGGAACCTTTCGCACTGAAGCGCACCACACAGTACGTGCATATAAAGATGTACACTGATGTCGACTCGCCTGTAATGCTCATCGGCATGGGAAGACGCAACGACCGCCCATGGCAGCCTGCCACAACACAGCAGTTCTGGAGCGTACCGACAAGCAACCTGACAGCCGGCAGCTGGCAGGACATCGTGTTCCCAATAAACGGAGCTGACGGCATCACTATCAGCAATCTCCTCGTGGTGGTAGACCGCCAGTCGGCACACAACTACACGTCTGACCACGCCGTATTCGTGGACGACATCGTGCTGAGCACCAAGTCGTCACCGTCGTTCTCCGCCAGCAACTACCCCATCAACTATGAGGAGAGCACTACACACACACGCACCGACCGCTATGTGAACAATGTAGGTCTGACCACTCCGGAAGGCACAGAGACACTTTCCATCAGCCAGAACTCCGACAAGAAGCTCTACTTCAAGAAGCTCGACAACTGCTTCAAGGCGAAGCCAGGAGAAAGTGTCACAGCCACAATCAGCTGGACGGGTGTATGGATGCACGGCTATGCTTACCTCGACAAGGACAACAACGGCAAGTTCGACGTTGACTACGACGACAACGGACTCAACAACGCCAACGAGCTCATGGCTTTCTCTTACTTCAAGGAGAAGAACAGCAACAACACGACCGTGTCGGGCGACTGCGGCGTTGGCATGCCTTCGTTCACCATTCCTTCCGACCTTACGCCAGGCATCTACCGCATGCGCTACAAGGTTGACTGGGACTGCGTAGACCCGGGCGGCAACATCAAGACCGGCAACCTCATCACCAGCAACGGCGGTGCCATCATCGACACTCGCATCAACATCCACAATGACAACGTCAATGTATACCGTGCAACGGAGGAGAACGGCGGAGGCCTCAACGGCGAGGTGCTCATGTCGGACGGACAGCCCGTAACGGGTCGCACCACTCCTTTCGGACAGGCTTTCAAGATCAAGGCTCAGCCTGCCGTAGGCTTCACGCTCGACTACATGAAGATTCGCCACGGCTACAACCTGGAAGGCGCAAGCACGAAGCACGAGAACAAGCAGTGGGAGGAATTCACTGTGCAGGCATCGCAGTTCACCAATGGTGAGTACACCATCCCAGCCAACTGCGTCGACGGCGACATCCGCATTGTGCCGTTCTTCAAGAGCGACCCGACGGCTGTCAACAGCGTAGAAGACACGAAAGCTTTCCGCGTGGAGACTTCCAAAGGCACCATCACGCTCCATGCTGCCCAGCCGACAAGCGTCAGCGTGGCTGACGTGAACGGTCACAGCATCCTACACGAAACCGTAGAAGGCATACGCACGCTCAACGTGCATAAAGGCGTCTATATCGTCAACGGCGATAAGGTGCTCGTCAAGTAAATAACGACCGTCCCGAAAACGGGAACAAACTATAGCCTAAGTGGCACTTTAGCTCGTCTAAGGTGCCACTTATACTTTAATTCTAATTTGGACATCATTAATTTTGCCATGTCCCTTTTTTCCACTACCTTTGCTAACAGATTAGCCGCCAAGCAATAAACGGCATGAATCTATAATCCTAAAACACCTGACATCATCACATCTATTAAAAGAAATCAAAAAGCATTATATATTGTATAAGGGAATCGAAAGCATTATATATTGTATAAGGAAATCGAAAACACTATATATTGCATAAGGAAATCTAAAGCATTACATATTGCATAAGGAAATCGAAATCATTACATACGCATGGAAAAATTCTATTACACTGCATTGGCAGCATTTTGCATTGCCGCCTCACTACCTTCCGTAGCTGGAGCGCAAAGCGCCAACTACCCCATCAACTTCGCTGAAGACGCCGCCATCACCAACAACAACCGCTACGTCTCAGCCATAAAGTTCACAAGCAGCGACGGCACACAGACGATTGCAGCCGACCAAAAGGCGGAGGGCAGACGCATATTCCTCAACCGTCTTGACAACAGCTTCAGCGCCAAGGCAGGCGAAAGCGTCACGGCAAGCTTCAACTGGACCGGTGACTGGATGTGCGGCTACGCCTACATCGACCTCGGCAACGACGGCAACTTCGATGTGGACTACGACGACAGCGGCGTCAACCAGGCACGCGACCTCATGACCTACTCCATGTACAAAAACCGGAACAGCAACGGAGCCAACGTCAAGAACGAGCCACCCGTCAATCCCCCCGCATTTACCATCCCCGAGGGCACTGCTCCCGGTTTCTACCGTATGCGCTACAAAATCGACTGGGACTGCGTAGACCCGGGCGGCAACACGGCAGCTGGCAACGACATTCTAAAGAACGGCGGCGTCATCGTCGACACACGCATCAACATACACGGCGAAACAGTACACGTTACGGCACTCGCCAACGACAGAGGCAAGCTGCTCAACGCTGACGGCTCCGAATTGCAGGCAAGCGAGGCGGAATTCGGCAAGGATCTCACGCTGAAGGTGGAGCCGAAAGAAGGATATTTCCTCTATGCCTTAAACGTGAAGCATGGCTACAACCTCAACGGCGACGCCTCTACAAGAGGCACAAAGCAGTGGAGCAACGATATCATTAACGTCATCAACGCCAATGACGGCATCTGCGTCATTCCCGCAAGCTACATCGACGGCGACGTCGAGATCGCTGCCGAATTCATTGAGAACACGGCAGAAGGCGAGGAGTACAAGCTCAACTTCGACCCCACTCTTCAGCAAGCAGACCCCAACGCCAACAAGCTCACTTCCTTCAGTATCACGCCCAGCAGCGGCGCAGCGTCGTCCATTGACATCCCTGAAGGTACCACAGTCTATCGCGACCTGCTTGACACATCCGTCAGCGCAACGCCCGGCAGCACGCTCACGCCCAGCATACAATACGAAGGCTCCGACGCCCTCAACGCCTATCTCTACATCGACTACAATCAGGACGGCGCGCTAAGCCCGTCGCTCAATGAGGACGGCTCCGCAAAAACCACAAGCGAGCTCGTGGCGTTCAGCTCCTACAACAACAAGAACAGCCTCGGCGAGGAAGGCGGCAAGACGGCACAACTCCCGTCCTTCAAACTGCCCGACGCCTTGAAGCCAGGCTTCTACCGGGCACGTCTGAAGCTCGACAGCGACAATATCGACCCTGCGGGCGACTACGACCTGACCAACATCCTCCACATCGACAACAACAACGGCTACATCGTCGACTTCCTCCTGAACGTCCACGAAGCCAACGGCAAGCTTGAGGTGAACTCCCTCGGCGGCAACATCGTTGGCGGCGGCAACAGTGGCATCGCCACCACCTGCGCCTACGGCAGTACCATTCCTCTCTTGCCTCTGGCTCCTGCCGACGGCTACGACGTGGAAAGCGTGAAGGTACGCCACGGCCACAACCTCGACGGCGCACAGTACGTGCACGGCAACCGCCAGTGGGAGGAGTACGACGTTGAAGACGTGAAGGCAGGACGCAACTTCACCATCGCTGCCGACAAGGCGGACGGCGACGTGCGCGTCACGGCACAGTTCGCGCCCAACGGCACCGAGGAGTACAAGCAGACCTTCGCAGAAGAGTTCAACGCTGCCGACGGTTCACTGCCCGACGCCAACGTATGGCACAACTGCTCACGCGAAAACCCGGCATGGAAGCGCTTCACGTCGCAGACCGCCGAGGGACAACGCCTCACTGCCTACATCAAAGACGGCAAGTTCGTGGCACGCGCCATGAAGAACACCATAGCCGAAGAGGGCGAAGTGGGAATGATCTCGGGCGCCATCGAGAGTTCCGACAAGATGTACTTCACATACGGACGCATCGAGGGACGCATACGCACCAATCCGCACACTGGCAACTTCCCCGCCTTCTGGCTCATGCCGCAGGACAACTCCAAGGGGTGGCCCTACGCAGGCGAGATTGACATCTGGGAGCAAATCGACAACGAATACAAGGAGTACAACACCGTACACACACATGTAACCTACGACCTCCATCTCTCCTTGCCCAACTCCGGCAACACCTATGCCGACCCGTCACAGTACCACGTCCTCACGCTCGACTGGCAACCGACCATCATAACATGGTACCTCGACGGAAAGAAGGCTTTCTCCTATGCGAAGAGCAGCAGCCAAAGCATGCTCGACCTCGGACAATGGCCCTTCGACAAGCCCTTCTACGTGATTCTCAACCAGAGCGTGGGCAGCGACAACACATGGCCAAAGCACTATGACGACACGTTCACCTACGAGACGCTCTTCGACTACGTGCGCCTCTACCAGAAGGACGGCATGGGCGACGTCCACGTGCCGACATCCGTCAGCAGCCTCAACGCCGACAGCACGCAGCCTGATGCCTACGCCCGCGAGGGAGGAGTGCTTCTCGTGACACCCACGGAGCAGCGCGTCGACATCTTCAACATCGCCGGCTGCCGCGTCTTCAGCGACCGCGTGCAGGGCAACCGCTTCGTAGCGCTTGCCAAGGGCGTCTACATCGTCGGCGGCAAGAAGTTGCTCGTGAAGTAGAGAAAAGAAACTTACCCAAGCATAATTCCAAAGAAAGAACAAATATGAACAAAACCTTTTTCACAGCCCTTGCGCTCCTCTGCGCCTGCTCAACAGCCAGCGCCGACACGTACAAGGGTTCAAGCCCCACGCCGGGAGAGAGCTACTATCTCTACAACGTAGACAGAAACGAGTTTCTCGGCACCGACGGCAACAGCCTCGTGCTCGGCGGCGAGAAGGTGGAGGTGACGCTTGAGAGCATTGAGTCATCCGCCACACCCGGCTTCTTCCGCATAAAGACGGCAAGCGGCGAACTTGGAGCCACACTCTTCGGCACGGCGTCAACATCAGGAGGCACATACAGCGAATGGCGCATAGAGCGCGTAGAAGGCACGGAAAGCTACGCCATCGCCAGCCGCAACGCAGAAGCAAGCGCATCTTTCTATCTCTACCAAAGCCCCGTCTATAACCGTCTGGCAGCCATGCCGCGCGTGCCAAGCTCCGACTTCAAGGCAGCACAATGGCTACTCGTCAGCACGAAGGGAGCGACGCCCGTCTACACATTCTCCGAAGACGACACGCAATACGACATTCACGCCGACGGCGAGGCGGAGGTGCAACTCGCACGCTCATTCAACCTCGACGCCTGGAACGGCTTCTGCTCGCCCATCAACATCAGCGAGGAGCAAATAAAGGAGCAGTTCGGTGAGGGCACGAAAGTGGCTGAGTTCACGGGATTCGCCGGCAACGAAGCACAGTTCACGTCTGTCAGCAGCATAAATGCGGGCGTGCCTTACCTGATTTTACCGAAGAAGGACAATCACGCCGACCATCACTACACGTTCACGGGCGACATGTCGTTCGCTACAAGCACAAGCGGAGTCGACTACGACGGCGTTTCCTTCTGCGGAACGCTCGCCAGCGGCAAATACTCCAACCCTGCCTACGTAGTTGACGGCAATCATGGCGTAGAGCCCGCCACGTCCTACGACGTCTGTGGCATGAACGCCTACTTCTCCTCGCAAAATCACGTCGTGACGTCATGGAGCCTCGACGGCGAGACAGCCATCGGCTCCGTCAACGCTGACGGCTCCGCTCCGTTCGACGTCTTCACCACGGCGGGACAGAAAGTGAAGGGCAAGACGCACGACACCAAGGGCCTGCAGAAGGGCGTCTACATCATGGGCGGAAAGAAACGAACGAAATAAAGCAATCCTATCAACCTTATAATAATTATGACAACAAACATCAGACAGCGGCTCGCGCTCATGTTGGCGCTCATCACCTGCCTCCTCGGAGGCACGCTCAGCGCCAACGCCCGCCAGACGCTACTCACCGACTATAGTCCCAATGGCTCATCCTACTCGCAAGAGACAGCCATCGACTTCTCCAAGCAGTCGCTGAAGATTGTGCTCGACCTCAGCACCTGCCACGACGACACGGAGTTCGAGAATGTCATCTCGCTCGGTGCCGACCTGCAAGGCACCAACGGATGGGGAGGCGTCAACGTCATCCATTTCTTCTACACCAAGAAATCAGCGACGCTGCAGGTGAACTGCTTCAACCCCTACAACACCCTGCGCGAGGAATACAGCAACATCAGCGACGAGACAACCATCGAACTCAAGAGCGACGGACTCTATGTCAACGGCGTGCAGCGCTGTGAAGCATCCACCATCAGCGGTGTGCTCAGCCTCTCCTCCATCCTCTACGGCAGCACTCAGGGACGCACACGCACATGGGCTACCTACAAGGAAGTGTCACTTGAGGACGTTACCAGCGGCGGAGGCGGCACCTCGGAGCCTACCGAACGCAAGTTCGACGTCTCCTGGATAAGCAACCAGCAGAAATTCGCCGACCACAAGGAAGACGCCCACGCCACGTTCATCCCCTACTCCTCCGAAGCAGAGATGAAGGCAGACTCACATTTCGACAAGCCTTGGCTAACGCCGGAGAAGGCGGAGACGCAACTTCTCAACGGTGAATGGAAATTCCAATACGTGCCTGGCACACAGTCGGGTCCGGGCGAGAGCGACTTCTTCGCCGAGGACTACGACGACTCCTCATGGGGCACCATCCGCGTGCCGCTGTCATGGGAGATGGCTGGCCACGGCAAGCCCGTCTACACCAATGTCGGCTATCCCTTCCAGAACAACCCGCCTAACGCCAACGTCGGACTCACGTCCTACGGTGTCGAGGACCACAACGCCACGGGCTTCTACCGCCGCTCGTTCAACGTGCCGGAGAAATGGGACGGCAAGCGACTCTTCATCCACTTCGACGGAGTGTACAGCGCCGCCGTCGTATGGGTGAACGGCAAGTACGTAGGCTACTCGCAGGACTCCAACACCGACGCGGAGTTTGACATCACCGACTTCGCCCGCGTCGGCGACAACCAGCTCTCCGTGCGCGTCTACCGCTGGTGTGACGGCTCCTATCTCGAAGGGCAGGACATGTGGCACCTCTCCGGCATACATCGCGACGTGTATCTCGTCGCCACGCCGAAGGTGTTCGTCGCCGACCACTACATCACGACCACTTCGCAGAGCGACGACGCCACGAGCGGCACGCTCAACGTAGCCCTAAAGATAGACAACCGCGACAAGGTGGAGGCTGAGAAGCTGCTCAGCGTGCAACTGCTCGACCAGAGCGGCAAGCTCGTCGCCGAGACTTCACAGACCTACAACGGCGATGCCAACGCGACGCTCAACCTCTCACTTGCCTCTCTCTCCGGACTCCATCCCTGGACTGCCGAAGATCCGTATCTCTACTCCGTTGTCGTGAAGCAGACGGCAGACGACTCCGAGGAGATGGTGTTCACCACGAAGTACGGTTTCCGCAAGATTACGCAGCAGGGCAACCTCATCTACATCAACGGCAAGCGCGTCTTCTTCAAGGGTGTCAACACGCAGGATGCCCATCCCGAATACGGCCGCGCCATCGACATGGAGACTATGCTCCGCGACGTGCAGCTGATGAAGCAGGCCAACGTCAACACCGTGCGCACGTCCCACTACCCGCGCCAGCCGAAGATGTATGCCATGTTCGACTACTACGGACTCTACTGCATGGACGAGGCCAACATGGAATGTCACTACAACCAGGGACTTGCCTCCAACTCGATGTGGGCAAAGGCCATCAACGACCGCGAGGTGCGCATGGTGATGCGCGACCGCAACCACCCGAGCGTCATCTTCTGGTCGATGGGCAACGAGAGCGGCGGAGCGTCCAATCTCTCTGCCTCATACAGCAACATCAAGAGCCTCGACGACCGACTCATCCACTATGAGGGCAACAACAACCTCTCCGACCTCGGCTCCGACATGTACCCCACCGTCAGCACGGTAAGCTCGCGCAAGAGCGGCTACAACGGCAAGCCCTATTTCATCTGCGAGTACGCCCACGCTATGGGTCAGGCAGTCGGCAATCTCCAGGAATACTGGGACGCCATCGAGTCGAGCACGGGCATCACTGGCGCGTGCATCTGGGACTGGGTAGACCAGTCGTTCTACGACCCTGAGCGTCTTCTCGCCGGCGAGAAGCTCGACAAGAACGGATTCCACTACTGGGTGTCGGGCTACGACTACAACTCCACGTCGGGCGTGGGCATCGGCTTCCAGGGCAATTTCGTCAACAACGGCCTCATCACTCCCGACCGCGCTTGGACGGGCAAGCTGACGGAGGTGAAAAAGGTTTACCAGAACGCCGTGTTCTCGTCATTCAACGGAGGCGCAGTGAGCGTAAGAAACAAGAATTCCTTCACTTCGCTCGATGCCTACGACCTCGTCTATCAGGTGCTCCGCGACGGCTCCGTGGTGGAGGAAGGCGTGGCTCAGATGCCGCACATCGCCGCTGGCGACGAGGCTTCCGTGAGCGTGCCTTACACTACGGCGATTAGCGACAACGCTGAGTATATCCTCAATCTCACGCTGCGCCTCAAGGAGGCTACGCCGTGGGCAGAGGCTGGCTACGCAGTGGCTGAAGGAGAGTTTGCGCTCAACGAGCGCCCTGCCCTTCCCCAGCATGTGGCTGACGGCGGCTCGCTCGACGTGAACGGCTCAACAGTGAGCGGCACAACCAACGGCGACTCCAATTTCTCCATCAAGTTCAACAACGGCAAGATGGAGTCGTGGACCATCGACGGACAAGAGCTTATTGCTGCCGGACCCGACTTCAACAGCTACCGCAAGGTGGACAACGACCGCAACTACCGCCCGACGTTCACCAGCTCTTCCAACGTCTCCGTGACGGGTGCGCTGACGAAGAGCGGCGACAACGCTACGATGTCCGTGCGCGGCACAGCGCAGGGATGCACCTACACCATCGACTACACGTTCTATCCTGACGCTACAGTCGACATGAAGGTTACGTTCGCACCGAGCTACGCCACGCTGGCTCGCCTTGGACTCGGCATGCAGTTTGCCGCCGGACTGGAGGACGTGGAGTACTACGGACGCGGCCCATGGTCGAACTACACCGACCGCAAGACCGGCTCTTTCCTCGGACGCTACCAGACCACTGTCGACGACATGGTGGACGAGATGATTCATCCGCAGACCTTCGGCGACCATCAGGACATGCGCTCGCTCACTCTCCGCGACAAGGCAAAGAACATTGCGCTTGACATTAAGACAGAGGGCGACGTAATCTTCTCGCTCGGTCATTACGACGAGACACGCTGGTGTACCAACGGCGACTCTATGTGGAGCTCGCAGCTCCACTGGTACGACCTGACGCGCGACCCGCAGATTTACGCCCACTTCGATGCCAAGCAGCGCGGCTTGGGCAACAACTCCTGCGGCGGCGACCAGATTCTCTCCAAATATGACTGCCCGTATTCCGGCACTTACACCTATACGCTACGCCTCACGCCGTCAACGGCGCATGAGGAGTTGCCGACAAATGAATAAGTGAATTCAAGTTTCGGATTCTCTCAACCAAGAAAAGCCTCCGATTTGCGTAAGCCTTCAGCTTTGCCGCAAATCGGAGGTTTCCTTGTTTTTATTCAAGTTTCGGATTTAAGAAAAACGCCCTGCGCTCGGCTCTGCCGCTTGCCTTAGCAAGAAAGGGCAAAAGCGCATAGGAGGGTGTGTCAAAAGGCAAA
>DLKG01000052.1:15321-23164 GCA_002490315.1 Prevotella sp. UBA7594 | reverse complement strand
AGAAATGAAAGAATGGCTGTTGGATAATGGTATTACACATGTTGCAATGGAGAGTACAGGTGTTTATTGGAAACCAGTAATTATTTATAAAATAGCTTCTTATTTATAAAACAGCTTCTTTTATTGTAGCGTAGTACGTCTCGGAGGCCGCACCTCCTGTAGAATATTGCGGGAACAAGTTTTTTACACACTCATAAAATGAAATTGAACAGTTAAAAAATTATTGCTTATGAAAAATATTCTTTCAACTTTGCTGTTGACAATGGTCTCAGTGTTTGTTTCGGCCCAATCGTTTTTCAAGGACGGCATGGTGTGGAAGAGTTCTTTGTGGGCCACTCCTGAAAGCCCAATCTTTACAGAAAAGACCTATTTGAATGGAACAGAGACGGTTGACGGGCATGAGGCGCTTAAGATGTATTGCTATACGGAAGGTTATGGTGAGCCGGAGATGTTTGCATATATTCGTATTGACGGCGGCAAAGTATACTTTAAAAAGTCCGGCGTGGCGACGGCCGACTGGCTGTTGGCGTACGACTTTGGGATGAAGCCAGACGAAGGAAACTATTTTTGGAGTTTTAAGTATGATGAAGACGGTTTGCCGCTGAAATCTTATGCCAAGTGCAGGAAAGTAGAGGAAAATGTGGAAAGTGGTTTTGCTACTATGACCATTGACGAATACAGCGATGAGTCGTGCAAGGACTACTTGTCTACCTGTATATGGTTGAAAGGCTTATCTTCTATAGGGGGAATAAAGCAGAACTTGAATTTCGGAATAGATGGCGGATTTGAGCGTCTGCTTGAAGTTTCCTACAAGGGCGAGGTCATCTACAACGATGCGACGTTGTCTGTCGCCAGCAATGTGAGTGAGGGCGTTAGCGTGAGGCGTGAGGGCGAATGGCTGAACGTGCGCAACGCCAAGAAAGGCAGCATGGTGGCTGTCTACACTGCTGATGGTGTACTTTTGGGGCATATGGTGGCGGAAGGGGCTATGACTCGGATGGCGTTGCCACGGACGGGATTGCTTGTCGTGAAAGTAAATGGTAAGGTTCTGAAAGTCAATTGATTATGTTGTGCTAAACTAAAGCGGCACTTTAGCAAGTCTAAAGTGCCGCTTTAGCGTTGTTGAAGCGCCGCTTTAAAGAGTCTAAAGCGGCGCTTTAGTTTTACCTATCTTCTCGCGCTCAGCAGCAGGCTCGTTTTACCCTCGTCGGCGAGCTTCACGATAAGTTCGCCGAAGAGCGTGTTTTGCCAGGCAAACCAGGCACGCGTGAAGTTGTTGGCGTCGTTGACGTTGAACGATTCGTGCATGAATCCCGTGCCGGCATCAGTACGCTGCAGCATCTCCAGACACTCGCGTATCTCGTTGTCGTCGTTGCTCGTGAACGCTTTCATCATCAGCGACATGGGCCATGCCATGCCGTAGCCCACGTGCGGACCGCCGATGCCCTCACCGTCCTTGCCGCGGAAGAAGTAGGGATTGTCCTCGCTCCATACGAAGCGGCGCGTGTTCTGATAGACGGGGTCGTCGGCAGGCACGTCGCCGAGATAAGGCATGGCGAGCAGCGACGGCACGTTGGCGTCGTCCATGAGGTAGTGGTTGCCGAAGCCGTCCACCTCGTAGGCGTAAATCTTGCCGTATTTCGGATGGTCGACAATGGCATATTTCCTCAGCGCCTCGCTCACCTCGTCGGCAAGCGCCACGCAGTCGCCGGCAGTCGCCGTGTCGCCGTTGACCTCGCGCAGAACCTCGGCAGCCTTGCGCAGCGACGAGACAGCCATGAAGTTGGATGGCACGAGGAAGAGGAATGTCGAGGCGTCGTCGCTCGGACGGAACACGGAGGCAATGAGCCCTACGGGCTTCACGGGGTTGCCCCAGCCATGGTTGCACACGGTGTCGAGCTGGTCCTCCGTCTCGCGCTGGAAGTGGTAGGAACCGAGTCCATGCTTGCGCTGCTGCTCGCGGAAGACGCGCAGGATGTTGGCGACGGCTTTGCGCCATTCGTCGCCGAAGACGGAGCTGTCGCCCGTCACCTGCCAGTAATGGTAGGCGAGGCGTATGGGATAGCAGAGCGAGTCGATCTCGTACTTGCGCTCATGCAGCTCCGGCTTCATGTCGGTGATGTCGTGTGCCCACATGCCGTCGGCTACAGGCTCGCGGTTGAAGGCGTTGGCGTAGGGGTCGATGTTGATGCACTTCAGCTGGCGCAGAATGACGCCGCGCAGCATCTTGCGCAGCTTCATGTCGGTCTTGGCGAACTGCACGTAGGGCCACACCTGCGCCCCGGAGTCGCGCAGCCACATGGCGTGGATGTCGCCCGTGTAGACGAAGGTGTCCTCGTTGCCGTCGCCGCCGTCAGTGAAGTGGACGGTGGTGTCGAGCGTGTTGGGGAAGCAGTTCTCAAACATCCACGCGAGGTAGGCGTTGTCCTTGATGAGCTTCTTCACTTGGCGTATTTTCTTCTCCACGGCGTCCGACACGAAGAGCCTGTCGGCTACGGCAGGGCGACGGCTTTCAAGGCGCGTGTTGTCGGGCTTCTCCGTGGCAGCAGAGGCAACGGAGAAGCTTGGCGGAGTAATGCGCGTCATGCACGTAGACGGATTGGCGGCGTTGGCGCTGAAGGCGAAGGAAAAGAGAAGGGCGGCGCCATACATGCGGAGAGAGGCGCGCCGCGGAAAGGTTTGCTTTCGGATTGTCATGATTGTTGTTGTGTGTGTGCTGAGTTAAAAGGTGGTGAGCCCTCACAGGGCTATTGATAGCAAAATTAGCAAATAAGGGTCAAAAAGCCAAACATATCGGGCTTTTTTGCGAAAAAATCCGTAACTTTGTAGTAACTTTGCATAAGTTGCGGCGAAACAGCCACACATTATATATAGACATAAAGAAAACATGGACATAAAGGAAATACTCACCGACAGCAGCGAGAAGCACTTCTCTTTCGAGGTGTTGCCGCCGCTGAAGGGCACGGGCACCGACCGCCTCTTCTCCACGATAGAAAAGTTCAGGGAGTTTAATCCCGCTTACATCAACATAACGACACACCACAGCGAGTATGTCTACCGCGAGCTCGACAACGGGCAGTATGAGCGCCTCTCCGTGCGCCGCCGTCCCGGCACGGTGGCAATAGCCGCTGCCATACAGAACAAGTTTGGCATTCCGGTCATTCCCCACGTGATATGCAGCGGGGCGACAGCCGAGGACATCGAGTATGAACTGATCGACCTGCAGTTTCTCGGCATAGAGAATCTGCTCCTACTGCGCGGCGACAAGGCACGCGAGGACAGCCGCTTCATCCCGACGCCGGGCGGACACGCCCACACCACCGACCTCATCGCACAGGTCAACCGCTTCAACGCCGGCGAATTCTTCGACGGAACGCCGATAAAAAATCCCGGCGCCAAGTTCCATTACGGCGTGGCATGCTATCCAGAGAAGCACGAGGAGGCACTCAATCTCGACATGGACATGCAGTATCTCAAGCAGAAGCAGGACATGGGGGCGGAATACGCCGTCACACAGCTCTTCTACGACAACCGCAAGTACTTCCGCTTCGTGGAGAAGGCACGCCAAATGGGCATCACCATTCCCATCATCCCCGGCATAAAGCCCCTCGCCAAACTGTCGCAGCTCACCGTCGTGCCGCGCGTTTTCCGTTGCGACTTTCCGCAGGAGCTCGCTGAGCAGGCTGTGAAGTGCCAAAGCGACGACGACGCACGCCAGCTCGGCGTGGAATGGGCTACGGAGCAGTGTCGCGAGCTCTACGAACACGGCGTGCGCAACATTCATTTCTACACTGTCTCCGCCGTAGATTCCGTGCGCGAAGTGGCAAAGCGACTGCTTTAATGTTAACTCGAAATTCGTAACTCCAATATGACATTCGACGAAGTAATAGGCCAGCACGAGGCAAAGGAAGCCCTCGTGAAGATGATAAGTGAGAACCGCGTGCCCCACGCTATGCTCTTCTGCGGCCCGACGGGTTGCGGCAAGATGGCGCTGGCACTCGCCTTCGCCTCACGCCTGCTCGGCGACAGCCATCTGCTCAAGCAATGGAACCATCCCGACCTGCATTTCTCCTACCCCACGATAAAAACTTCGTCGATGGGGTCCGACCATCAGCCCGTCAGCACCGACTTCGCCAAAGAATGGCGAGAGATGCTGCTCAGCGACGGCCCTTATTTCAGTTTAGAGCAATGGCTAACAGCCATCGGAGCCGAAAACCAGCAAGCCCTCATCACGGGCGGAGAGAGCGACGCGCTCTCGCGCAAGCTCCACATAAAGGCGTCGCAGGGAGGCTACAAGGTGTGCCTGATGTGGCTGCCGGAAAAGATGAACGCCACTGCTGCCAACAAAATCCTCAAACTCCTTGAGGAGCCGCCGCAGCAAACCGTCTTCATCCTCGTCAGCGAGCAGCCCGAACAGCTTCTCGAAACCATACGCAGCCGCACGCAGCGCTTCGACTTCAAGCGCATCAGCGACGACGACATACAGCAGGCCCTTGTCGAACGCCGCGGCATCGACGACGACAGTGCCCACCGCATAGCACGACTCGCAGGAGGCTCGTGGCTAAAGGCGCTCGGCGAGCTGCAGGCAGGCAACGAGAACAGCCTCTTCTTCGACTTCTTCACGATGCTCATGCGCCTCGCCTATGCCAAGCGCGTCAAGGAACTCAAGAAATGGAGCGAGAGCGTCGCGGCGTTCGGACGCGAGAAGCAAAAGCGACTGCTCGACTATTTCTTGCGGATGGTGCGCGAGAACTTCTTCTACAACTTCCGTATCCCGCAACTTGTCTACATGACGGCAAAGGAGGAACAGTTCGCGCAGCGCTTCGCCCCCTTCATACATGAACGCAACGTCATCGAACTCGCCGAGATGTTTCAGCGGGCGAGACGCGACATCGGGCAAAACGCCAACTCCAAAATGGTGTTCTTCGACATCGCCATGCAAACCATCATTCTCATAACAAGAAAAAAATAACCCTACATAAAGCAAATGAAAGATTTCAAGGATATGCAATTCAAGATATCCCGCGACACCGACCGCGGGCTCTGCCACTGCGCCTGCGGAAGGCAGAACATGCAGCTCAACACCTACGACTGGCTCTACGACGTGCCGGGCAACGAGGAGGACACCGACCTCGTCGAGGTGCAGTTCAAGAACACGCGCAAGGGCTACTATCACAATGTAAATCATCTCGACCTGCGCAAGGGCGACATCGTGGCTGTGGAGGCAAGTCCTGGCCACGACATCGGAACCGTAACGCTCACGGGACGCCTCGTCAAGCTGCAACTGAAGAAGGCCAACCTCAAGTCGGCTGACGACATCAAGCGTGTGTACCGCATCGCCAAGCCCGTCGACATGGACAAGTACCGCGAGGCGAAGAGCCGCGAGTACGACACGATGATACAGAGCCGACAGATTGCCAAGGACCTCGGTCTGCAGATGAAAATCGGCGACGTTGAGTATCAGGGCGACGGCAACAAGGCCATCTTCTACTACATCGCCGACGAGCGCGTCGACTTCCGACAACTCATCAAGGTGCTTGCCGACACTTTCCACGTGCGCATTGAGATGAAGCAGATAGGAGCGCGTCAGGAGGCAGGACGCATAGGCGGCACAGGCCCCTGCGGACGCGAGTTGTGCTGCGCCACATGGATGAAGAATTTCGTCAGCGTAAGCACCAATGCCGCACGTATACAGGACATCTCGCTCAATCCGCAGAAACTTGCCGGAATGTGCGCCAAACTGAAATGCTGCCTCAACTACGAGGTGGACGACTACGTGGAGGCGAGCCGCAAGATGCCGGCACGCGACATCGTGCTGCAGACTCTCGACAGCGACTACTTCCTCTTCAAGTCGGACATTCTCGCCGGCACCGTCACTTACTCCACCGACAAGGGCGTGGCTGCCAATCTTGAGACTATCTCTGCCGAGCGCGCTCGCGCTATCATTGAGATGAACAAGCGTGGCGAGAAGCCGGAGTCGCTCACGGAGAACGGTAAGGTGAGGGAGGCTGCACGGCCTGCCGATCTTCTCGCTGATGCCGACATCAGCCGATTCGACCGTGCGCGCAAGAAAAAGAAAAAGTCGCCAAAGAATAAGGCTAAGGACGAGAACCGCAACGAGAACAAGGGCGAGAACCGCAACGAAAGCAAGGGCGAGAACCGCAACGAAAGCAAGGGCGAGAACCGCAACAACCGTCAGCGCCAGCAGCGTCCGCAAGGCAACAAGAATGCACGCCAGCCGCAGAAGCCTGCACAGCCGCAGAAGCCTGCACAGCCGCAGAAGCCTGCACAGCCGCAGAAGCCTGGCAACGCCTCGAAGGAATAATAATGGGGTGGGGCAAAAAGAAAGCCAATACTTTTGACTTTCTTCTCACTCAACTTTCGCAAGTTCAGAAGTTATAGAATTTAAAGAAGTTATCACTCCCTTGGGTCGTTAGAAGTTATTGCTTAGGCAAGCGGTAGAACCAGGCGATAGCCAAAAGCTTTTTTGTTGAATATTTAGCATAAAGCATACGGCTTTAACTTCTCTAACTTCTTTAATTTCTATAAATTACCCATTTGCGAAACCTCAGTTCTCATATCAATTAGAGCATTTGCGTATGAAAAAGATTATATGCTTCAGCCTCTTGTCGGTAGTCTTGGCGTCTGCCGTGACTCTCTCTTCATGCAATGGCCCCACCGTCTACGACAGCTATCAAAGCACGCCTGTGGCGGGCTGGGAGAAGAACGACACGCTCTCCTTCTGCATCTCGCCACTTGACACCACTGCCGTTTACGACGCTACGCTGGGACTTCGCACCACAGGCGAATATCCCTTCACCGCCATCACGCTCATCGTTGAGCAGCATGTCTATCCATCCGACCGTGTGTTGACCGACACTGTCAACTGCCGTCTGACCGATGACCGCGGCAATTCCGTAGGCAAGGGCATCAGCTATCATCAGTATGAGTTCCCAATTGGTAGGGTGGAGCTACATTCGGGCGACTCCATCCACGTGCTTGTGCGCCACGACATGAAGCGCGAAATCCTGCCCGGCATCTCTGATGTCGGCATAACTCTCAAAAAAGTGCAATGAAAAAAGCCTTATCAATTTTCCTCGCCTGTCTTCTCGCCATCGTTGCCGAGGCGCAGGACCGCACCGTTCAGAATCGCCCCTACACCGACTTGCGGCCATTCCACTTCGGCGTGGTTGTGGGCACTCATATGCAGGACATGGAACTGACGATGGCGGGAGCGCAGACCATTGTCACCGATGAAGGCTCTGCGGAGACGCTCGTCACTGCCGACCAAAGCCGCTGGGACCCCGGCATCAATGTCGGAGTGCTTGGCGAACTGCGTCTGTCGACGCATTTCCAACTGCGAGTGGCGCCGATGATGTACTTCGGAGCGCGACATTTCGTCTTCCACGACCTCAAGGCGCTCGACGAGAACGGGAAGCCGCAGGAGAGTAGGCAGGACATGAAGACTGCGTACATAGCCGTTCCGGTCGACCTGATTTTCGCCGCACCGCGCTTCAACAACCATCGTCCTTATCTTATGGCGGGCGTCTCGCCGATGCTCAACCTTACAGGAAAGAGCGACGACATTCTGAAGCTCAAGCGCTACTCCACGTCGATAGAGGTTGGTGTGGGCTGCGATTTCTATCTGCCGTTCTTCAAGCTACGTCCCGAACTGAAGTTCGTTTATGGGCTCGGCAACGCTCTCGACATGAAACACGCCGGCGAACTGCGCGACCGCAGTAGGATAAAGTTCACGCAGAGCGTGAAGGAGGCCAAGGCAAAGATGATAGTGCTTAGTTTCTACTTTGAGTAATCAGCTCGGACAAAAAAGCAATGAGGCTTG
>DLKG01000052.1:0-15287 GCA_002490315.1 Prevotella sp. UBA7594 | reverse complement strand
CAAGCCTCATTGCTTTTTTGTTTTTATATATATGCCAATTGTCAGCAAATGGCTTTTGATTCCATAATTCCTTATATGCCAATTGTCAGCAAATGGCTTTTGATTCCATTATTCCTTTATATTCCTCAGATTCAATATATTTGGAAATCAGCATATTTATTCTATTGGCTCGGTCTGCAATTCCACTACGGCTCCCGTCGACTCGTCAATGATTAGCTTCGACGTGAGTTTCTTGCCGAACAGAGCGCCGTTGAGCATCTCCACGCGCCCGTACTGTGCTGCCCACGTCTCGTAGTAGGCTATTGCCTTGGAGCCGTCGGTAAGCGTCAGACGAATCTTTCCCGGAAGGCTGACGCCAAGCTGGAAGTCGTCTTTCTCCTTCTTTGCAGCCTCGTTAGTGGCAGGTGCGTCGGCCAGCACGTTCTCGTCGCTGACGTTGACGTAGTAGGGCTCGCCGGAGAGATCGTCGGAAGTGGTCAGTCCGAACTTCTTCGAGAAGCGGAATGCCACGGCACGCTTCACGTCCTTCTCAGGCACAAAGGTGACAACGGTTTCCGTCGTGTCCACTGTCGTCGTGCCTTGGAAGAGTTGCATGAGCGCCTTCTCCTGGCGGTTGAGCTGGGCGTACATGAGGCGTAGCTGCTCGCCGTCCTTCGGCATGAAGTCAGCCTCGCCGCGTGAGAGCAGGTTGCGAGAGTCGCGCACGTCATATATCTCCTGCGCCACGAGTTGCGCCATCTTCGGCAGATTGGAGGCGGCGAGGATGTCCTGGCTCATGTAGTCGCGTGGATTGAGAGGGGCTGGCTTTGCCGCCTGATGAAACTGTGCAGGCTTTGAGCTGGCGGGAGCCTGCGTGTTGATGGCGCGGAGCACGCCGTTGACGTCGCAGTCTACCGACAGCACGGAGTGCTTCTTGTCAATGGCGACAGCGAAACGCTTGCTGTCGTCGGGCACGCCGCATGTGGAGAACGTCACGCCGACGATGCGGTAGTCGGTGGTCTTGTTGCTCGTGGCTGGCGTCTTGAAATAAAGCTCAGAGAAGTCGGCAAGTTGTCCGGGCGTGGTTACGGTCTTCTCCACCAGCACGTGCATGCGCACGGCTGTCTTCGGAAGACAATAGCTTAGGCCGTCGACGGGCTTGTCGGAGGCTGCCAATATGGGCATTGTCGCCATGGCGGCGAGTATTGTGGAAACAAGTTTCTTCATGTTTCTTTCTGTTTTTAGGGTGATTAACTTTTTCCTTTGTTGTTGTCTGTATTCTTGTTCTATTGTAAGGAGCAGGGCTTTTCTGCTCATGCGTAGAGCTGCTTGAAGGCTTCAGGCAGGCAACTGATGATGTCGCTTGCTATAAGGCTCTCCTTGCCGAAACGCTCTGCTGCGATGTCTCCTGCGAGTCCGTGCAGGTACATGCCCGTAAGGCAGGCGTTCTTGCGGGAGTAGCCGCGTGCAAGGAGGGCTGTAAGCAGTCCTGTCAGCACGTCGCCGCTGCCTGCTGTTGCCATGCCGGAGTTGCCCGTCGTGTTGAAGATGACGTTGCCGTCGGGCAGGCAGAGGGCAGAGTGGTGCCCCTTGAGAAGAATGTAGGCACGGAGGTTCTCGGCGATGTCGCGCGCCTGGCAAAGGCGCTCATAGTCGGAGGCGGAACGCTTTCCTGCTATGCGGTCGAACTCGCGTGGATGAGGGGTCATGATGACGTTGTCGGGCAGTTGCGAAATCCATGTGCCGTGGGAGCCGAGCATGTTGAGCGCATCGGCGTCGAGCACTATCGGGCATGGTGTCTGTTGCAGCTGCGACATGAGCGCAAGGGCTGAACTTTCCTCTTTGCCGAGTCCTGGACCAATGCCAACTGCGTCGTATTCGTCGGCTCCTACTGCCTCCGAGTAGTAGTCCTCGCGGTCGATGAGGCATACTGCTTCGGGCACGGCGGTCTGCATGATGTCGATGTTGCAACGTGGGGTGAGCGTCGTGAGCTTGCCGACTCCGCCGCGTAGACATGCTCTCGAAGCAAGGATGGCTGCTCCTGCCATGCCGTGTGAGCCGGCTATGAGGAGAGCGTTGCCCATCGTGCCCTTGTGGGCGAAGTCATCGCGGTGGAGCATCTGGTTCTTCACGTATTGTGCGTCGATGGTGGAGAATGGCGAAGGGATGGAGTCGATGAACTCTTTCGAGAGGCGTATGTCAAGCACGCGCACCTTTCCGAGATACTGTTGGCAGTCGGCGAAGAACATGGCGAGCTTGCGCGTGTGAAGCGTCAAGGTGAGATCGGCACGTATCACGGCGGGATTGTCCTTTGGATGGTTGTCCTCGGTCATGAGGCCTGAGGGGATGTCGATGCTCACGACGCGGGCTGCCGACTGGTTGATGTATTTCACGAGGGAAGCGAAGCCGCCGCTCAATGGTGCATTCAGGCCCGATCCGAAGAGTCCGTCAACGACGAGCGTCTGCTGCGTTAGCTTTGGAGGATCGAAGTTGTTGGTTATCTCCGTGAAGTTGCGAACGACGCCCTCGCTGACGATGCGGTCGCGGTTCTTGGCACATTCGTCTGATATGTGGCTGTGTATATTGAAGAGATAGACATCGCAGACGTAGCCCTTCTCGGCAAGAAGACGTGCTACGGCGAGTGCGTCGCCGCCGTTGTTGCCAGGACCGGCGAATACTGTTACGGGAGTGTTCTGCGTCCATTGTTCGCAAATGGCGTTGGTGATGGCCCTTGCTGCGCGCTCCATAAGGTCTACGGGTGCTATCGGCTCGTGTTCGATTGTGTAGTTGTCGAGCTCATGTATCTGTGCTCCTGTTAGAATTTTCATATAGCGGTATTCTGTTAAAGCTTTTAGAGTACAAAAATACAAAATTATTGGGAAACAGCAAAATTATTGCTAAACAACGCTCAAAACGCATTAATTATTAAATTTATCGCTTGCTTTGCCGCTTTCTATGGTGTGGGAAATCAACGCTCAAAGCGCATTAATTATTAAATTTATCGCTTGCTTTGCTGCTTTGCATGGTGTGGAAAATTTTGCGTATGGGCACAAAAAAAGGGGCTCCGCTGAGTCCCAACCTTTGTTAACCTTAAATCTAATACCATGAAAAACATTGCAAAGATACGCTCTTTATGTCATATCACCAAATTTTCATGACTTTTTCTTACAATTTTAATATCTTTCATGTTGTTTTATTGATATATATCAACATGAAAGATACTTTTCCTTTATTTTTTTATTATGCTACTGTTGCCTTGCTTCGTGCAGTTGATGCTTTGTTTCGCACGGTTAGAAACTGCTGAATTGGTCGATGAGTTTCTTTCTAAAGAAGCGTCCGACCTTAACGTTGTCGATTTTGTCGAACGGTGGATAGAAGCGGCAGGTGTTGTTGGTCACCTCCATAAGATAGCTGAGATTGATGATGTGTTTCTGACTGACACGCACGAGTTGGTCGTTGAGCGCGAGGATGACGTCGCTGTTGACGTTGCGCTTCAGGCGTATGGCGTGCTTTTGTCCGGAGATAGTCACCTCCCAGACGCGCATGTCGTGGTTGTATGTGAACACGCCGATCTCGCGGATGTCTACCAGACGGAAGTCGACGGAGTTTGTATAGACGATGAATTTGCCGTCGTTGCGGCAGGCGATGCCTTCGGAACTGTCGGTTGCGGCGGCTCCTTGCGTTGCTTCGTCGTCGTCCTGGCAAGTGCTGTCGTTGGCTTTTGGCGGCATGTTATGGAAGTTGTGGTTTGTCTGGTCGATGCAGATGCGGCGTATGATGCCACGCAGTTCGGTGTCGTCGATGGGCTTCATGAGATAGTCGTAAGCCTTTTTGCGGAAGGCGGAGAGCATGAAGCGGTCGTGTGCGGTGTACATCACGACGTGGCAGTTGCCGTTAGGGTAGCAGTTGATGCGCTCAAGGAATTCGATGCCGGAGATGTCGGGCAGTTCTATGTCAAGGAAGAGCACGTCGGGGTGCTTTTCGTTCATGAGATGGAGTCCTTCTATGCCGTTGTTGGCTATGCCTGTCACGTTTGCTCCTTCAAAGGAATGTAGCTTTTTGGCGAGCGTTTCTGCTGCCGCTTTGTCGTCATCGACGATAACAATGTTCATCATAAGTCTTTTTTTTATTGTGTTTATTTGAATCTTACTCCGTCCGGCACGCGAAGGGTTGCCGTGCATCCCGTGATGTTGCCGTCGTTGTCTGTTCGGTTACGTATTTCAAATCTCATCTTGTTCTTGTTGTATTCGTTGGTGACGGCAACGGTCTGTGCTATCGCTCCGAGTCCAGTGCGTTTTCGTAGTGTACCGTTGGAGGCATTGAAGCCAGGACCGTTGTCGGCGACGGTGATGGTTGTCGTGGTGTGTTGTCGGATTATGGAGATGCTGAGTTCTTTGTGGCCGTCGCGTCCCTTAAGTCCGTGGATGATGGCGTTCTCTGTCAGTATTTGCAGGAACATCGACGGTACCTTCACTTTCTCCGTGTCGATGTTGTTGCCGATGTGCACGCTGAAGTGGAAGTCGTCGCCGAGCAGATAGCGCTCAACGCGTATGTACTGTTCCACGAAAGCCACTTCGCTTGCCAGCGTGACGGCAGCTGCTCTCGACATGTCGAGGTTGGTGCGTATGAGTTTGGTAAGTTCGAGCAGCTCCGACGCTTCGTGCTGGTCGGAATTGATGATTTTGTTGTTGAGCACGTTGAAGACGAAGTGGGGCGAGATGCGGTTGCGCACGATGTCGAGTTTGAGGTCCATGATGTTCATTCGTGCCTCAAACTGCTTCTTCTTTGTGTACATTAACCAAAGTGTGAGCGCGAGCAGCAGTACGGCAGCAGCGGCTATGGCGAGCGTCGTGTTGCGGTTGGCGCGTTGCAGGTCGGCGTTCTTGTGCTCGATGGCGAGGTCGTGGTGGAGCTTCAGAGTGTCGCTTGTGAAGCGTGCCATGATGTCTGCGGAGCGCATGTTGGAGCGGTTGTGCTCGAGCGAGTCGTTGTAGTTGATGTTTGCCTTCATGTTGTAGAAGGCGCTCTTGTAGTCGCCCGTCTGCTCATAGAAGCTTTGCATGTATTGATTGCGCAGGTTCACCATCGTGTAGGGTATCTGCTGCGTCTTGTCCTCGCTGTTGAGTATGCGCCTTACGGTGGAGGTGTTGCCGGTGTGTGTTGCTATTCCGATGCGTATGGTGTGGCAGTAGTATTGCGCTATGGGGTCGTGCCGCGCAACGAAGTAAGGCTCCACCTCGTTGAGGCATTTGCTTGCTTGGCTTATACTGTCGAGGTTGAGATAGACATCTGCGAGATTAAGTTTGCACAGGAACATGTCGAAATTATTCTCCATGCCGTTGTGCTCTATGTTGCGCTTCATGCGTAGGAAGGTGGAGAGAGCCACTTTATAGTCCTTGTGGAAGTAGTGGTAATTGCCGAAATTGTTAAGATAGTACGCCTGCATCGACGGTGACATGAGCTTGAAGTACTTCTCTGTTGCGTTGTAGTAGTAGAGTGCAGTGTCGAAGTCGTGGAGTGAGAGGTAGATTTGTGCGAGTCCCATGTAGAGCGTCACGTTTTCCTTCTCCGGCAGCTTTAGCGAGTCGACAAGGAAAAGAGCCCTTCTGTACCATTGTGCGGCGCGTGGCATGTCGTTGGTTTGGATGTAGGCATCGGCGAGATTGGCGCATACCTTCGGCATATAGAACTTTTGGTCGCTCATGGAGAGCAGGTGGTAGGCGTTGGAGTAGAGGCGTATTGTTTCTGAAGTGTTGCGGTGGAAGTTGTGGTAGAAGGCGGCGCGGCAGTTGTAGGCGCCGGCTATGAGGGAGTTGATGCGTTGTGTGGATTGCTCGTCGTCGTATTTTGCCGAAGCGTCTTGCGCGTAGCGGAGGATGTTGGAGACGATGGTGTCGGAGCGTTCTGGGCGTTCGGAGAGCCAATAGTATTTGGCGAGTCGCAGCTCGTATTCGTAGTGCGTGAGACTGTCGGCTGCTTTTGCCATGCCGTCGAGTGCTGTCTTTTCGGCTGAGGGGGCGAGTTTGGCGATGGAGTCGTCGAGCTGTCGCAGAGTATTGAGGCGTTTTGTGTTGTCGGCTGTGCTCAGTACGTGGTGTCTTTCGTCTCTTTGGCAGGATACTAACATGCAGAGCAAGACAGTCACAAGGGCGATTGCTCCTGTGTATATGTAGTTGTATACTTTTGTAAGTAGATTATCGTAAGGTAGATTTGTCATTACCGTTGATGTGATGAATCTGTCGTTTGCTGTAGAGTTTGTTGGGTTTTTGCTTGCAAAGTTAATTAAAATTTGGGTAAATCCGCAAGTTTGATGCCTTTGTTTAACTGCTTTTACTGCAATATGTTATGTATGTAAGAGCAAAGAGAAGCGTTGCATAATTATGAAAGAGAAGCAGATTAAACACGTTATTTGACGTGTAGACATAAATATAGTGAATATAAGCACGATTATTGTAGTTTATTTCAAATACTGTAGTTTGATTTAAGAATTGTTGTAGCTTGAAATAAAAAAGGAGTGTGGTACATTTCCGTTCCACACTCCAACAGATGTTGTATTTTATTTCGTATTTATACGAGTTGTATTCCTTCTGGAGAGATCGTGATGAGCCGTTGGCGATAGAGGTCGCCGACGGCGCGTTTGAACACTTTCTTGCTCACTTGGAAGCGTCGCTTGATGTCTTCAGCGTCGCTTTTGTCACCGAGGTCGCACTTGCCTCCGTTGTCCTTGAGGTATTTGAGTAGAGTCTCTGAGAAGTCGAGTGTCTGCTGTCGGCCTGTTGGCTGCAGCGTAACGTCGATTTTTCCGTCGGGTCGGACGGTGGCGATGTAGCCCTTCACGCGGTCGCCAGTGTGCAGATAGCGGAACACCTGGTCTTCATAGACGAGTCCAGGGTAGCAGTTGTCGATGATTACCTTGAAGCCCATTTCCGTCTTCTGCCACACGAGTAGGTCCACTTCCTGCCCATGATTGTAGAAGGGATGGCGTTCGGAGAAGTAGCGTTCCACCTTTGCAGACGCCACGATGCGATAGCTCTCCTCGTCGATGTGTACGTGGACGATGTAGCTTTCGCCTTTCTGCATACGTTTCTTCTGCTCGCGGAAGGGGCAGAAGAGGTCTTTCATGAGTCCCCAGTTGAGGAATGCGCCGTACTCGTTGACCCATGACACTTCGAGATAGGCGAAGTCGCCGACCTTGCACAGTGGCTTCTCGGTAGTGGCAACGGGCCGTTCGTCCTGGTCGAGATAGACGAACACTTCAAGCTCATCGCCAGGTTTTGTGCCTTTCGGTACGTAGCGTTTGGGCATAAGGATTTCTCCTTCCTCGCCTCCGTCGAGGTAGATGCCGAAGTCCACCTCTTTCACTACTGTCATTTTATTATAGTCGCCAAGTTTTATCATATGGAAAAAATGTTTTGTTGAGTTGCACGTATGTTGGAAGAATGTAGGGGCTGTCTGTTGTGGCGTATTCTACGGCTCGATGATTTTGCCGTCCTCGATGTGTATGGTGCGGTCGGTGATGCTGGCGAGGTGTTCGTCGTGAGTCACGATGACAAAGGTTTGTCCGAACTTGTCGCGCAGGTCGAAGAAGAGCTGGTGGAGTTCAGCTTTGTTTTTTGAGTCGAGCGAGCCGGAGGGTTCGTCTGCGAACACCACGGCAGGATTGTTGACGAGTGCCCTTGCCACAGCCACTCGTTGCTTCTCGCCGCCCGACAATTCGTTGGGTTTGTGCCCGGCACGGTCGGCAAGTCCCATGAAGTCGAGCAGTTCAAGTGCCCGTTTCTTTGCTTCCGCCTTACCCTTGCCTCCGATGAAGGCAGGAATCATGATGTTTTCCAGGGCAGTGAACTCCGGCAGGAGTTGGTGGAACTGGAAGACGAATCCAATGTGTTTGTTGCGGAAGTCGCTCAGTTTGTTGGAGTTTAAGGCGAGTACGTCAACGTCGTTGATGCTTACCTGTCCGCAGTCGGGTTTGTCGAGAGTGCCCATTATCTGCAGCAGTGTCGTTTTACCTGCACCGCTGGGTCCGACGATGCTCACCACCTCCCCCTTGTTGATGTGGAGGTCGATGCCCTTCAGCACTTCGAGTGTGCCGAAGCTTTTCTTTATTCCTTTTATGTCAATCATTCTTCTTGTCCTTTGAATGTTAAGTGTTAAGTGTTAAATGTCAAATTGTGGTGATAAGTCAATTGTTGAATTTCGTCTTCTTCTTAATCCACTTTCCGATGGCTTCGTAAGCGCTTTGATCCTCGGTGTGTTGCGGCTGTGCGAAGGTCATCTCGTCCATGGCGTCGCCGTGCTGGTCGGGGAAGACAATCATGATGTTGGAGCCAGAGAAGCTGCTTGTGATTTCCTCGGGCAGGTGTTCGAGCGCGTTCTTGTAGGAGACGGTGCCCTTTCGTGCCGTGACGACAACGAAGAGGTGGTCGTCGGAGATGGTGGAGGCGATGTCGGGCATCTCCGCCCAGTGTTTCATCTCCTTGAACGAGCGTCTCATGCCGGGATGGTGTGAGGCGATGAAGTCGCGTATGAGCGGCAGCACGTCGTTGCGTCCGTAGAACTCCGTGTGGCACTCAAGATTCTCGGCGAGCCTTGACAGGCGTTCCATCCATCGGTAGAAGCCCGGTTCAAACTGCGCTCTTGAGGGCACAGCCACCTCTATGCGTCTTATCGTTGAGAGCGGTTGCTTGAGGCGTGCCATGATAATCTGCGCGTTGAGTCCGTTGAAGAGGCTCTGATGGAAGGCGCCCCAGAACTTCTGCGACACTTCCTTGTGCATGTGCATTCCGATGAGGATTTCCGTGGCTCTGTATTCCTTGAAGGCGTGTCGTATGCCGTTGGCGATGTTAGCCGCTACTCTCACTTGTGTCTGCATCGTCATGTCTGCCGAAGCAGCGTATTGCGCCATGCGTTCAAGCAGCTGGCTACCCTGCTCAAAGTTGCGCCTCATGTCGTCGTCGTCGTAGACAACGTTGAGGCCTACGAGTTGTGTTGTGTTTTTGGGGTTGCGCATGAGCATGGCGAGATTGACGAGGTGCTGCGCGTATTCGGGGTATTTGATAGGAATGAGCACCTTCTCCTCTGCCGAGGGCATCTCGTCGTGGGGCATCTCGCTGTCGCGCAGGGTGATTTGCTGAGCTGCATGCTCCGTCGTGATGGTGGAGATGATGCACGTCACGAGAATCATTATCACGACGCCGTTGAGCATGTCGTCGCTGACGAGCGGTTGTCCGTCGGGCATATTGATACGCATGCCAATCATGATCATGGCGATTGCTCCGGCTGCGTGTGCGGAAGTGAGTCCGAACATCATGTTGCCCGACGAGACGGGCATCTTAAGCAGACGTGCCGAGGCGTAGGCTGCTATTGCCTTGCCTACCGTGCCGAAGCCGGCAATCACGAGTACGGCGACGAGCACTTCGCTGCCCTCGAAGAGCAGTCGCACGTTGATGAGCATTCCGACGCCGATGAGGAAGTAGGGTATGAAGAGCGCGTTGCCGATGAACTCTATGCGGTTCATGAGCGGAGATACGTGTGGGATGTAGCGGTTGAGGATGAGTCCGGCGAGGAAGGCGCCGAAGATGCCTTCGAGTCCTGCCAGCTCACTGAGAGCGGCGCTCATGAAGAGCATCGACATGACGAAGATAAACTGCATGACGGCGTCGCTGTAGCGGCGCAGAAACCAGCGTGTGAGCCTCGGAATGAGCAGTGCCATCGCGAGGCAGTAGCCCACGAACTTGCCAGCGAAGAGCAGCCAGAAGCCTACGCCCGTCTCGCCTCCGTATGCCGCCACGGCTCCGGCGAGCGCTACGAGTGCCATGAGGAGCGAAATCATTGAGGAACCGACGGAAAGTGCGACGCTTGGTTTCTTCTGCAGACCATAGCGCCCGACGATTGGGTAGGCGACGAGAGTGTTCGACGCCATTAGGCAGCCGAGCAGCAGGGCGGCGAGGGAGGGATAGCCGAGCAGGGTGTGTGTCGCTGTGAATGTGAGTAAGAAGGGCAGGGTGAAGGTCATCAGTCCGAAGAGGAGGAAGCGCGAGCCGTGGCGCTTCACGCTTTCTGTGTCCATCTCAAGGGATGCGAGGAACATGATGTAGTAGAGTCCCACTTTGCCAAACAGCTCGAACGAGTCGTCGCGCACGAGGATGTTGAAGCCGTACTTGCCTATGGCGACACCGGCGAGCACCATACCTATTATATGTGGTATGCGCAGTTTGCCCATAATGATGGGCGCAAAGAGGATGATGAGCAGCACCACGAAGAATATCAGTGTGGGGTCGGTGATCGGGAAATAGCTGGCAAGGTTGGTCATTTCGGCTTGTTTTGATGTTCGTGTATGGGGGTGCCGTGTGATTGATTTTACAAAGGTACTAAAAAAACGAACACGGAACTCACTGAAAGGACGGAAATTTGCTTCTGCCTTACGTGGGTTCCGTGATTTATGTGTTTGATTAAAGCGGAGTTCTTTCTTGTCGGCTGGAGGGGCATCTGCCTCTCCGTTTTAGAAGTCGGCAGATGTTGTTGACATCGCTCCGTTTTAGTTTCTGCCTCTTCGTTTTAGAATTCGGCTGACTTCGGAGTGCGCGGGAAGGGGATGACGTCGCGGATGTTCTGCATACCCGTCACGAAGAGGATGAGGCGCTCGAAGCCGAGGCCGAAGCCTGCGTGGGGGCATGAGCCGTACTTGCGCGTGTCGAGGTACCACGTCATGTCCTTCATCGGGATGTGGCGCTCCTCAATCTCGTTCATCAGCTTGTCGTAGCTCTCCTCACGCACGGAGCCACCTATGATTTCGCCAATCTGCGGGAAGAGCACGTCTGTGCCCTGCACGGTCTTGCCGCTCTTGCCGCCGAAGCCCGACTCCTCGTCGTCTATCTTCATGTAGAATGCCTTGATGGCCTTCGGGTAGTTGGTCATGATGACCGGGCGCTTGAAGTGCTCCTCAACGAGGAAGCGCTCGTGCTCCGAGGCGAGGTCGTCGCCCCACTCGCACGGGAACTCGAATTTCTTTCCGTTCTTGATGGCCTCCTGGAGGATGCGTATGCCCTCGGTGTAGGGCAGGTGAACGAAGGAAGAGTTGAGCACGCCCTCAAGACGCTCGATAAGACCCTTGTCGATCATCTTGTTGAGGAACTCGAGGTCGTCCTTGCAGTGCTCCAGAGCCCAGCGTATGCAGTACTTTATGAAGTCCTCTTCCAGCTCCATGAGTCCGTCCATGTCGAGGAATGCCACCTCAGGCTCCACCATCCAGAACTCAGCCAAGTGGCGCGGAGTGTTGGAGTTTTCTGCGCGGAAGGTAGGTCCGAATGTGTAGATGGCTCCGAGCGCTGTGGCTCCGAGCTCGCCCTCAAGCTGTCCGCTGACGGTCAGCGATGTCTGCTTGCCGAAGAAGTCGTCGGAGTAGTCGATCTTTCCGTCGGGAGTTTTCTTGAGGTTGTAGAGGTTTTTCGTCGTCACCTGGAACATCTGTCCTGCGCCCTCGCAGTCGCTGGCAGTGATGAGCGGCGTGTTGAAATAGAAGTAGCCGTGCTCATGGAAGTAGGTGTGTATGGCCATTGCCATGTTGTGGCGTATGCGCATTACGGCGCCGAACGTGTTGGTGCGCAGACGCAGATGGGCATACTGGCGCATGTACTCAAACGACTGTCCCTTCTTCTGCATGGGGTAGTCGAGTCCGCACGTGCCGTAGATGTTCAGGCTCTCACACTGTATTTCGGAAGTCTGTCCCTTGCCCTGGCTCTCCACGAGAGTGCCTACGGCGCAGATGCAGGCGCCGGTGGTGATTTGCTTCAGCATGTCGGCGTCGAACTTCGTCGGGTCGACAACAATCTGAATGTTCTTTATCGTTGATCCGTCGTTGAGTGCAATGAAGTCTACAGCCTTTGAACTGCGGTGGGTGCGCACCCATCCTTTCACGCATACCTTGGCGCCGAAGTCGGTGCGCGCGAGCGCGTCGACAACCTTAGTTCTCTTTATTGTTTCCATTTTTATTGATTTAGATGTTAAGTGCTAAACGTTAAATGCTAAGTGTTAAGTGTTAAGTGTTAAATGCCATACGCCATACGCTCGGCAATCAGCACCTAACACTTAACATTTAACACCTGACACTTATCATTTAACACTTAACATTATAATATACTATATTACTCGAATGCACCCATACGCAGCATCTCCACTTCCTTCTCTGTGAGGAAGCGCCAGTCGCCGCGGCGCAGGTTTTTCTTGGTGAGTCCGGCAAACTGCACGCGGTCGAGTTTCACGACGCGGTAGCCGAGGTGTTCGAAGATGCGGCGCACGATACGGTTCTTGCCGCTGTGGATCTCGATGCCCACCTGGCTCTTGTCGGTGTCGCTGGCGTACTCGATGGCGTCGGCATGCACCTCACCGTCCTCAAGCTCTATGCCGTCGGCAATCTGCTGGAGGTCGTGAGCCGTCACGTTCTTGTCGAGGTAGACGTGGTAGACCTTCTTCTTGAGGAACTTCGGATGTGTGAGCTTCGAAGCGAGGTCGCCGTCGTTGGTGAGAAGCAGCACGCCAGTGGTGTTGCGGTCGAGTCGTCCGACGGGGTAGATGCGCTCCGGGCACACGTTCTTCACGAGGTCCATCACGGTCTTGCGCTGCTGCGGGTCGTCGCTTGTCGTCACGCAGTCCTTAGGCTTGTTGAGCAGCACGTACACTTTCTTTTCGAGAGTCACGGGCTGGTCGTGGAATTTAATCTCGTCGGTGCGCTTTATCTTTGTGCCGAGTTCCGTCACAACCTCTCCGTTCACTGTCACCACGCCTGCCTGTATGAACTCGTCGGCCTCACGGCGCGAGCAGATGCCGGCGTTGGCAAGATACTTGTTGAGACGTATCGGCTCGTTCGGATCGATGTTCTCTTCCTTGTATTCGATGCGCTTCTTCATGCTATACTTGGCATTGGGGTCGTAGCCCGGTGTGCGCTGACGCTGCTGATAGCCACCCTGCTGTCCGTAGCCTCCGCGCTGGTAGCCACCCTGCTGTCCGTAGCCTCCGCGCTGGTAGCCTCCTTGCTGTCCGTAGCCTCCGCGTTGCTGATAGCCACCGCGCTGCTGATAGCCACCGCGCTGCTGATAGCCTCCCTGCTGGCGTGGCTGATAGCCGCCTTGCTGACGTGGCTGGTAGCCGCCATGCTGCTGGTCGCCGTCCTGATTGTAGCGCGGGCGATAGCCTCCTTGCTGGCGTGGCTGATAGCCGCCCTGATGCTGGTCGCCGTCCTGATTGAAGCGTGGACGATAGCCGCCCTGCTGGCGTGGCTGATAGCCACCCTGCTGCTGGTCGCCGTCCTGGTTGTAGCGCGGACGATAGCCGCCCTGCTGGCGCTGCTGTCCGTAGCTGCCGCGCTGCTGATAGCCACCGCGCTGGTAGCCGCCTTGCTGCTGTCGCTGCTGATAGCCGCCTGAGCTCTGGAGTCCGGCTCCGAAGCCTTCCGGACGGAAAGCGCCGTCCTCGCTGTTTGTTGTTGTCTGACGGTCGGCATTGTACGTGCGGCCTGTATGAATGCGGGGGCGTCGTCCCGTCACACTGCGGTACTCTTTCTGATAGTTGCCTGTTGCAGCGTGGCTATAGCTCTCGCTATTGCCAGTAGTCTGATTTGCTGCGTTCTGTTCCTGATTCTTTTCCATTTCTGAATCCATAGTTCTTTTTTTCAGTTGTTTGCCTCTCGGCAAAGTAGGTTTATATATACGTTAAAAAATTATTATTATATGCCTGTGTAGTTCATTGGCGTGATGGCCATGAGTTCCGCCTTCACGGCGTCGCTGACGTTGAGCGTCTGTATGAACTCGTGGATGGTTTGCTCGGTCATGTGCTTGTTGGTGCGCGTGAGAGCCTTCAGAGCTTCGTAGGGATGCGGGTAGGCCTCACGGCGGAGAATGGTCTGTATGGCTTCCGCCACGACTGCCCACGTGTTCTGTAGGTCTTCCTCAAGCTTCTCGCGGTTGAGGATGAGCTTGCGCAGACCCTTGAGCGTGCTTTCCATGGCAATGATGCTATGGCCGAAGGGCACGCCGACGTTGCGGAGCACCGTGGAGTCGGTGAGGTCGCGCTGCAGACGGCTGACTGGCAGCTTCTGTGCGAGGAACTGCAGCACGGCGTTTGCCATGCCGAGGTTGCCCTCGGAGTTCTCGTAGTCGATGGGGTTTACCTTGTGTGGCATGGCGCTTGAGCCTACCTCTCCTGCCTTTATCTTCTGCTTGAAGTACTCCATAGAGATGTACATCCAGAAGTCGCGGTCGAGATCGATGATGATGGTGTTGATGCGGCGCATGGCGTCGAATACGGAGCCGAGGCAGTCGTAGTTGCTTATCTGCGTCGTGTACTCCTCGCGCTCGAGTCCGAGCTTCTCGCTGACGAAGCGGTCGCCAAACTTCTTCCAGTCGTACTGCGGGTAGGCCACGTGGTGGGCGTTGTAGTTGCCGGTGGCTCCGCCAAACTTGGCTGTGAGGCGGCACGCCTTGAGCTGGCGCAGCTGCTCCTCCAGGCGGTAGACGAACACCATGATTTCCTTGCCGAGGCGTGTCGGCGAGGCGGGCTGTCCGTGGGTCTTGGCGAGCATGGGCACGTCCTTCCACTCCTCTGCATACTGACGGAGCTGCTCAATGAGCTCCTCCACGACGGGATAGTAGACTTCCGCGAGCGCCTCCTTGATGGAGAGGGGCACGGAGGTGTTGTTGATGTCTTGCGAGGTGAGTCCGAAGTGTATGAATTCCTTGAAGGCGTCGAGCCCGCCAATCTTGTCGAACTCTTCCTTGAGGAAGTATTCCACGGCTTTCACGTCGTGGTTGGTTACTTTCTCGATGTCCTTCACGCGCTGTGCTTCCTGCTCGTTAAAGTTAAGATAAATGTCGCGCAGGCGGCTGAAGAGCGAATGGTCGAAGTCTTTCAGCTGCGGGAGAGGCAGCTCACAGAGAGTGATGAAGTATTCGATTTCCACGCGCACGCGATAGCGTATGAGTGCATACTCAGAGAAATAGTCGGCAAGACGCTCTGTCTTGCCACGGTAACGGCCGTCGATTGGAGAAATGGCTGTCAGCAAATCAAGTTTCATAACTGCTATATTATAATATGTGTAATTACAGAGTGCAAAATTACAAATAAGTTTTTATACATCTGTTGTTTTCTATATAAAATAATGTTATTTTCCCGAGGTTTTACATCGCTTTTCCTAAAGCGGCGCTTTACGTGGGCTAAAGCGGCGCTTTACAAGGGCTAAAGTGGCGCTTTACAAGGGCTAAAGTGGCGCTTTTGAAAAGAAGACTCTGTGAGGGGTCGCAAGTTCAACATAGAAC
>DLKG01000040.1:3605-17165 GCA_002490315.1 Prevotella sp. UBA7594 | reverse complement strand
AACTCCTAATTCAAAATTCAAAACTCCTAATTCAAAATTCCTAATTCAAAATTCAAAACTGGATAATTCCCAATCGCAGGGCGAAGCCCGAGAATAACTCCTAATTCAAAATTCCTAATTCAAAATTCCAAACTCCTAATTCCAAATTCCTAATTCAAAATTCTAATTAGCGTATCCGAGTTTCTGCAGCACTTCGTTACTGATGTCAATCTTCGGCGAGCCGTAGATGATGCCAGTGTCGGAGGCGCGGTCGAGGACGAGGGAGTATCCGCGGAGTTCGGAAATCTCCTTTACAGCCGTGTATATCTCCTCCTGAATCGGCGACATGAGGCTCTCACGTTTCTTGAAGAGCTCACCCTCCGGACCGAAGTACTTGCGTTTGAGGTCGCTTGCGTCCTTCTCCTTCTTGACGATGGCATCCTGACGCTCCTTCTTCTGCTCTTGCGAGAGGAACACCATCTCGTTCTGATAGTTCTTGTACATCGTGGACGCCTCCGTGTTAAGGGCCTCCACCTCAGCCTGCCATTTCTTCGACACCTGATTGAGCTGCTCGTTGGCACGCTCATAGGCAGGGATGTTCTTCAGGATGTACTCCATGTCGAGGAGCGCAAATTTCTGTGCGCTTGCCGAGATTGCCGATGTCAGGGCAAAGAGGCAAATGAATATGAACTTTTTCATTTTTCTTTAATGTTAGAACTCTTGACCCAATATGAAGTGGAACTGCGATCCGCCCTTCGTGCCAAACACCTTGTCGAAGCCGTATGCCCAGTCGATACCCATCAGTCCGACCATCGGGAGGAAGATACGCACGCCGACACCTGCAGAGCGCTTCATGTCGAACGGGTTGAACTTCTTCGTTTCCGTCCAGGCGTTACCGCCCTCCAGGAAGCCGAGTCCGTAGATGGTAGTATTGCCGAGGAGGAACGGATAGCGTAGCTCGAGGGTCATGCGGTCGTAGGCGTAGCCCTCGTAGCCGTAAGGCGTGAGAGATCCGTTCTCGTAGCCACGGAGTCCGATGGTCTCCTCAGCGTAGCTCGTGGAGTAGCCCGTCATGCCGTCGCCGCCCATGTAGTAAGTTTCGAAAGGCGACTTCTTATACTTGTTGAAGGAGCCGAGCAAGCCAAGCTCCACACGCGTCATGAGCACGAGACACTTCTGTCCGCTTGTAAGGGCTGTGTAGGTCTTGCCCTTGAACTTCCACTTGTGGTACTCCACCCAGCGGTATTTCTCCTGCTGTTCGCGGTTGTACGTAGGCGACTTCGGGTCGGTGGCGAGATTCTTGTAGTCCTTCTTGTCCCAAGCCGACCAAGGCGGTGTAATAGTCACCGACGCCAGGAACTCCGATCCGCGACGTGGGAAGAGTTGGTTGTCAGTAGACGTACGCGATAGCTGTATGCTGAGGTTGAGGTTGTTGGAGTTGCCGTTAGTCATGAGGAAGTAGCTCCAGTTCTTCAGCATATAGCGTGTGTACGACAGTTGCAGCGACAGCTGGAAGTAGTCGTCAGGCCAGCGGAGCTGCTTACCCCATCCGAGGGAGAGTCCGAAGAGCTTCACGTACTTGTCCGGGTCGTAGTACGACTCGTAGTTGTTGTAGCCGTTATAGTTGCCGTAGCCATACATATAATTGTAGTAGTTGTTGAAGTAACCACTATTATAGTAGTTGCTCGACACGTCGGTCTGCTTTGAGAAGTAGGCTCCCACGGAGAACTGTATCGGTCGTTTGCCGCCAAACCAGTTGGTGGAGTACGACACGTTGTACGACTGATAGTACGTACCGTTGGTCTGTGCTCCGAGCGACAGCACCTCGCCGTCGCCGACGGGCAGGAATCCGCGGTGTTCCTTGTTCTTGTTGAAGAGGTTGCGCATAGAGAAGTTGTTGAGCTTCAGTCCGATGCGTCCGATGACACCCGTCTGTCCCCATCCGAGCGAGAACTCCACCTGGTCGTTCGACTTCTGTTCCAGATCCCAGTTGATGTCCACCGTTCCGTTCTCCGGATCGGGTTTCACGTCCGGGTTGACCTTCTCCGGGTCGAAATGTCCCATAGAGGCAATCTCGCGTGCGGAGCGTTGCAGCGCCTCCTTGGAGAAGAGGTCGCCCGGCTTTGTTCGCAGTTCGCGTCGCACGACGTTCTCGTAGAGTCGGTCGTTGCCGTTGATGCGCACGTGGTTGATGTGAGCCTGTGGACCCTCGAAGATGCGCATCTCAAGGTCGATGGAGTCGCCCACGATGTTCACCTCCGTCGGGTGGAGCGAGTAGAAGAGATAGCCGTTGTTCCAGTAATTGTTGCCCACGGCGTCGTCGTCCTCAGAGAGGCGCTTGTTCATGAGCTTTTGGTTGTAGACGTCGCCCTTCTTCATGCCGAGCACGGCAGAGAGGTAGTCGGAGGAGTAGATGGTGTTGCCCACCCACGTTATGTTACGCACGTAGTACTTCTTTCCCTCGTCCACTTTCACCTTGATGCTGACGTGCTTGTCGTCGACGTTCCATACGGAGTCGCTGACGATGACGGCGTCACGGTAGCCATACTCGTTGTACTTGTCGATGAGCTTCTGCTTATCGACCTTCCAGCGTTCGGGCGTGAACTTTTTCGCCTTAAACAGCGTGCTGAGCTTGCCAGCCTCATGCGTCTTCGCGAAGGCACCCTTCTTGAAGAGTCCGCCCTTAATCTTGGAGTCGGAGAGAGCCTTGTTGCCTTCAATGGTGATGGTGCGCACCTTTATCTTTTCCTTTTTGTCGATGATGACATCCAGGATCACCTGATTCTTGTTTGCCACGTCGTCGCGCTGCACGATTTGTATGTCAGCGTTCTTGAAGCCCTTGTCGTCAAAGTACTTCTTTGCGAGGATTTTCGCACGGTCGATCATGTTGGGCGTTATCTGTGCGCCCTTGAGCAATCCGAGTTTCTCCTCCATGTCGGTACGTTCCGACTTCTTGAGTCCGACGTAGTTGATTGTTGACACGCGCGGGCGCATCTGCAGATGTATGTGCAGATAAGCCTTGTCCTGCACGAGTGAGTCTACGGAAATGGACACCTCGGAGAAGAGTCCGTACTTCCAGTAATGCTTCACTGCGTCAGTGATTTCCTCTCCTGGCAGTTCAATCTGCTGTCCTATGGTCAGACCTGAGATGCCGGTCAGCATGTAGTCTTCGTAGCCTTCGGCACCCGACACGGCAAGGCCGGCGAGTGTCACCGTGCGTGGAGTCCCGGCATAAGAAATGTCGGGGAATGTTATCTTGTCCTGCGCTTGGGCTGCTAAGCTGCTTGCAAGGATGCAGGCTGTTGTCAACACCTTTTCTATATTCATCGTTTGCTTTTTGATTTCTTTTTTGTTTCGCTTTCTTGAGGATGAGCCTTCGTAAACTGGGCTGTGACAGAGGGAGATGAGTATAACGGGGGAGATAAGCTATGACGGGGGAGATGAGTTGTGAAAAGCCCAATTGACAAGCCTTAATAAGCCTCCCTAAGCCTTCTTATAAATTCCCAACTCCTAATTCCTAACTCCTAATTCCCATTTCCTCCTCCACTTGTGCCTCTGTCTTACCAAAGCGGCGTTGGCGTCGCTGGTAGTCGGCGATGGCGCGATGGAGTCCTTCCTCGTCGAAGTCGGGCCAGAAGGTGTCGCAGAAATACAGTTCGGAATAGGCAATCTGCCAGAGCAAATAATTGCTGATGCGTTGCTCGCCACCCGTGCGTATGAGCAAGTCGGGGTCGGGCATGAAACTCGTCGTCATGTGGCGCGAGAGGATTTCCTCGTTGATATCGTCAAGAGCAATCTTTCCTTCCGCCACCTCGGCAGCAATGGCGCGTGTAGCGTTGGTGATTTCCCAGCGTGAGGAGTAGCTGAGCGCCACGACCATCGTCATGGCAGAGTTGTCAGCGGTGTGTTCCATTGTCTCGCGCAACTTCTGCTGCACCTCCACGGGGAGGCGTCCCATGTCGCCGATAACCTGAAATCTCACGTTGTTCTTCATGAAGATCTCGTCCTCAAGCGAGGAGAGGACAAGTCCCATGAGAGCAGCCACCTCCGTAGCCGGCCGATTCCAGTTCTCCGTAGAGAACGTGTAGAGCGTGAGGTACTTCACGCCGAGGCGTGTACACTCCGACGTGATGCGTCTTACGGCATCGACGCCCGCCTGATGTCCGTAGCTGCGCGGCTTGCCGCGCTCCGCTGCCCATCGTCCGTTGCCGTCCATGATGATGGCTATGTGCTGAGGTATGTTGTTCTTGTCGAGTTCCATAATTATGAATTGTTTGTATTCGTTTTTTTACTCGTCAGCGTTGTGGCATGTGCGGCATTTCGCCCAGAAGCTGTACGTAAGAGTCAGTTGCAACGCTGTGTAGCAGTCAGTGTTCTTGAATAGTCCGGAGCTTTCCACGCCGTAGGGGTCCTTCACGCCGTCGAGTTTGTCGCTTAGGGAGAAATGTGTAGCCCATTCTATGCCAAGGTTGAGTCGCGTCGATAGTTTGTATTTGACGCCGAGTCCGAGTGGCACGTTCGCCGTGAAGACGTTGTTGCCGCCGCCCGTAACGAAGGTGGCGCCGAGTCCGGCGAAGATGAACGGCGTGAGACGTTTCGCGCCCCGGTAGTCGCGTCCAGTGCCGTAGGGCCAGAAGTTGTATTCGTATGTGGCGCTGACGTCGATGAGCGTATTGCTGAAGTCGTATTGTTTATCGGCGAAATCGGGATAGTAGGTCTTCACGTTCTTCGACGAGCCTTTCAGTTTGCCGTACATCGCGGCGAGGCGCAAGTCCATATAGGGGTTGAAGACTCTCCGCAGTACTACCGAGCCGCCCGGCTGCATATTGCCGAAAAGTTTTCCGCCGAAGTCGCCTTTATAGGGCACGAGAGCGACGCCGCCGCCAATCTCCATTCGATACTCGTCGTCCGACTGCGCTGTGGCGGTCGCTGTGGTGGCCGCCATGAGGAGCAAGAGAAGCAATTTCTTCATGTCGGATGTGGCTTTAAGAGGTCTTACTCGAAGTTAAACTGCTTCTTCTCCCATCCGAGGCGGTTGATGCGTCCGCGCCATGTGGCGCCCGTAGTAGCGTTCACCATCCACAAGAAGTTCTTGCCGTCAACGGTCAGAGTCTTTGCTGTGGCAGGAGAAGCCTGTAGAGAGAGGTTGAAGCCCGTGGGCATACCAAGCAGCGTGTCGGCAGCCCATGTGATGCCACCGTCGCGCGAGGCGTAGAGTTGTGCGGCGCTGGAGGCGTCGGGCGTGCCAAGCACGAAAAGTCTGCCGTCATAAGCGGCTACGCTGATGCCTGAGAGCGTGGGGAGCGCGTGGCGGTTGTCTGCCGACACCTCATAGTACGCCCATGGCTGGTTTTCGCTATTGGCAGCTGCCTCGTCAATCTTTCCCCACACCGCCATCGTGCCGTCGGCGCGTGTTCCGATGAGCGTCACGCGATAGCTGTCGGCGTTGGTGGAGAGTTGTGTGCAGGTGTATGTCGTCTCGCCCGAGGGCAAGAAGGAAGCATCAGTGTCGATAGTGGCGGCAGCCCATGTGTGTCCACAGTCTGCGGAGGCGAGTAGCTGCGCGTCTGCGCTGTAGGCATAGAGGCGCACCGGACTTGCTGCGACGAGGCGCACGGCAGGTGTAGCGTTGGCGATGCTCTCCCACTGGCTGCCGTCGGCAGAGCGGAGGATGTTGCCGTTCTCTGAAATGTATACGCTGTCGCTCTTCGTCACCACGCTGTTGCAGACGTTGGCGTCGAGCTGATGGTTGAGGTTGGTGGATGCCACGCTCCATCCCTCAGCGTCTTTGTACGTATATATATATGTATGGTTGCCGTCGGAGCCGAAGAGCATCACGCGCTGTGTGCCGTCAGCGGCGCTGACAGCCACGGTCTTCACCGTACTGAGGTTTTGCAGCGCAGCGCTCACCGCCATCTCATGCCACTTGAACGAGTCGGCAGCCTCCTTATGCACGTTCACCGTCACCGTGTACTTGCGCAGGGCCTTGCCTGAGTTGCTCACCACCTGGAGTTGTCTTGGCACGGAGAAGTCTATGGAGTCCGTGCTCGACACGTAGGAGAGTGTGTCGCTCGTCTTGCTCTTTATGAGCACCGTACCCGAATTGGACGCCGACACGGAGCAAAGTATCTTCGTGGCGTCGACGCCATAAGGGAGGGAGTCGATGTTGAATATGATGTTATTGTTTTGGTCGATGCTGAATCGGTAGCCGGTGAGCGACGTTGTCGACGTGTACACGCTGTCGGCGCCTGTCGACGAGAGGGTGTGTATATACTGCTTCACCGTCGTAACGGAGAACGACGTTATGGCGCTGTCGTCGGTGTAGACGAAATCGTCGTCGCTATTGAGGCACGAGCCCAGCGTGAACACTGCGACAAACAGCATGGCAAAAGCCGCGAACTTACTTTTCATTCTTCTCAAACTTATTGTTTTTAGTTGCAAAATTAATCAGAATTCTGCAAATTGTGGTTCTTTTGGGCTCTTAATTATGCAATTTATTGATTAATAGTGTTATTTTTAAGGTTGTTTAGTGATTTGGCGATTACAAAACTCACCTATTATAGAAACTATACCAATAAAAGAGGTGGTGTGCCCAGAAGGAGAAAATCCCTTCAGGCACACCACCTCTTGGTTTCGGCGTTAGCCGCAGTTTTTATATTATCTGTCTTTTTCGATTATTACTCAGGCAGCATAGTCACAGTGATGTGGTTGCCTGCCTTGTTGAACTCCTTCATGAAGTTGCAGATGTCCTGAGTGGTGAGGGCGTCGACAATACTCTTGTAGGTAGTGTAGTCGTCAACTCCGTAGAAGTAGTCGTCGTCGATTACGCCCAGCCAGTAGCCGTTGCTCACGCAGCGGTCGCCGAACTGCTTTGTGAGGAACTCCTTGCACTTCTGGAACTTGGCAGCGTCGCAAGTGTTCTCGAGGTTCTTCACCTCCTCGTTCATGATCTTGAGGGCGATGTCCTTCTTCTCAGGCTTCATCGGGCAGTAGGCGAAGATCTGGAACATGCGGTAGTTGTCGGCACCGACGGCACTTCCGCCCTGTGCGCCTACAGAGTAGGCTGCGCTTTCCTTCTCGCGTATCTTGTCGAGATACTCCATAGAGAGAATCTGTCCTGCCACGTCGGCGCAGACAGCGTTCTTCAGAGTGTAAGGCATTGTCTCGTTGTGCCACATCATGTAGGCAGTCGACTTCGGAGTCTCCTGCTTGCGCTTGAACGTGTTGTCGATGATGCCCTTGGCGAGATTGAGCTCGCGCTGGCTCTTCACCACCTTCTTCTTTGTTGAAGGCAGAGCGCCGAGATACTTGCAGATGAGCGGACGGATGGTAGCCTCGTCGAAGTTGCCGACGATGGTGAATGTCCATGCTTTGGCGTCGGCAGTGCGCTCCTTTGCCATCTCGAGAATGCGGTCGTAGCTTACGTTCTTGAGAGTGTTCACAGTGAGCGGAGCCACGCGTGGGTTGTGTCCGTAGATGGTAGCTGTGAGCGAGTCGCTCAGAGCCACGTCGGGGCTGAGGTCGCGGTTCTTGAGCTGCACCTCATACTGCTGCATGAGGTTGTCATACGACTTCTGGTCTTTGGTGATGTCGGTGAAGTAGAGATACAGCATCTGGAGCATGGTCTCCACGTCCTTCGGAGTAGAGTTGCCCGAGCAAGAAGTGTAGAGCTGGTTGGAGAGCTGCAGGTCGGCATTGGCAATCTTGCCGGCGAGCACCTTCTGCAGTTCGGTCGACGAGAATCCGCCGATGCCGCTGTAGCCTACCACGTCGTTGAACATCTGGAGGTTGGCATAGTCCTTGGCTCCGTAGAGAGTGGTGCCTCCGATGCCGCGTCCGCTGAGCAGCACCTGATCCTTCTTGTAGTCGGTCTTCTTTAGTATGACGGTGGCACCGTTGGAGAGCGTGAGGGTTGTGTAGCCGAGAGTGGCGTTCTTCTTCTCGCTCTTTATCTTGCCAGCCTTAGGCATCTTAGCCTCGCTGATGAGCGGCTCGTTCTTCACGTTGTCCACATAGGCAGTGATGTCGGCAGAGCGCGCGTTCTTCACGGCACCGAGCAGGTCGGCCTTGGTGGGATAGACGTTGCCGTCGGCCTCGTTGCAGAAAGCGAGCACCACGAGGTTGCTGTCGTTGGCAGGCACAAACTCAGCCATCATCTGGTTGACCACGTCGACCGGGATAGCCGGTACGATCTGGCTCATCACCTGGTAGGTGTAGTCGATCGACGGCATCGGCTCGTCGTTGAGGAAGTTGTCGACGAGGTCGCGGTAGAGCTGTGAGTTCTTGCGCTTGTCCTTGTTGCTGTATTCCTTCTCGAGCTGGCTCTTGTAGGTCTCCTGGAAGCGTGCGTACTCAGTGGGCGTGAAGCCGAACTTGGCTGCGCGCAGTGCCTCGGTGTAGGCAGCCTGGAGGCTGGCAGAGGCGAGCGAGAGCTGCTTGGGCGATGTGGAGATGCTGAAAGCGTCCTTGGTCTTGGCGAAGATGTAGCTGTCGTCGCCGGCATAAGCCTCAACATACGGGCAGTCGGCCTCGAGAGCCTTCTCCTTGAGTCGGTTGTTGAGCATGTATGTGGCGGCATTCTTCACGTATCCGTAGACGAGATAGTTGATGTCGTGCTTCAGCGAGTCGGGGTAGGTGTCGTGCTTGATCATGAGCTCCACCTCGTTGGTCTGCTGCTCCTTGTCCTTGTCGATGATGACGATAGGCTCGGCGTTGTCGGGCACCTGCTCATCGACGATGGGAGCCGGGTTGGCAGGGTTCTTGAACGAGCCGAAGAGCTTCTTTATCTCAGCCTCGGTGTGGTCGACGTCCACATTGCCCACTACGACGATGGCCTGGTTGGTGGGGTGATACCACTTCTCGTAGTAGTCGCGCAGTTCCTTCGGCTTGAAGTTGTCGACAACCGACATGAGGCCGATAGGATAGCGCAAGCCATACTTCGAGCCGGGGTAGAGAGCCGGGAGATTGCGCTCAAACATGCGGCTCGACGGGCTTGTGCGCAGGCGCCACTCCTCGTGGATAACGCCGCGCTCCTCGTCGATTTCCTTCGGGTCGAGCGTGAGGGCGTTCGACCAGTCGCTCAGAATGAGCAGGCAGGAGTCGAGTGCCGACTGGCGGTCGGTGGGCACGTTGGATATGTTATACACGGTCTGGTCGATGGCAGTGTAGGCGTTGAGGTCGCGTCCGAACTGCACGCCGATGCTCTCGCAGTAGCGTATGACGCTGTTGCCGGGGAAGTGCTTTGTTCCGTTGAAGCACATGTGCTCAAGGAAGTGTGCGAGTCCTCTCTGACTTTCTTCCTCCTGAATGGAGCCCACCTTCTGCGCAATGTAGAAGTCGGCGCGGTTCTCGGGCCAGTTGTTGTGGCGGATGTAGTAGGTCAATCCGTTGTCAAGTTTTCCGATACGCACATCGGGGTCTGCCGGGATTGGGGGCATCTGCTGTGCCTGGGCGAGTCCTGTGAACATCATCAGAACCGCAACCATCAGTTTCTTTACTTTCATAAAAGATGTGTTTATTTGTTGATGTTATTTCTTGCTGATTTACAGATATGTCTGCAAAATTAGTTCTTTTTCCTGCTATATATACGTTGGTACGGCTTGTAATTGAACAGACATTAAGTTTTTTTAATATTGCGAGGATGATGGGAGAGAATTTCCTCGCGCAAGGCTGTGATGTCTATGTGGGTGTAGATTTGTGTTGTAGCGATGTTTTCATGGCCGAGCATCTCCTGTATGGCTCTGAGATTGGCGCCTCCCTGGAGGAGTGCAGTGGCGAAGGAGTGGCGGAGTGTGTGGGGCGAGACGGTCTTCTGTATGCCGGCGTCGCTCGCCGTGCGCTTTATCATGATGAGAATCATGGTGCGCGTGAGATGTGCCCCTCGGCGGTTGAGGAACACATATTCCTGCTCGCCGGGCTTTATCTTCATGAGGTTGCGGTCGTAGAGCCAGAGCTTTATCTCGTGCAGGGCGTCGGCGGAGATGGGCACGAGGCGTTCCTTCGACCCTTTGCCGAGGATGCGCAGATAGCCCTCGTCAGCGAAGACGTCACTGAACTTCAGATTGACGAGTTCCGAGACACGCAACCCGCAGGAGAAGAGCACTTCGATGATGGCGCGATTGCGCTGCCCCTCCCATTTGGAGAGGTCTATCGCCGCCTCCATGCGGTCGACTTCCTCCGTGGAGAGCACTTCGGGAAGGTGCTCGCCGATAGAGGGCGACTCAAGGAGTTCTGACGGGTCGTCGGCGAGCACGCCGTCGACAACGAGGAAGCGGAAGAAGGAGCGCACGCCGCAAAGGATGCGTGCCTGACTGCTTGCCGCTACGCCAAACTCATGGATGAGCGTGGCAAACTGCTCCAGATGCTCCAAACGCACGTCGCCCACGGCGAGACTCTCGCCGCGCAGAAAGCCGATGAGATAGTCTATGTCGTGGGCGTATGCCTCTATGGTGTTCGCCGAGTAGTTGCGTTCCAGCTTGAGATAGCGCAGATAGCGTTGGCGGAGCTGGTCGTATTGGTCGGGCATATTTGTCTTTTTACTTCTTGAGCTTGATGCCCACGCGCATTCCACTGTAGTTCTTCATGAGAGAGTTGATGGTGGAAGCGGTGGTGTTGACGCTGGCGGCGGAGTTGGTGATAGCCTTGAGTGTGGTCATCACTTTGTCGGCGCTGAAGACAAGGCTCATTGAGGATCCCTGTACGGAGACGTAAGCCGTGTAGGATTTGCCGAGGGCGGGCTTGAAGGTGATGGTCTTCTTCTTGGAGTCGAAGGTGTAGGTGCCCTTGGTGACGCGGGTCTTTATCTTGGAAGTGTAGTTGCCGTTGCCGTCGAAGGTGTAGACGATACCCTGCATACCCAACTTTGACATTACCGGCGAGAGCTTCGACTCTACCTTAGTGGACACTGCCGAACCGCCTGCCTTGGCGAGGAGGTTGCTGCTCTCAAACTCACATGCCGGACCGGCGTATTTCCATGTGCCCTTGAGCGTAGAGGCTGTTGTCGCCTTGTCGCCAACCACCGCCTTGCCTATGTTGGAGATGAGAGAGCCGAGGCTCTGCGCGTTGGTGTTGGTGAGACAGAAGCAGAGAAGAATTGCTGTGAAAAGAGTCTTGATGGTTTTCATAATTACCTTAATTTTTTTAGTGTTTTATTCTTATAGCTTTATTTGAGACGCAAAAGTAGCAATTTATTCCATTATTATCACCATCCGCATGACATTTTAACCATTCTTCAAAGTTCACCGAGGATTTATGTGTAACTTTGCACGTGGCTAATGCCGATTTTTTCCGAAACAAACAATACATCTTTTAATATATGGACTTCATAAAGAAAAACCCGGCACTCGTCGCCGTCGTCACGGTGGCTGTGCTCATGCTTCTTCCCTTCCTCGGGCTTGCCGACTTCAACACGAAGGGCGAGCCGAGGGAGGCTGTAGTCGCCCTGTCGATGCTCAAGGAGGGCAACTGGATACTGCCTGTCAACAACGGCGGCGACATTCCCTACAAGCCGCCGTTCTTCCATTTCTGCATCGCCCTGCTGTCGCTTCTCTCGGGCAGCGTCAGCGAGTACACGTCGCGCCTGCCGTCGGCGCTGGCGCTGGTGGCGATGACGACGGGGTGCTTCGCGTTTTTCAAGCGAAGGAAGTCGGCAACAGTGGCGCTGGTGGCGGCGGTGCTGACGCTGACGTCGTTTGAGGTGCACCGCGCTGGCACCAACTGCCGCGTCGACATGCTGCTGACGGCGTTCACCGTCGGCGCGTTGCTGCTGCTCTACCGCTGGTGGGAGCGCGGGGCGAAGGGTTTGCCCGTCTGCGCCGTGCTGTGCATGAGCGGCGCCGTGCTGACGAAAGGTCCCGTGGGGGCTGTCGTGCCGTGCTTCGTCATGGGTGTGTTCATGCTGCTGAGAGGCGGGAAACTGTGGCGCACAATATGGCGCATGGCGCTGCTCGGCGTGCTCTCGCTGCTGCTGCCTGCCGTGTGGTACGTGGCGGCATGGCACGAGGGCGGACAGCATTTCCTCGACCTCGTGTATGAGGAGAACATCGGGCGCATGACGGGCTCCATGACCTACGAGTCGCATGAGCACGGCTTTGGCTACAATTTCTTCACGCTCATCGTGGGCTGGGCGCCGTGGACACTGCTGACAATCTTCTCGCTCTTCTCGCTCCGAAAGAAACGGCTGACAGCGGCTGCCGAACAATCGGCTGGCGGCAAACTGTCATTGAAGGACAGAGCCAGCCGCTTCATGAAATGGCTGGCGACGATGAAACCGGTGGAGCTGTTTACGTGGCTGAGCTTCCTGCTCGTGCTCTTCTTCTATTGTCTGCCGTCGAGCAAGCGCAGCGTCTATCTGCTGCCGTGCTATCCGTTCATGGCGGTGCTGATAGCGGAGTACGTGGACTGGTTGTGGCGCACGCGCCGTCGCGCCCCTTTGCGTGTTTTCACGGTGATGATGGCTGTGTTGTCGGTGGTGCTTACCGCTGTCTTCGTGGCAGTGCGCCTCGGGGCTGTGCCCGACAGCATTTTCCACGGCAAGCATGCCGCCGAGAACATTGCCATGCTCCACGCCCTGCGCTTCACTCCTCTTAATGTATGGACATTGCTCCTCGTCGCCCTGCCTGCTGTCAACGCCATTGACGTGCTGCGCATGACGCTGGCGAAGAGCTGGCAAAACTACAGTCGCCGGATGTACTATTATCTGCTGTCGCCCGTCGTGCTGCTTTTCATCGCCCTCGACGGGGTCTACCAGCCGCTCGTGCTCAACACGAAGTCGCTGCGCCCCATGGCTGCCTACATTGCCCACACGTTCCCCAGCGAACCGCTCTACTCTTACATCAACGCGCCGATGATGCACTTCTTCGGTGCCGACTTCTACCTTGGCGACACCATTGGGCAGTTCGAGAACGGCTCGCAGGGCGCGGCTGGCTTGCGCGACACTGCCGCAACGCCTGAGCACGGCGTGCTCATAATCCCTGAGGGTGACTTCCCCGACTTCCAGCGCCGCCACACAGACTATCGCTTCACGCTTGTGAGCACGTCGAAGGGGCGCATCTCGGAGGTGAAGGACAACGTCAGTTTCTACCGTTTCAGGCGTGTGAAGTGAGACGATGATGTCGTTTTTTTCCAAATTCAGAAACTTGAATCAATTATATTTACTAAATTTGCATAACATAACTTGGAGAGGGGGCGCCATCGCCCCCGACCTACCCAAAGGAGCAATCTTCTCTCGCCCCCGACCTACCCAAAGGAACAATCTTCTCTCACCCCCACCCCCCAATAGCAAACAAACGCAAACGACGATCAATCAATAAAAAAAACGATACGACAATGGAACAAGTACTATGGATTTACAATACGCTGTCGCGTAGAAAGGAAGTCTTCAAACCGCTGCACGCCCCCAACGTAGGCATGTACGTCTGCGGACCCACCGTCTACGGCGACCCGCACCTGGGACACGCGCGCCCAGCCATCACCTTCGACATTCTCTTCCGCTACCTTAAGCACCTCGGCTACAAGGTGCGCTACGTGCGCAACATCACCGATGTGGGCCACTTGGAGCACGATGCCGATGAGGGCGACGAC
>DLKG01000040.1:2211-3555 GCA_002490315.1 Prevotella sp. UBA7594 | reverse complement strand
CGACAAGATAGAGAAGAAGGCACGCCTGGAACAGCTCGAGCCGATGGAGATAGCACAGTACTACACCAACCGCTACCATGCTGCCATGGAAGCCCTGAACGTGCTGCCGCCAAGCATCGAGCCTCACGCCACGGGACACATTATCGAGCAGGAACAGCTTGTGCAGCAAATTCTCGACAACGGCTTTGCCTACGAGAGCAACGGCTCCGTGTACTTCGACGTGAAGAAATACAACGAGAAATACCACTACGGCATTCTCTCCGGACGCAATCTCGACGACGTGAAGGACGCATCGCGCGCGCTCGACGGCGTGGGCGAGAAGCGCAACCAGGCCGACTTCGCCCTCTGGAAGAAGGCGTCGCCGGAGCACATCATGCGCTGGCCGAGCCCCTGGAGCGACGGCTTCCCGGGATGGCACTGCGAGTGCACTGCCATGGGACGCAAATACCTCGGCTCACACTTCGACATACACGGCGGAGGCATGGATCTCGTCTTCCCCCACCACGAGTGCGAGATTGCACAGGCAGTGGCATCGCAGGGCGACCAGATGGTGCACTACTGGATGCACAACAACATGATTACCATCAACGGACAGAAGATGGGCAAGTCGCTCGGCAACTTCATCACGCTCGAGGAGTTCTTTACCGGCAACAACAAGAATCTTGAGCAGCCCTACTCGCCTATGACTATTCGCTTCTTCATCCTCTCTGCCCACTACCGCGGAACGGTTGACTTCTCCAACGAGGCGCTCCAAGCATCGCAGAAAGGACTTGAGAAACTGATGAACGGCATCGCCGACCTCGACCGCATCGCTGCATCTGCTGAGAGCGACGCCGAGACCCACAAGCTCGTCAGCGAGCTGCGTCAGAAGTGCTACGACGCCATGAACGACGACTTCGCTACGCCGCTCGTCATTGCCCATCTCTTCGAGGCTTGCTCCGTGGTTAACAAGCTCGTTGACCACAAGGCGACTATCTCTTCCGACGACCTCAAGGAACTCACGGAGACGATGCATCTCTTCGCCTTCGACCTGCTCGGTCTGCGCCCCGACAACGCCGGCTCTTCATCCCACCGTGAGGAGGCGTTCGGCAAGGTTGTCGACATGGTGCTCGACCTGCGCTCAAAGGCAAAGGCTGCCAAGGACTGGGCAACCAGCGACCGCATACGCGACGAACTCGCTGCACTCGGATTCGAGGTGAAGGATACCAAGGACGGAGCTACGTGGAAACTGAAATAGAATTTTGAATTTTGAGTTTTGAATTTTGAGTTGGTTGCAGTATTCTACCGCAATTTTGAATTAACCAATTTTGAATTGGTTTTCTACAAAATTCAAAACTCAAAACT
>DLKG01000040.1:0-2065 GCA_002490315.1 Prevotella sp. UBA7594 | reverse complement strand
AATCGCAGGCGCAGCCGAGAACAATTCAAAACTCAAAATTCAAAACTCAAAACTCATGAAGCATATTGTTTTTCTTACAGGTGCAGGAATGTCCGTGGAGTCGGGCTTCAAGACATTCCGCGGCAACGACGGACTGTGGGAGAACTACCCCGTCGACCAGGTAGCATCGCACGAGGGTTGGCTGAAGGACCCGACACTCGTGACCAATTTCTATAATATGCTGCGCAAGAAGCTCTATGCCGCGCAGCCCAACGAAGGCCACCGGCTCATACACGAGATGGAGAAGAAATACAAGGTGACAGTCATCACGCAGAACGTTGACAACCTGCACGAGAAGGCTGGCTCCACCGACGTCATACATTTGCACGGCGAGCTCACCAAGGTGTGCTCCTCACGCAATCCCGACGACCCGCGCTATCAGCGCGAGCTTACGAAAGACAACTGCGAAGTGAAGCCCGGCACGCTCGCTGGCGACGGATCGCTGGAGCGCCCGTTCATCGTTTTCTTCGGCGAATCGGTGCCGATGATATCGGTAGCGGCAGAGGTGGCGGAGCAAGCCGACATCTTCGTCATTATCGGAACATCGCTCAACGTATACCCTGCAGCAGGTCTCATCCACTATGTGCATCCCTCCGTGCCCGTCTATCTCATCGACCCCGAGCCGTCGCTTGGCGTAGGCAGGGAGAATTTCACGCACTTCGAGTGTGGTGCAAGCGAGGGGATGCGCAGGCTCTGCAAGATACTGTAGCCAAATTCTTGCCGTCGCGCTTACATCTCCCCCGCCACACGGTCGACGAAGTAGCGCGGACGGCGCTTCACCTCGGTGTATATCTTTCCTATATATGTGCCCGTTATGCCGACACCCGTCGTCACGACGCCCCCGATGAACCACAGCGACACCATGAGTGATGTCCAACCTTCTATGGTCTTGCCGGCAAAGTGTTCATAGAGTCCATAGATTATTATGAGCAACGATATGAACGTCATCGTGAGTCCGGCGAACGTGATGAACTTCAGCGGCGCCGTAGAGAACGACGTTATGCCGTCGACGGAGAACGCCAACATCTTGCTCAGCGGATATTTCGACTCGCCCGCCGTGCGTGCCGTGCGGTTGTAATAGACGAAGCCCTCAACGAAACCGAGCCGCCTCACCATGCCACGCAGAAACATGTTGCGCTCCGGAAACTCCATCAGTGCCTTGACGGCACGATGGCTCATGAGGCGGAAGTCGGCATGGTTGTAGACGATGTCGCGGTCGGCAGTCTGCATGATGCGGTAGAAGGTCTGTGCCGTGAAACGCTTAAACCACGTGTCGGTTGTGCGCTCTTTGCGCACGCCGTAGACGATGTCCTTACCCTCAAGAAACTGCCGTGCCATGTCAATGATGGCGTTCTCGTCGTCTTGAAGGTCAGCATCAATGGAGACAAGAGCGTCACAGTGGTCGACGCCCTCCTCCATGCCTGCCCAAAGGGCGTTCTGATGGCCCACATTATGGGAGAGTTTCAGTCCGCACACATTGGAGTGCTCACGGGTAAAGCCCTCTATCAGTTGCCACGTTCTGTCGCGACTGCCGTCGTCGACGAGCAGCAGCCGCCCGGCGACGCCCGTCTCCTCCTTGAGGCGCGTGAGCATCACCTGCAGTTTCCCCATCGACCACGGCAACACGTCCTCCTCGTTGTAGCAGGGAATGACAACGAGTAGCTTGGGCGAAGCGACGGGAGATTGAATATTCGGCTGGTTCATAAAAAGAATTTCTTTATCTAAGTAATAAAAATACGGAATTACAACCTTATCCGTAGCGGAGGTCTCCTGCCTCCGCAGCATCCAACATCCACTATTATTTTTTCTGAAGTTTCGGATTTAACTTAATTGGCTGCGCTCGGCTCTGCTGCTTGCCTTAGCAAGAAAGGGCAAAAGCCTCTCATAACCAATGCTTTTGCCCTTTCAGGGCGTTGGATTGCTATGTATTTCATTGAGGGTGTGTCAAAACTCGCAAATTGGGATTATCCGTAGCGGAGGTCTCCGGCCTCCGCAACACCATTATTCACAATCTATTAAATCTTAA
>DLKG01000062.1:17148-24631 GCA_002490315.1 Prevotella sp. UBA7594 | reverse complement strand
AGAGGGGTGGGAAACTTCAGCTATTAATCTTCCCCTTCAGCAAATCTACTATGGTGCGCCAGGCACTGGTAAGTCGTATGAGATTGATAAAATCACGAAAAAGTATGGAGCTATCCGCACAACGTTCCATCCCGATAGCGACTACTCAACATTCGTCGGTGCATATAAGCCAATGATGGAAGAGGTGGATGTTCGGATCGTGCCTGTGGCTGTTGCCGAAGGTATAAAGTTCGATACAAACAATGGGACATACAAGGAAAAACGTATCACTTACAAGTTTGTAAAGCAAGCCTTCCTGAAAGCATATCTTTCCGCTTGGAAGAAATATGCCGAGAGTGACGAAAGTGGGGTTGCTCCACAGTTTCTTGTGATAGAGGAAATCAACCGAGGCAACTGTGCGCAGATATTCGGTGACTTGTTCCAACTTCTTGACCGTCAAGACAACGGATTCTCCTCATATCCCATTGAGACAGATGCTGACTTGCAGAGGGAAATAGCCGAGGCGTTTAAGGCTGAAAAAGACTACATGTTAACAAAAGAACTGAACCTGCAAGGTGTGGTAAAAGACTATGTTGGCAACTTGGCGGAAGATATAATGAGCGGAAAGATTCTCTTGCTGCCCAGCAACTTCTATATTTGGGCAACTATGAATACCAGCGACCAAAGTCTGTTCCCGATAGACTCTGCTTTCAAGCGTCGCTGGGATTGGCACTATGTAAAGATTGCTGATGCAAAGAAAAACTACAAAATAAAGTGCGGAGACGATGTCTGTGACTGGTGGATATTCGTTCAAGCTGTTAACGAGAAGATAGCAGAGGAGACAAGCAGCGACGACAAGAAACTCGGCTACTTCTTCTGCAAGCCACAGAACGAAGACGAGCCTATTGGCGTGGAGCGTTTTGTAAGCAAAGTGCTGTTCTACCTTTGGAACGATGTTTTCAAGGACGGAAACACCGACGACTTCAACGTAAGTGACGACAAAAGCAAAACTGCCACTTTCGAGGCGTTCTATAACGACGACAACACTGTGAACGTAGAGAACGTTCGCAAGTTCCTCGTGAAGATTGTGGGCGAAGACGTTTTGACGAAAGAGGGCGATGACGTGCCTCCACAAGAAGAGTTTGATGACCCCGTTAACAAGATAGACTATACCAAGTATTCCTTTGATGGAAATGATCGTCTCTCCAAGAAAGATCTTGGCGTAAAGATTGTGGAGAAATACATCAATGAACACGCTGACGAAACATTTGCAGATTTACAAAAAGCCTTGGACTTCGGGGATAAAGTTGAGAATAAATATCAGTACCACGGAATTTTAGCACGAACAGAGGAAGTAACGAATAGTTACCTGAACTGCTTTGTAAATAAAGAAATAACCTCAAGCGATGGTGTGAAGTACAAAGTTCTCTCATGGTGGAATAAATACAATATTAGTTTCATCATAGACTTTGCGAAGCAGCAAGGTTGGGAAGTAACAGGATCAAAAGGCTAAGTTATGCGCATACTGATAGAAGAATACCAATACAATTATGAAGACGTGGCAAACGTCCTCAAAGGGCTTGGTGTGCTTCAAGATGTGGATGGAAAGGTGAGTCTGAGTTATGTGGGCTACTATTTCAATCCAGACCCAGATGTGAACGACTGCGTGTTCATTCTGCCTAAGGTGTTGCTTGAAGGAGAGTATGGCGACGAGAAAGTGTTTGGACATATCGACCCCAAAAACTTGGTTAATGCGGATGATTGCAACGAACTGACTCTGCAGGAACAGACGTTCATCTATAATTTGAGCGTATGGATTTACAGAGCCATCTGCGTATTCAAAGACCACGAGTACGACCGCATGGGTGGCAAGAAGACAACGCCAAGCATCGTGCAGCACAAGCAAGCGCCCATGATGGGAAAGACGCACAAGAAGCGTAAGGGCAACACTTTTCTGGATGTCCTTCTTGCCTGCTGAAATGGAACAAGGACAACGAGAGCTATGTGATGTTTATCGTAAAGAATCTGCATAGTGGCTATAACAAAATCAATTGGACACGCACCATATCTAAAAGCCCAGCCATCGTTCAACAAGTAAATGGCTCACTCCTTCAAGAGGTAAGTTATCTGAACCCTGTGAATAAGAAGCGTACCATCAACTTTGACGAGGAGTTGCTTGTAATCTATTTCAGCATCTTGCAGCACATCCACGACACCTATGGTTTCCCCGTGAAGCTGAATGTCAATTTTGACCTATTGGGAGAAAAACAATTCAAGCGATACCTTGGAGGATATGGAAAGAGACGGTTGAAGCAAATCAAGTACAAATATTTCTCCGACAAAGCCAAAGAACTTTGGGAGTTGTGCTATGCATTCTTCGACCGTCCAGACAACATAGCATTGAATGTTGACCAGCGAGAGTACTTGTTGGTGAAGAGTTTCCATGTCGTATTCGAAGCTATCATTGATGAATTGATAGGTGACAAAAACTTACCGCAGGAATTGAAAGACCAGCCAGATGGCAAGCGAGTTGACCACATGTATCAATATCAAGAGTTGACCAACAATGACACCGATGATGCCATCTACTATATTGGCGACTCAAAGTATTACAAGCGTGGTAATTCCCTTGGCAAGGAAAGCATATACAAACAGTTTACCTACGCTCGAAACGTGATACAGTGGAACATAAATCTCTTCAGCAACGGCACGACGGAGGAACAGTTGGGACACATCAAGCTACGTGACGATGTGACAGAAGGTTACAACATTATTCCAAACTTCTTCATCTCTGCCAACCAAAATACGTTGGAGCAAAGCGATGATATTCAACTCATTGATGAAGACAAGCCCGAGGGACAACGTCGGCAACAATACTATCTCAGCCGACAGTTTGAGAATCGTCTGTTCGACCGTGATACATTCCTATTAGCACACTACGATGTGAACTTTCTTTTTGTGGTAGCACTCTATGGACGCAATAATGCATCGAGAAAATCAGCATGGCGTGACAAGGTACGGAAGTTGTTCAGAAAGCAGATACAACAGATGCTGAAAGACAACTTCGATTTCTATGCCATTACTGCTCATGCCGATGTCGATTCCAACGTCTTTGTCAAGGAGAATTTCCAAACAGTATTGGGCAAACTGTTCCATCCTTTTGAGGACAGGGAGGATAAACGAGGTTATAGTCAGGCATATTACTCCTTAGCACTGCGCAAACCTGAGAAAGAAAAGGAATATTGCCAGAACGTTCTAAAATTGAGTGTTGCCGAAGCTGAAGAAGCTATGAAACGAGTGGCAGACGAGAACGAACGCACGAAGTTTAATCTTGAACAAGCATTTTATGTGGCAAAGTGTGACTTGGGAATAGATCCACGGACACTCCCTGAAAGCGAAATGCCTATCGTAGAACCAAAGCAGCATGTGAAAGTGGAGCACAAATTCCTCACGATGCATTATCTGGAGAACTATGCTAACACCGACATTCTGATAGGTTGTTTCAATGGATATGAGCAACTCAACTGGATATTTGGCAGACAAGGTTCTAAACGAGACGATGCTTACAATGTTCGTATCGGAAAAAATGTCAGAGGTGGCGTTGTAAAGAGTCGCGACCAAGTGAAGCATGCCAAGTTCGTGTTGCTTTATGAATTTGGTAAGGAAAACAAGGGCGTGCGCTGGGCATTCCGTGTAAAGAACATCGGTGAGATGACCAAGGAAAAGATGATAGCCACTGGCTATACAGCCCCACACCACGACCGCTATCTATGCTATTTTTTCGATGAGGAGATAACACTTGGAGAATTTGACGTGGCGGCAATTATTGCTTCGGCAAGGTCTAATGATGCAACATACATAGACGGCCAGCCAATATATATGGCTGGCAAAGAATTGATAAAATATAGAAAATGAATAAGATGAGCCATGTACTATTCATTATCATTTGCGCTTTAGTAGGCATTTCTGCATTCGGGCAAACTGCTAAACAGAGGATAGACTTCCTCAAAGAACATCTTGTATATCCAAAATACGAGATTGGTGATACTGTTTATGTATGGTTGCAAACTATGGATGACAAGCCTGTTGGTTATATGCCAGGCATAGAAATCAAGAAGTATACAATAGTAGATATAGCTTTGACAAATGGAGGAGTATATAAACACGACTACACCTTGTCGCAGTCTTACCTTCAGGAAAATGCAGACAAAGAACTTGAAGGGCTTTACCTTTTACAATATAAATATCAGTTGCTCCCTTGTGATGTAAAACAGATTGTAGGGAATATCTATCCCGTTTTGATTGCAGAAGATAGAGTGTTCCTTGACTACAACAGTTGTCAGGAAGCAGCAAGAAACTACAAAGAAGAATAATAGAGATAATGATGAAAAGTAGTTTGCCTATAATAGAACCAGAGTTAAAAGCACCTTTTGCTGGCGATTTGTTGAATAGAGGTAGATGCGCATTAGTCTTCAGAAGTATAGTTGAAACTTTTGGAGAAGAATGCGTTATTAGCCTTAATGGCAAGTGGGGTACGGGAAAAACTACATTTCTCGCCATGTGGGAAAAATATATGGAGAATTTGGGGTATAAAGTAATCCATTTTAATTCTTGGGAAAATGAAGATGCCGAAGACCCTTTAATTGCTCTAATTGCCGAGTTCAAGAATATCGCAGGAAAAGACCATAAAAAATGGAAGGCGGTAGCCTCTAACATTGGCAAAGTAGTACTTGCAACGCTTCCGTCTATTGCAGGTAAAATCGCAGGAATAGAGCTACAAGATATTATCAAAGATGGAGCGGACAAAGCTGTTGACATCATAAACACCCGAATAGATGAATATTGTAGGCAAAAAGCTATCCTCAAAGACTTCAAGCTGTCTCTTGCTGAATATGTAGAAGAAACTTGTAACGGCAAACCATTAGTTTTTGTCATAGATGAGCTGGATAGATGTAATCCTTGTTTTGCTGTAAAGACATTGGAACGCATAAAACACATCTTTGAGGTAAAGGGTATCGTGTTTGTCGTAGCTATTGATGAAGTTCAACTTTGTCACTCAATACGAGGGTTCTATGGGTCTGAACAGATTGATGCCAAAGACTATCTAAGGCGTTTCTTCAAGATACAGTATGATTTGCCAAATGAGGATTCCACGGATATTATCCAAGCAATAATGTCAAGGTTTGCTTATGACAAGATGCCTAAGGTTAACGAAAACTATAAAAGTTGCTACAAAGACTTGCCAGACTTGTTCTCTTTGTTGTATAAAGGGAAGCAAATGAGTATTAGACAGCTAGAACAATACATTCTATATGCAAGACTTGCTTTAGCTAATTGCAAAGGGTTATATGTTGCCCCTACATCTGTTGCATTCATTGTGTACATAAAGATGTTTGAACCCAACTTCTTTGAGGAATATTCCAAAATGCGACTTTCACACGATGAAGTAATAAAGCATTTTGAAGAGAATTACAATGACGAATTCTTCAATGCAAAGAGGAACTCCCCAACTTATCTTTTTAATAATGCTGTTGCAGATATGTTGGCTATAAGATGTGGATTTGAAAATCTAAGCGAACTGTATGAAACCCCTATGGAAAGTATGGGATTGAATAATATGAGATTGAAAGTGAAAGTCTCAAAATTTGACAAGGAAAGTTTTGCTCGTTATTTTAATGGCAAAAGTTCACAAATGGTCGGATTAAATACATTGTTGTCAAAAATAAGTCTGGTTCGAGATTTTTCTTCCTAACAGATAAAACCGCCTGACTTTAAGCCTTCTGCCTTAAGTCTGGCGGTTTCATTTTCTATGGTATTGCGCTATCATCACAGCAATGACACCGCAAAAGCCAAGAGTAAAGAAGGACCAGAAGAGCCACAGAATATAGTGACTAAGATACAAAGTATAGCCTATTGGTGAAGTGAATGGGAACATCTTTAATCACCTGACTTTTAGTGCGTCCCTTAAGTCAGGTGGCTTCATTTTCCAGCATTGCTGTATTATTATCTTTTAGCGCATATATGTGGCAATCAATATCTTCTCAACTGCGCATTATCATACGCCAAGAATATTGTCAGGAACACAGACACAGCAAGGAGGCAAGCCATGCAGATTATGAGAAATGTGTGAAAGTGCTTACTTCGATACATTCTCTTTATCCAATACCAGGGATATGTCATGAATATAAATCGGGGCAAGGCTTTCATGGTTTGCGGTATGGGTGGTTGCTCTATTGTCTTGGATTTCTTTGCTTGCATAAGTTCCAACATTGCTGCATATCGCTTTTCCGTAAGTTGGATATTGCGATTAAGAGTCTCTGCATTTTTGTTGCAGTTGGCTGTGACTGTGTTATACATATTGGCAAGTTCTGTGAAAACAGAGACGAGCTTGTCCACATACTTCTCGTCATCATAAAGGCGAGACTGCAAGGCGGTGCTGATAGCGTCAGATATAAGGCTTGCCGCTTTTGTTTCGACAATTTGTTGCAACGGAGTAGATGCTATGCATGTTATCTACTTTTTAGTATGCATTAGTATGTATTGGTAGGAACAAGTCCCACATTATCTACTTTTTTGTTGTGTTGCAAATGTGCTGCAAATAAGCGATAAACAAGCGCATAATAAAGGCATAAGAACCAAGACCCCTATAAACGCAAAAAGCGTGCAACTCACCAGAGCTGCACGCTTTTGCTTATTGTTTATTATGTGTTTTCTTCTCGGCACTACTTAACCTCCTCGAAGTCAGCATCCTGGATGTTGTCATCCTGCTTTGCACCGTTGTTGTCGGCCTGTGCGCCTGCACCTGCGTTAGCCTGAGCACCTGCGCCCGGCTGTGCGCCACCCTGGTACATCTGTGCTGAGGCTGCCTGCATCACCTGGTTGAGGTTGGCGATGGCAGAGTCGATAGCTGCGGTGTCGCCTGCCTTGTGGGCGTCCTTAAGCTGCTGGAGAGCCTGCTCGATGCCCGGCTTCTTGTCGGCAGGAATCTTGTCGCCGTTGTCCTTGAGGAAGTTCTCGGTGGTGAAGATCATAGAGTCAGCCTGGTTCATCTTGTCCACCTTCTCGCGCTCAGCCTTGTCGGCAGCAGCGTTCTGCTCAGCCTCGGCCTTCATGCGGTCGATCTCCTCCTTAGAGAGACCAGAAGAAGCCTCGATGCGGATGGCCTGCTCCTTGCCTGTAGCCTTATCCTTGGCGCTTACGTTGAGGATACCGTTGGCATCGATATCAAACGTAACCTCAATCTGAGGAACACCACGGCGAGCCGGGGCAATACCCTCAAGGTTGAACTGACCGATGCTCTTGTTCTGTGCAGCCATTGGACGCTCACCCTGAAGCACGTGGATGGTCACGGCTGTCTGGTTGTCAACGGCTGTAGAGAATGTCTCGCTCTTGCGTGCCGGGATGGTTGTGTTGGCGTCGATAAGCTTTGTCATCACACCACCCATTGTCTCGATACCGAGAGTAAGAGGAGTAACGTCGAGCAATACGATGTCGCCTACACCGC
>DLKG01000062.1:0-17022 GCA_002490315.1 Prevotella sp. UBA7594 | reverse complement strand
CTCCTTGCCGAAGTAGTTCTTCACGAGAGTCTGAACGGCTGGTATACGGCTTGAACCACCTACGAGGATTACCTCGTCGATATCGCTGGTCTGGAGCTTTGCGTCGCGCATTGCGTTCTGGCAAGGAACGAGACAAGCCTGGATGAGGTTGTGGGCCAACTGCTCGAACTGTGAACGAGTCAGAGTCTTAACCAAGTGCTTTGGAACACCGCCCTCAGCAGAGATATACGGAAGGTTGATTTCTGTTGATGTTGTGCTTGAAAGCTCAATCTTGGCCTTCTCGGCAGCCTCCTTCAAGCGCTGCATAGCCATCGGGTCCTTAGAGAGATCGATGCCCTCGTCGGCCTTGAAGCCCTGCACGAGCCAGTCGATGATTACCTGGTCGAAGTCGTCACCACCCAGGTGAGTGTCACCATTGGTAGAGAGCACCTCGAACACACCGCCACCGAACTCAAGGATTGAAATATCGAATGTACCGCCACCGAGGTCGAACACGGCAATCTTCATGTCCTTGTTGGCCTTGTCAACACCATAGGCGAGGGCTGCGGCAGTAGGCTCGTTCACGATACGGCGAACGTTGAGGCCTGCAATCTGACCAGCCTCCTTGGTAGCCTGACGCTGTGAGTCGGAGAAGTAAGCCGGAACGGTGATTACGGCATCCGTAACCTCCTGGCCGAGATAGTCCTCAGCGGTCTTCTTCATCTTCTGCAGAACCATAGCCGAGATCTCCTGCGGAGTATACTTGCGGCCGTCGATGTCTACACGGGGATAGCCACCCTCGTTAACGACTGAGAACGGAACGCGTGTAACCTCTTTTGCACACTGCTCGTAGGTCTCACCCATGAAACGCTTGATGCTGTATACGGTGTTCTTCGGGTTGGTGATAGCCTGACGCTTTGCAGGGTCGCCCACCTTACGCTCGCCGTCCTTGACGAAACCAACAATAGAAGGAGTTGTACGCTTACCTTCTGAGTTGGCGATAACTACAGGTTCGTTGCCCTCAAAAACGGCAACACAAGAGTTTGTAGTACCTAAGTCGATTCCAATAATCTTTCCCATAATTGTATATTTTTTTATTTTTATTCGTTATTAATAATGTTGCTTGAACTTCCCGTCGGTCCATATTTTCATACTTTCCGATGGCGTTCGCTATATAATATACAAATGGTGTGCCAAAAGTCATTTGCCTTATAAACTACTGACAGGCGTAGTGGCTAAGTCCCTGTCATTATGGCAGATATGGATGAAAAATAAAGTCTTGTATGACAAATGTTGCAAATAGGGGGTTAAAACTCTCAAATTGGGATTATTCGTTTTATGCGGAGGTCTCTGGCCTCCGCATAAAACGAATAATACTAATGTCTTGATATATAATTAATTGCGGATAATGGGTGCTGCGGAGGCCAGAGACCTCCGCTACGGGTAAAACTGCAAATCAACCTTTTGACACACCCTTCTCCTCCTACGTATTGCTGCAATTTGTTTTCTTTATCACTCCATATTCCGGATGGACCTCAGTTAGTACATATAAATCTTATAGCCCTTCACGCTGCCCGGAGCACCTTGTTCCATGCGCGGCAGGTAGTCCAAGGCAGTGACGGTGTATTCAGCGCCGAGGTCGATGACAAGCAGATGAGGAGCCGTAGCGTCGCTTTCCGTCTGCCAGTAAGTAGACTCCTGAAGGTCGAACGCCTTGTCGCCGGTGTGATTGCCTTGCAGATTTTCGGAGTCGGCATACTTCACCTTCCACTGGTCGCGCGACAAGCGTTTGCCCTCACTGTCTTTCAGATAGATTTCGGCTACAGCCACCGGCTTGCCGTCGTGGGTTGAAGCACACTCGATGGCAACATAGCGTCCTTTGGCAGGAGCGGCAAATCTTACAGTCTGCCATCCGTTGCCCGAAGCCGTCTCGCCCTGAGCCACAGGAGCGGCAGAGTTGAGGTCGGGCTTGTCGCCGATATTGTTGTGCTTGGCCGATTTCTCAAGCTGCAACTGGTCGAGCTCGGGTTTGGTCTGTCCCCACACTGTCGGTTCTTTCGGTCCAACCACGTCGAGCACCACAATCTCGTTGTCGCCCTTCTTCAGCCAGCATCCCGGACAATAGAGCGTCTGCTGCGGTCCGATGCGCCAGAAGCGTCCAAGGGCATGACCGTTGACGTAGACCTGTCCCTTGCCCCATGTCGACATGTTGAGGAACGTGTCGCCAGTCTTCTGTAGGCGGAAAGTGCCGCGATAGTAGCCGATGTTGGCTGGAGTGTTGTCGGCACTGGCAATGTCGTTGTGTGGAGTGGCGATGGCGCGTGCGGCAGTCTGATAGTCGTCGGCTATGCGTCGCATGCGCCAGTCCTTGAGATTCCACGTAAGCTCGTCGCCGTCGACATCGGCAGTGAGCGTCACGTCGCCCACGAGACCCTTGAAGTCCTTTATAGCCCGTCCGAAGTTGATGCGTCCCATAGCCTCGACAAGCAGAGTGAGTTTGTCGCCCTTGCTTGTGGCAGGGAGTGGGAGAGAGCGTTCGTTCTTCACGCGGTCGATCTTGCCGATATACTTACCGTTGACGAATACCTGCACGAAGTCGTGTCCGTCGATGTGCAGCATGGAGCCGTCGGCAGTCTCCGGCAATTCCGTGTTGTATATCATTGAGCCATAGCCCATGTTCATCTCTTCGAACGTCTGCGGCTCGCGGCTTTCAGCCGTGCTGTCTACACCTATATATATAGGAGCTACATTCTTCAGCGCAATCTTTGGTACACTAATGATATTGGCAGCCTTAGCCGGTACGGCAGGCAGTTTCTTGTCGGCATACTTCTCCAGAGTCTTGCGCAGCAGCCAGTATTTCTCCGTAGGCTCGCCATACTCGTTGATAGGCGCGTCGTAGTCGTAGGAAGTCACGTCGGGAGCGAAGCCCGGCGAGTTGGCACCAGCCCAGTGGCCGAACGACGTGCCTCCGTGGGTCATGTAGAGCGAGAACGAAATGCCCTTTGACAGCATCTCGTCGATGCCCGCCACCATGTCGGCAGCAGGTCGAGTCTCATGTCGTGCGCCCCACTTGTCGAACCATCCGCTCCAGAACTCCGAGCACATGAGCGGAGCATTTGGGCGCAGCTCGCGCAGACGGCGGAACTGGTCGTCGATGTTAGCCCCCGTGCCGAAATTCATCGTCCACGTGAGGTCGTCGAGTCCGTTCTTCTCGAAGTTGGAGTTCCAGTCGCACTGGAAGAGCGTTGTCTTCGCCTTTGGCGTGTCCCAGTATTTGCGCAGCGTGTCGCGAATCTGCGACACGTAAGGCTTGTCCTCGCCGTAGCTGCCATACTCGTTCTCCACCTGCACCATGATGATAGGGCCGCCATGAGCTATGGTGAGCGGAGCCAGTTGCTCAGCCACCTTCTTCTCGAATCGGTCTACACACGCCATGAAGTAAGGGTCTTGCTCGCGCAGGCGTATGTCCTTCTTCTTGAGCAGCCACCAAGGCAGTCCGCCCATCTCCCATTCGGCACACACGTATGGTCCCGGGCGCACGATGACATACATGCCGTTCTTCTTAGCCAGTCGGCAGAAGGCAGCCACGTCGTTCTGTCCGCTGAAGTCGAACTGACCCTCGCGCTGCTCATGCAGGTTCCAGAAGATGTATATGCAGATAGTGTTCATGCCGAGCGCCTTGCACATCTTGATGCGGTGCTCCCAGTACTGTCGCGGGATGCGCGGATAGTGAATCTCGGCAGCCTTTACCACGAAAGGCTTGCCGTCGAGCAGGAAAGTCTTGTCGCCCGTGGTGAACGTGTTCTTTGCCGCCGGCTGTGCGGCGACATTCCCTGGCGTCATTGCCATTCCGCCTGTTGCAAATGCTGACATGAGCATCATGCTGGCCAATATTTTTTTCGCTTGTTCCATATATTTTTATTTCTCTACAAATGTCGTTATACTTTTTGGTGCGAGCGTAGTGTTGCCGTCGCTTGTGCCTACAGGAGCGAGACACTCCTCGGAGATGTCGCTCGTGCGATACATCAGCCATGATTTCTGTCCTTCGCCTTCGACGTCAAACTTCACAGGCTTCATGTCCTCCGAATAGTTGATAGCCACTATAGCCCATTTTCCGTTAGCATTGCGATAGGCAGAGCACATCACGCCTTTGGGGTCGTTGAATCCCTCATTGATTTCATTGCCAAGCCCGTCTGTCGTGCGTATGTCGAAGCGCTGTGCTCCGGGGCGCACGAAGCGGCTGTAATTGCCCAATGCCCATAGCAGTTTTGAGTCAACGGCATATCCCGTCTTCCAGTTGTCGTTGCTGTAGATGCGCAGCAGTCCGTCGCGGTAGTCGCCGCCAGCCGCACGCCACCAGCTCCAACTTTCGGCATTGGCAAAGCAAAGGTCATGGTGTATGACACGGGCCACATACAGAGCAGTCTTCATGGAGAAGTCGTAGCCGCTACCTCCTCCAATCTCCTTGTCGTTGCTCATTATGCATATCTCCGTCTGCCAGAACTTTACGTTTTGCTTCTTGCAAGCCTCACGCAGCTGCATACGACATTCGCGCATATACTCAACAGGCGTGTTGGTCCAATAGCTGTGTCCGCCGATGAGCCGAGGCAAATGAGCGACATTGCCTACGTATGTCTGTGTGCTGTCTTTAGTGAAGAAAGCCTTAATCTCGTTGCCGCGTTGCCAGCCAGCATCATGAGTGCCGAGCAGACAGCGGTAGTCGCTCGACTCGTTGATGAGAATGTCGGTGTTGAGTTTCTGTTTAGAGAGAGCCTTGCCAAGTTCGCGTGCCACGTGCGCCACCTCACGGTTGGTGGCAGGCGAGCCTTCCTGCTTCGGTCCTATCCAGTTCCAGTTTCCGTCGGGCTCATTGCATGGGCTGATATAGTTGATGTGCACACTGTCGTGCTCCTCAATGCCGCTAATGGCGCGAGCCATATACTTGGCGAAATCGTCGTAGCAATCGTCGCGCAGATTGATGGTGCCTCCACGTCCGGTGTTGGTAGCCAGACCGTTCTTTGTGAAAAACACCGGGGCAGAGTTGCAGAAAGCAAGAATGTAGGGCACCCCGCGCTGCTTTGCCAGTTTGAGGAAATGTCTCTGTCCCGCTTGCTTAGTCCAGTTGTATGTGCCGTCAGCGTTGAGCACACATTCGGTGCGTGTGGCTTCGTTGATGCACGCCTTTTCGCCCTGCTCCGCACTTCCGGCACCCAAGTTAAACCGCCATATCGAGAGTCCGATACCCTTCGGTTTGCCCTGCGAGTCGTTGTCGGTCGAGAACAGCCAGTCGGCTATTTTGTTTTGCTGCTTCTCGTCCCACAGTCCGATATACTGCATATTCCAGGCATCGCTTGCGCCGAAATGCTGTATATGTTGCTCAGGCGAGGAAGGCATAATGATATACTCCGTTGCAGTGCGCGGAGTCTGTGCAAATATCGGCATTGATTTGAGTGGGCATATAGCCGTGATACCCAAAGCGAGCGTCAGTTTGAATAAATTCATATCTTAGATTTAAATTTTATAGATTTATGATAATTGCGATTGTTCTAATGCAAAATTACGCATATATACCCTCCTTGCCGGTTGCTATAATAATAAAAAAGGAGGTGATATTCTGATTTGTTTCAGAATATCACCTCCTTTTAAATATAATCTTATTTTAAAGACTCTGCACGTACTGCTTGGGAGTCATCTGCATCTTGCGTTTGAAGAGATTGCGGAAATTCTTCACGTCGCCGAAGCCACACTGTTCCGCCACGCGCTCCACGCACGTCTGTCCCTCCTTGAACATCTGCACAGCCTTGAAAATCTTGTAGTCGTTGACAAACTCGATGAGCGACATGCCCGTCATCTGCTTCAACTTCTTGTAGAGCGACGAGTGGCTCATAGCCAGTTTCTCTGCCAGGAAGTCGACGCTGAAGTCGGGGTTGGTCATGTTCGTGTCGATAATCTCGCGGCAGCGCAGCAGAAAAATCTGCTCCTCCTTCGTGTACGACCGCTTCTCGCGCGACAGTTCGGTTGTAAGCGCGGCGTTGTCGCTCTCGGCAATCATGCGGTTGATGCGGGCCCGCAGGAGTTTCAGCGACACGGGCTTGGTGAGATAAGCGTCGGCGCCGGCATCGTAGGCAGCAATACGCTCCTCCTCGGAAGTCTGCCCGGTGAGGATGATGACCTTTATATGCTGCAGTTTCTTGTCGTTCTTCAGAGTCTGCAGGAATCCCAGTCCGTCGAGTCCCGGCATCATCATGTCGCACACGATGAGGTCGGGCAGCGAAGCCGCAGCCACCTTTAGTCCCTCGTCGCCGTCGTATGCCTTCAGCACAGTGAAGTCGTCGATAAGATTGCGCTCAAGAAGCTCAATGGTGTCGCGGTCGTCGTCGATGAGTAGCAGCGTGTGCGTGGCAGACGGATTGCTCTTCACTGCGGCCTTTGTCTTTGTCTCTTGCTGCAGCCTCGGTTCGTCGGAAGATGTTGCGCCCTCCAGTCCCGGAGCATTCGCAGTGTCGGAAATACCCTTTCGCTCAATGTCAGTCGTGATGGCAGCATCATTCAGCGCGGGCGTAGCATCGTCAGTCGTGGTAGCGGCATCAGTTATTGTGTTGCCTGTGGCGCCGGGCGTAGGAATGGAGAAGAAGAACTCCGAGCCCACGTTCACCTCACTCTCGAGCCACACTCTTCCGCCGTGCATCTCCACCAATGTCTTCACAAACGACAAGCCGATGCCGTCGCCCGAGCCATAAGCCTTGCCACGCTCCGTGCGGTAGAAGTTGCCGAAGATGTTCTCGCGTGCCTCCGGCACAATGCCTATGCCGTCGTCCTTCACGCTGAACACCACCTCGCCCTGTCGCTCCGTGATTTTAAGTGCCACGTGTCCGTTGGACTTTGTGTATTTATAAGCGTTCGAGATGAGGTTGTTGATACACATCTCCACCTTCTCGCGGTCGATGTCGACCATCACCTTTCTCTTGGGCACGTCGAGCGTGAAGGCGATGTTTTTCTGGTCGCACAAGTCCTCATAGTCCTCAGCTATTTTCTTGGCAAAGTCCACTACGTCCACACGCTCGCGCTTCAGCTGCAGCTTTCCCTCGTCCATCTTTCTGAAGTCGATGGCGCGGCTTATGAGCTGGTTGAGCTTGCGTGTGCTCCGTTGCATGGAGTAGAGGTACGACGACGGCACGCTCACCACAGAGTTGCGGCGGTCGATAAGCTCCTCGATCTGTGCTGCTATGAGGAACACCGGCGTGCGCAGCTCATGCGTGATATTGGTGAAGAATGTCATCTTCGCATTGTCGAGCTGCCGTTGGCTCTCCTTCTCCACCTCTGCAATCTCCATCTTGTGGCGCATCTTGAGTTGGTAAAGATAGATGCGCACTGCCAATGTGATTATGGCAAGCACAATAATAGTCCACAACAGTTTGGCCCACCACGTGAGATACCAAGGCGGCAGCACCTTTATGCGCAATGTCGACACACGAGTCCAGTCGCCCTTCAGATTGGTGCATCGCACAAGCAGCTCGTAGCTGCCTGGCGGCACATTGGTATAGCTGGCCGTGCGCTGCGAGGTCATCTCGTTCCACTCCGTCTCCATTCCCTTGAGATAGTAGGAGAAGCGGAGCGCATGCGGCGCAGTGTATTCAGGCACGGAGAAATTAACGCTGAAGAAATTCTCGTCGCTCTCAAGCACAACCTCCCGGGGATTGTTGCCGCTAAGGTTTATCACGCGGCCATTGGTCACGTCGAGCGAACTGAAGCTGACGTCGGAGAACAACGTGCGCGGCCTCATGGGGACATCCATGTACATGACAAGTCCGCGAGTGGAGCCGAAGTACATCAGTCCGCCATTACAGCACAATGCATCATAATTATAGGTTACGGGAATGTCGTTGTCGGTGTCGCAGCGCATGAAGATGTCGCTCGACGGGAAGTAGTAGTAGAGTCCGTTGCCCGTAGAGAATACCATGTAGCCATAGCGCGACTCGGCAATGCCCGCCACCACGTAGTTGTCGAGTCCCTGACTCTCGCCATACTCTTTCATCTCGCCACGCCGCTCGTCGATGCAGCAGAGATTGGCATCACACATCGACACCCACACCCGTCCGTGGCTGTCTGCGTAGGCATACTTCACGTTGTTGGAAGGGAGCTTGAAACGCTTGGAGTTCATCGTGAAATGCTCCACTACATTGAGCGTCTTGCGGCTGACCTTATACAGTCCGTTGCTGCTTGCCATCCACACGTATTCGCCCCTTACGCTGAACGAATGGCATTGCGAGCCTACAAGTCCAGGCACAATGCGCATCTTCCCCGTGCGTGTGTCCATCACGAACACGTCGCGGCCGCCAATCCACAGCACGCCGGCGCCGTCGTAGCACACCGACCATATCACGTCGCCGCTCTTGCTCTTCAGCGGCAGCCGATAGTTGGTGAAACTGCCACTGTGTATGTCGTATGCCACGAGTCCCTTGTCGAACACAGCCATCCACACGGTCTGTCCGTCGGTGGCTGCCGACGTGATGTTGTCGCCCCAAAGTCCGCTGTTCGCGGATGTCAGCACCGACAGTTTCTTCGTTGAAGGCGAATAAATGCCGAGTCCTCCGCCGTCCATACCTATATATACCTTGTCGCCACTGGCAGCGACTGCCGTCACGAGGTCGAAAGGCAGAGTGTGGGAACTCTCGCTGATAGACGAGAATATCTCTTTATGGATGGAAAGGAGCGAGATGCCAGTGCGGTAGCTGCCTATCCAGAGATTTCCGCTGCGGTCGTGCAGAAGCGAATAGACAGCATCGCCACAAATCCCGTCCTTGTCCTGAGTAATCCATCTGTCGCCGTCGGCAGAGCGCAACATCACTCCGTGTCCGTCGGTGGCAAAAGCCGTGCTGCCCGCTCCGTCGGCCACAGCCCTAAGGTCGGAGGGCACTTGGTCGGACGCAGGCGACAGTCTTTTGTTGGCTATCTGGTAGGCATAGCTTTGCGTGCCTATTCCGCTGCCCACGAAAAGCCTCTTAAGGCGGTGGCTATAATAGGCAGAAGTCTCGCGCCGCCACTTCATCTCAGCCTTGCGGCTCGAGAGAATCTTCCGCATGTCGGGTGTGAACAAATACATGATGCCGTCGCCCATGGCGAACACGCCGTCAGCAGTGGGTGACAGGAGATATATTTTCTTGTTCGTAATGCGCTCCATGCGTGTGGCATTGATGCTTACGGCCGAGCCATTTTCGTTTGTGGCAAATATCCTTCCGCCGACATTTATCAGGGAGGTGAACAGTTCAGTGTCGAGCCCTGGTGTTGCGGACGTGCATTTATGGAATTGGTTGTCGGCGAAGTCATAGAAGTCGACACCCCGGTCGCTTGCCACATATATGCCTTGGTCCAACGGGAGCACCACGTGTATGTTGTTGTTGGAGATTGTAGATTGATTGAGGTTGTCGTGCCGGAAAACACTGAAGAAAAGTCCGTCAAATCGCACAAGTCCATTGGATGTGCCTATCCATATGAATCCGCGATTGTCTTGTGCAAGGCAATTGGCAGTGTTGTCGGGCATGCCTTCATTTATGCCATAGTTGATAATGTGCGCCTGTGATGACAACGCAAGCGCCAATATGCTATAAAGCAGAAGTAGCGGTCTAAGAAACGGTCTCATTTAGGTGTATAAAGTTTTCTGTCCTTAATTAGTATGTAGCTTATCGGGCGCAAAATTAACAAAAAAAATGAATTTAGGCAAATGTCAAAAACAAAAGCAGATATGGGAAGTTAAAGCAGACACCGTTTTTTTATTTGTCTGTATGGCTACTTATATTGTCGTGTCACGTCCGTGACGAGCGTCAGCCACGCCCGTGATGAGCGTTCACCACGGCCGTGATGAGCATTAGCCACGGCCGTGATACACAAAAAGAGGGAACCGCTCTTTGCAGAGCAGATTCCCTCTTCACTCAATTTTCACCTAAACTAATACCTTTAAAGAACCTATTTAAAGTTATCCTCTACTATAATCATTTCAAAAGCTATTATAATTTAAATCAAAAGCTACATTTCGATTCGTTTACTTCTCGGCCGCATGACCTGCCACTGTAGGCCAGTAGGGGTTCTGATAGAGCACACTGTTCTCCACCGTGGCATGGTCGGAAGCCGTGAGGAGGAACTGGCGTATAGGTAGAGGCTCCAGGTAGTGGGCCATGTGCCATGTGAGTCCGCCGAGGAAGCTGTTGTTGATAGTGTTGATCTCCTGCGGGCGCAGATAGTTGCTCAGACGCGGTGAGGAAGTTGTTGCTGATTTGCCTGATCCGTCGCCGTCGTAGAAGAGCTTGCCGCTGTAGGCAGGATCGTTGTGCATGTCAGAGCCCCAGAGGTTGATGCCCTCGATATGTACCGGGTTGGCCATCAACTGGTCGAGCGAGCGCCAGCGCTGCAAGTCCATCCAGCGGAGTCCCTCAGCCACAAGCTCACTCTTGCGCTCACGACGAATGTTGTAGAGCACGGCATCGGTGAGTTTCTTTCCTGCCGAGTAGGCACCCCAGTCGCCATCCTCACGCGACATATCTGTGGCGTTGATGGTGGTCATAGGGTCGGCGGCGCTGCCAGTAAAGCCGGCGCACTCGCGTACAGTCTTCCAATAGCTTAGAATCTTGCCTGAGTTGACATTCTTCGTAAGCTCATACTCAGCCTCCATATAGTTGAGCAAGGCTTCAGTTGCACGGAACACTACGGCTGCAGTGCTGCCACCACCGTTCACACACTGTGTGCGGTCGAAAGTGCCACCCTTGCGCAGGGCGTAGCCAGTGCTATAGCCCTTGTCCTCGCTACCGTTGGTGATGTCGGGCATAGGCTGGTTGATGACAACGTGGTCGGCAGTAGACGACATGTTGCGGAAAGCATTCTTCTGTCCAGGCACCTTGAGGAATACCGAGAGGCGCGGGTCGCGATCCTTGGCAACGGCTGCGATGCTGCTGTCGTCGTAGGTGTATTCTGAATCATAGCGCGGCTTGCCGTCCTTCATCAAGTAGGTCTCCACCATGCCACGTGTCACACCAATGTTGTAGTTGCCGAACTGAATGGACACTTCCACGTTGTTGACAACACCGAGAGTAGAGTTGTACTCACGCCACAGAAGCACTTCGGGCTTCGACGAGAGGTCGGTAGAACCCCATAGTTCCATGTAAGGATTGGCGGGATCAGACTCGCTCTGCGGAACCACACCAGTGTTCTTCACCAGTTCGCCCTGATACTTGTCTGCCACCTGCTCGGCAGCCTCAGCCGCAACCTTATAGAAGTATTCCGACTCTTTCTCCACCGAGCCAGTGGTATAGGCGAAGCTGCTGTTCTTCTTTGCTCCCGGCCACTGTGCGTCGCCAGGCACGAAAGGCGTGCCGGCGAAGTAGCGGAGCCAAGAAGCCTCGTAGAGAGCCACGCGCGACTTCAAGAGCATGGCTGCATCGTAGGAGATGCGTGTGTGGCGACTCTCAAAGCCATCCTTTGCGAGATAGTTCAGAGCCTCGTCGAGATCAGAGAGAATGAAGCGTGCCACCTCGTTGCACGGGCTGCGCTTGTCGGCCTCGACAAGCATTGCCTCATCTGCCTCGAAAGGCTCCTTGAGGATAGGCAGGTCGCCGAATTTCTGCATGAGGTCGAAGTAGGCGAAGGCACGCAGGAAGTAGAGTTCGCCGATATACTGGCGTACGGTTGCGTCGCTGCCACTTACGGTCTTTGCCTCATAACTCTTCAAACTCTCGCTGAGCCAATAGTTGACGTTGCGTATGTTGGTCCACTTCCAATCGCTGTTGGTGCTCGACACAAGCCAAAGGTTAGTGCCATACTTATTGGCTGGCGTGCGTCCCATCTGGTTGTCGGTGTTGTTGTCCCAGCCGAAGATACCGCTGCACCATATCTCTGATGAGTTGCCAAGTTTATGATGAGACGGCAGAATATCGGTGTAGAGTCCGTCGACAGCTGCCAGAATCTTAGTGTCCTGATTGATGAAACCGTCGGGTGTCACCTTTGATGGAGGTTCCTGCTCAAGCCAGTCGCTGCAAGATGTCATGGTGGCAGCCATTGCGAGGGTTATCAATGATAATCTATATAGTTTCATATCGTTGTATTATTATTGGTTGATGGTAAATTGTTTACACTCTTTAGATTAGAAAGAGACGTTCATGCCGAACGAGAACGTGCGTGAGAGCGGATAGCCGTTCACGCCAGAACTCTTGTCGCTGATAAGTTCTGGGTCGAACTGTCCAGGCATGCTTGTGATAGTGAAGAGGTTCTCGGCAGAGAAGAACACGCGCAGGTTGCTGATGCCCCAGTTGCGGGTTATTGCAGCCGGGATGGTGTAGCCCACCTGAAGATTCTTCATGCGCACATAAGCGGCGTTGAGCAGATAGCGGCTCTGCACCTGAGTGTTCTTTGAGCCACCATTCTCCACGGGGCGCGGCAGCCAAGAGTCGGTGTTGGCACTCTGGTAGCCGTTCTTCACCGACCATGAGTCCTCGTTGCGGAAGTAGTCCTGCACGGCTGTTATGCCAGATGCCCACCAGCGTCCTGAGCCAGAGCATCCGAAGAGATATTCTCTGCCACCCCAATCCTTGGTGATGGCGAAGTCGCGCTTGAGCACACCCTGGAAGAAGGCACGCACATCGAAGCCTTTCCATGAAGCCGTGAGGTCGAGACCGGCAAGGAAGCGAGGCGTTGAGTTGCCTATCACCTTGAGGTCGCCGTGGTCGGCAAGTGTGCGCGAGCCGTCGTTCACGTAGCCGTCGTTGTTGAGGTCGCGATACATGATGTCGCCTGCTGCCCAGTTGCTGCCGAGAGCCGACTGGTCGGCCTTTGCGATATGGGCGCTCATCTCGTCGTTGGTCTTGGCGATGCCAACAGTCTCATAACCCCAAATCTCGTTGATGTAGCGTCCGGCAATGTAAGTGTCGACACTGCCAGTCGGGTTATTTGGATAGCGTGTGATCTTTGTGCGTGCGTCGGAGAGGTTGAATGTAATGCCATAGTTTAGACCATTCTTCAATGCGTCGCGCCAAGAGAGTTGCAACTCCCAACCCGTTGTGCGGAGGTCGGTGTTGTTGGTCACAGGCACATCGGCACCGAGAATGGCAGGAAGTTCAGGCGCGTTGCCCACCATGTCCTTTGTGTTACGTACGAACCAGTCGAACGAACCAGTCAGTCGATTGTTGAAGAATCCGAAGTCGAGACCAATGTCGTAGCTCTCAATCTTCTCCCATGTCAGTGTAGGCGATACAAGTCCTGGAGCTGTCACCGTCGAAGGCTTTGCGCCGTTCTGCAGCCAAGTGCCAGCGTTAGGGGTGTAGTTGAGCACCTGGTATGTGCGATACCAGTCATCGGTGTTCTGGTTGCCGAGCGAACCGTATGATGCACGCAGCTTGAGCTGGTTTACGGTCTTTGCCAATGGCTGGAAGAACTTCTCGTTGGCGATGTTCCAGCCAAGCGATACAGACGGGAATGTGCGCCACATCTGGTCGCGGCGGAAACGTGACGAACCATCGCGACGTATATTGGCCTCGAGCAGGTAGCGGTCGTCGTAGTTGTAGTTGATGCGTCCGAAGAAACCGGCAGTCTGCCACTGGTCGCGGTTGCCCTTCATGGTGGCAGTCACTTCCTTGCCGTCATATCCGAGTCCGGTGGTGATGTCGATTTCCGGGTGGTTGGGGTCGATCACGCCAGCACGGTTAGCCTCGAAATAGCGCTGCTTGAGCTGCTCAGCCTGGAAACCAGCCATCACGTGGAAGTTGTGCTTCTCGGCAAGCGAGAAGTCATATTCGGTGTAAGCCTGGAAGTTGAAGTAGTTCTGGCGCTTGCTGCTCTCGTGCACCTCGGCGTTGGCATTCGACGTACCATTGGCGGTGTTCACGTAAGGCTGACCGTTCACATCGTGGTTGTAGGTAGTCTCCGTGTCGTAGTGGTTGTCGGTGTAGTCGGTGCGGTAGGTGAAGTCGAGATGCGTCTTCCAGTTCTTTATCGGCTCAATGGTGAAGTTCACCTGATTGGTGAAGATGTTGCGCTGAGTCTGGTCCTTGCCGCCCTGTGCGAGGTCGAGCACTGGCGACGGTGAAGAGTAGTAATATCCGTTGCGGTCGTAGAGAGGCAGCGTAGGCCATCCCTGGCGAGCGAGGTCGTTGTAGAGAGCGTCCTTCAGGTCGGCAGGACGCACAAAATCGGTGCGCGTGAAGCGCGTGTTGTAGTTCATGTCAAGCCAGTTGGTGAGCTTGATGCCGAGCTTGGCAGTAGCATTATAGCGGTGGTAGTTGTCATCGCTGAGCTTCATGAATCCGTTGTTGTCGAGATAGTTGAACGAGGCGTAGTAGTTCACCTTGTCGCTTGCTCCGCTCACGCTTGCGTTGTGCTCCATTGAGAACGACGACTTCTTGAATATGGCGTCGTAATAGTCGACGTCGTCGCAACCGTTGGCATATCCGTCAGCCCAGTACTGCGAGTTGCCGCTGCTGGGGTCGATGGCATAGAGCAGTGTGCCGTCGGCAGCCCGGCGAACGCCATTGCTTACTGGTGTGGCATTATGGTAGGCCACGATCTTGTCCATCTGTGCTGTGCTGAACTGCGGTGAGCCGCCGTCGGCAGAGCTGAGGTCGTTCATCCAGCTGGCGAAGTCGACAGAGTTCATCATGTGCTTGCCACGTATCATGCCGCTGAAGCGGAACGAGTTGTTGTAGTTGATGCTGACCTTGCCTTGCTTACCCTTCTTGGTGGTGATGAGAATCACGCCAAACGGCGCACGCGAACCATATATAGAAGATGCGGCAGCATCCTTCAGAACAGACACGCTCTCGATGTCCTGCGAGTTGAGCGTGTTGATGTCGCCCTCGGCTCCGTCGATAAGTACGAGAGGAGAGCCGCTTGTGCCCTGGCCGATGGTGCCAGTACCACGCACGTTGATGCTCGGGTTGGAGTCGAGCGTACCGCTCGAGGTGCTGATTTGCAGACCCGGGATAAGTCCTTGCAGAGCCGATGCTGCATTCTGTACCGGGCGCGATGCAATCTCCTTGCTTGACACAACCGATACGGCACCGGTTAGGTTAGCCTTCTTCTGTGTGCCGAAACCTACGACAACAACCTCGTTGAGGGCCTTGCTGTCTTCCAAAAGAACAATCTTCATGGAAGGTGTTGCCTTGACAGTCTGTGGCTTGAATCCTACGTATGTAATCTCAAGCATGCTGCCAGGTGCGGCATTCATAGTGAAATGACCATCAATATCTGTGACTGTGCCTGATGCTGCTGATGAGCCCACTACCTTTATGGAGGCGCCAATAATAGGTTCACCCGCATTGTCAACTACGGATCCTGCAACCTTTGTGTTTTGCTGCTGTAGAATGGCAGCTGGCGAACTTGCCATAGACGTCAGCGGACTTGCTGCCAACAATGACGGAACAATAACCGACGAAAGCAATACTCTTCGAGTCGGTGATGTGGTTTTGTCCTTCTTCATTTTTGTTTGGTTTAAGTTTGTGGTTTAAGTTTTTCTGGTTGCAAAATTAATATATGTAAGCGATTTCCAATAGTGATTAAGTTGTAACAAAAGGGGTTTTTTTAGTAAAACAATGGCTTGAGGTGCATAATTTGTACATTTCGGGCGTTTTTCTTACATTTCCACCTATGAATCTATACCTATTTGTAATGATTTTGTAACTATTTTTATATCATTACTTGTATGAGCAGGAAATAAGGTTTACCTTTGTAAACGATTACACACAATATATAAATATCTAACTCTACAAATTTTATGATTCTACAAAATTTGCAAAACGATTTCAAGGGTTCCAATTGGAAGCACGAAATCGATGTGCGTGATTTCATCCAGGCTAACTACGAGGCTTACGACGGCGACGAGTCGTTTCTTGCCGGTCCCACCGACCGCACGCGCCATCTCTGGGATGTGCTCTCCGAGATGTTCGAGGTGGAGCGCGAGAAGGGCGTCTACGACGCAGAGACACGTCTGCCGCAAAGCATCGACACCTACGGCGCCGGCTACATCGACCGCGACAGTGAGGTGATAGTCGGACTGCAGACCGACGCTCCTCTGAAGCGAGGCATCTTCCCCAAGGGTGGCATACGCATGGTGGAGAAAGCCCTGCAGTCGTATGGCTACGAGCTCGACCCTATGACGAAGACCATATTCACCAAATACCGCAAGACCCACAACGAGGGAGTGTTCTCTGCCTACAACGACGACATCAAGGCGGCACGCCACGCCCACATCATCACCGGTCTGCCCGACGCCTACGGTCGCGGCCGCATCATCGGCGACTACCGACGCATCGCCCTCTACGGCACAGCCAACCTCATCGAGGAGAAGAAGCGCTACTTTAAGCGCATCGACATACAGGAGTTCACCGAGGAGATTGTGCGCCAGCGCGAGGAGGTGACAGAGCAGATAAAGGCGCTCAAGCAGTTTGAGCGCATGTGTGCCGCCTACGGCTTCGACGTGACGCGTCCTGCCGAGAACGCACGCGAGGCAGTGCAGTGGACCTACTTCGGCTATCTTGGAGCAGTGAAAGACCAGGACGGAGCAGCCATGTCGCTTGGCCGCGTGTGCGCCTTCCTCGACATCTACATCCAGCGCGACCTCCAGCGCGGCGTCATCACCGAGGCTGAGGCTCAGGAGCTCATCGACCAGATGATAATGAAGCTGCGCATCGTGCGCTTCCTCCGCACCCCGGAGTACAACGACCTCTTCTCGGGCGACCCGATATGGGCTACAGCCTCTATCGGCGGCATGGGCATCGACGGACGCTCGATGGTGACGAAGACCGACTATCGCTTCCTTCACACCTTATATAATATGGGCCCGTCGCCCGAGCCCAACCTCACTGTGCTCTGGAGCGAGCGTCTGCCCGAGCCGTGGAAGAAGTACTGCGCCAAGGTGAGCATCGACACGAGCGCCATACAGTATGAGAACGACGACCTCATGCGTGCCGACCTCGGCGACGACTACGGCATCGCCTGCTGCGTGAGTCCGATGAAGATAGGCAAGCAGATGCAGTTCTTCGCCGCCCGCGTGAACTCCGCCAAGGC
>DLKG01000021.1:2551-5656 GCA_002490315.1 Prevotella sp. UBA7594 | reverse complement strand
CCCCCTCTCCCAGTTATGGCGCCCCCTCTCCCAGTTATGGCGGGGCTTCGACAGGCAAATATTGTGATTGGAGTAAAAAAGTGTTACAAACGTTTTTCACGTTTTAGAATGTATGGCTGCAGGAAATACGGAATGATTTGCCATGAACGGCATTGTTATTACGGACGAAAGTGGGGGAAAACTGCCTTTTCCTACGTTTTTTCTCCTCCAAAACGGTTCTTCTCACCTCATAAAATGGCGGTTCTTAATTGCAAAAGTGGCACTTTAGAAAGACTAAAGTGCCACTTTTGTATCGTCAGTCATTGCACACTTGAAGTGCAAACTCCGCCAAGCGGTTGGCGCACAGCGCTTTCCGCTTGCACGCGCAAAATTGCAAAAAATACGACGAAGGGGCTTCCCCTCCGCACAGAAGGCAATTTTGGGCAAGAAGAAAGGCAAATATCCGACAAGAAACAACCGGCAATAAAACCAATCGATATTACAGAGGAGCTCTTACACGCCCTCTCCTATTGCTGGCGGAGACGTTGGCGCACTTGCTCCATTATGGTTGTAAGCTCAGCGACGGTGGTGGCGCGGAGCATGGCGATGCGCGTTTGGCGGAAGTCGGGGATGCCCTTGAAGACGGGCGAGGCGGCAATGTGACGGCGCGTGTGGAGGATGCCGCGATACTCGTCGATGCGCTCCACGTTGATGCGTAGCTGCTCGAGGAGGATGTCAATCTGGCGATCGACGGTCAGCGTCGGGTCGGCGGGACGGCCGTCGAGATAATCGCGCATCTCCTTGAAGATCCACGGGCGACCGAACGTGGCACGTCCCACCATCACGGCATCGACGCCGTAGCGGTCGAACGCCTGCTTCGCCTGCTCGGGCGTGCAGATGTCGCCATTGCCGATGATGGGGATGTGTATGCGCGGATTGCGCTTCACTTCGCCGATGAGCGTCCAGTCGGCATCACCGGTGTACATCTGAGCGCGTGTACGGCCATGAATGGTGAGCGCCTGTATGCCGCAGTCCTGAAGGGCTTCGGCAAGGTCGCAGATGACGAGTTGCTCGGAGTTCCAGCCGAGGCGTGTCTTGACGGTGACGGGCGTGTTGACCGCCTTCACCACCTCGCGCGTGATGTCGAGCAAGAGGGGGATGTTCTGCAACATTCCGGCGCCGGCGCCCTTGCCCGCCACCTTCTTGACGGGACATCCGAAATTGATGTCGATGACGTCGGGATGAGCCTGCTCCACTATCTTCGCTGCCTCCACCATCGACTCCACATCGCGCCCATAGATTTGTATGCCCACGGGACGCTCCTCGTCGCTGATGGCGAGTTTCTTGAGCGTGGCGTTGACGGAGCGCACGAGAGCCTCAGCTGACACGAACTCCGTGTAGACCATTGACGCGCCGAAGCGCTTGCAGAGATGACGGAAGCCTATGTCCGTGACGTCTTCCATCGGGGCGAGGAACAGCGGACGTTCCCCAAACTGAATGTTTCCTATGTTCATTATTCGAGATTTTCGTTAGAAGCCCATGGCTTTGTCGTAGAGGTCGCTTTGGGCGAGCCGGCCGTTGACGAGACATACAAGCTCGACAGTGGCGAGGAAGCAGAGGCGAGAGTCCGACTTGCGGTAGATGGCATGGTGGAAGACATAGCGGAGGCCGTTTTTCTCCACAGCCAGTTTGGAGACGAAGACATCGTCGCAGCGGAGCGGCGTCTTGTACTGGAGGTTCATACGCGCCACAACGGCGTCGTGGCCCTGCTCGTGAAAACGTGCGAAGCTCACGCCGAGCGACGTGAGGAAGAGGTGGCGGGTGTGCTCAGTGTAGTGAAGGTAGTTGGCATTGTTGACGATGCCCTGGATGTCGCACTCATAGTCGCGCACCTCCATCTCGGTGGAAAATGTATATGTCATGACGTGAAGAATTAATGATTACAGCCAGAATATGCCCTCCGGTCCTTCGTTCATCAGCAGGTCGAGGGCAGACATATTCGGCTGGAAGCCCTGGCGGAGGGCATGTACTTGATAATAAGGACGGGGCGTGAAGGAGGCGTCGGGCAGCGGATGCTTGGGGCGTATGACGTCGCGGTAGTCGTCGACGCGCACGTCGCTGCCACTCTCGCTGCTGAGCCGTGCGCCAAGGACGTCGGCAGAGGCGTAGTCGTCGGTAGGCTCGATTGAGGGGCGCACGTCGAGCAGCTCGCAGAGCTTCATGGTTATCTCCATGTTGAAATCGAAGAGGAAATCCCAACGGCGCTCGAAGAAGGGGCGGAGATCGTCGGCATAATAGAGGAAGAAAGGGCTTTCGCCGTAGGCAGAGACGATAGCGTTCCAATGGAGATGGCGCCATTCGCCGTGGTCGCTGATGCGCACGTCGCGCATCAGACACTTGGGACCGTCGCCACGCTCCACGGGCACCGTCAGAGCCTGCACGCCGTTGGCGGTGGCAATGAGGCAGCGGTTGCGGAAGGTCTGCTTCTGGAAGTTGTCATAGCGCTCAACGAAGACGCGACGATAACGATGGAGCTTTTGCATCCACTGCACGGGAGGGAAATAAGAGGATGAGAGGAGGCAAGCGGAAGCCTCATCCCCTCCCCTATCAGAGAGGGGAAAAGTTTGTAATGATTGGTCGACCATCAATTGTTTTTCAGTTATTCTGTTTCGACTGTTTCTTGTTCTTGCGCTTCATCCACAATGCCAGCACGAAGCCGCTCGTCGGTATGGCTACAATGTTGAGCACGATGTAATAGACAAACATCTGCCATCCGTCGCCGAACGTGTCTGGCTCGTAACCTAAAAGGTGGAAGATAAACGAATAAGCCATAAACGAACACCAATAGACGAACAGCTCTTTTAATCGCGATTTATAAAATTTATTTACTGCCATACGTAGTTTTTTTAATGAAAGACGAATGGAAAGGAGGGCGACAGACAATCGAGCCATACGAGGGCGACAGGCAAGGGCTGAAAGACCATCGCCCAGGGCAAAATGCATGACGGCAGACAAGGGCTGAAAGCCCTGAAAGCCTATAGGGGGCAAAACTCGCAAATAGTGGTTGTCCGTAGCGGAGGTCTCCGGCCTCCGCAGCAAGCGATGAATACTAATATATTGATATTT
>DLKG01000021.1:0-2476 GCA_002490315.1 Prevotella sp. UBA7594 | reverse complement strand
GACCTCCGCCACGGATAATCCGAATCAGAGAGTTTTATCGCACCCTCTACTTCGGCTCTTTACTTTATATTATCCACAAACCGGAACAGTCGGCTCCATCTGATGCCGGAGAAGCCGCTGTGGTCGGGGTCGTGGCTCCACCAAATGAAGATAGGTTTGCCGACGATGTGGTCTTCGGGCACGAAGCCCCAATAGCGAGAGTCGAGCGAGTTGTGGCGGTTGTCGCCCATCATCCAGTAGTAGTCCATCTTGAAGGTGTAGTGCGTGGCGGGCTTTCCATTGATGAAAATCTTGCCACCCTTCACCTTGAGGTCGTTGCCCTCGTAGACACGGATGGGACGCTCGTAGATGGCGATGTTGTCCATTGTCAACTTCAGCGTTGCGCCTTTCTTCGGAATCCAAATAGGGCCGTAGTTGTCGCGCGTCCACTGCATGTTGCCGTTGAGCGGATAGGTGCTCCAGACGTCGCGGTTGTCCACCATCGTCACGCTCTCCACGATGTCCTTGCGCGAGCGCAGCACCTTCACGGAAGCGTTGGTGAGCGGCAGGTAGCCGACGGTGTTGAGCGAGTAGATGTCCTCGTTGCTGATGCCGAGCTGGTCGATGAGGTCGAGCGGAAGCTGCGTGCGGAGCTTCACGCTGTAGCAATACTGCACGTTGTCGGGCTCCTTGTTGGGTTTTCCGTCGAGATAGACGATGCGGTTCTTTATCTGGAGCGTCTGTCCGGGCAGACCCACACAGCGCTTCACGTAGTTCTCGCGGCGGTCGACGGGACGGCTCTTCACGCTGCCGTAGACATTGGGGTTCTCGTCGATGATGCGGCGTCCGGCGGCGTAGAGCGAGGCGAAGAAGTCATACTGCTGCTGTTTGTTGGCGAAATACGGTATGGTGTCGCCGTAGCGCTGTGCCCAGTCGTTCTCGCCGAGGCCATAGGCAGTGGCGTAGAAGTCGCTTGCCTGAAACTGGGGAGCCGTGCAGAGGGAGTCGCCGGCAGGATAGTTGAAGACAACGATGTCGTTGAGCTTCACCTTGCCGAAGCCCTTGGCACGCTCATAGCCCCACTGCGGCCACTCGATGTAGGAGTCGCAGTCGAAGACGGGCAGCGTGTGCTGCGTAAGCGGCAGCGTGAGAGGCGTCTGCGGTTTGCGCGGGCCGTAGCTAACCTTCGACACGAAGAGATAGTCGCCGACAAGCAGCGATTTCTCCAGCGAGGAAGAGGGGATGACGTAGTTCTGGAAGAAGTAGATGTTGATGAAGTAAACGGCGACGAGGGCGAACACGAGAGCGTCCACCCAGGGCATGACGGCAGCCACGAGACGGTTCTCGGAGTCGCGCCACCACTGCCAGCGTATCTTCTTCGTGATGTAGACGTCGAATATGAAGGGGAGCACAACAAGTCCCCACCAACTCTTCACCCAGAGGAGGAAGAGCAAGTATGCCACGGTAGCGGCGGCGAACTTCGCCCACTGCACCTTAGGGTTGAATTGTTTTTTCTCCATAATGTTTAGAATTTAAACAGGTCGCTCGTCGTCAGCAGACCCTCATGATCCTTAGTGTACTCGGCAGCGAGAACGGCGCCGAGGGCGAAGCCCTTGCGTGAATGGGCATCGTGGGTGATAGTGATGGAGTCGGCATCGGAGTCGTAGATGATGGAGTGGATGCCCGGCACCTCGTCGCGGCGGATGCTCTCTATGGGAAGTTCTGAGGGGTCACAGCTGTTGGAGCCTTCCACTGAGCCGTCGGCAAGATGCTGCTCGCCCTTCACCCATGACGTCTTGCGGTCGAGATCGGCGACGATTTCCTCGGCGAGGGTGATGGCGGTGCCGGAGGGAGCGTCGAGCTTATGGATGTGGTGGGTTTCGCTCATGCGCACGTCATACTGCGGGAAGCCGTTCATGATTTTCGCCAGATAGCGGTTGACGGCGGAGAAGATGGCGACTCCGATGGAGAAGTTGGAAGCCCAGAAGAGCGTGTGGCCCTCCTCCGTGCAGAGGCGGCGCACGTCGGCTTCATGATCCTTCATCCAGCCTGTGGAGCCACTTACTACCTTTACGCCTGCCTTGAAGGCACGCAGATAGTTGCCGTAGGCGGCAGTGGGCGACGTAAACTCTATTGCCACGTCAGCGGAGGCGAACTCCGGAGAATCGAAGTCCTGCTGGTTGTCGATGTCGATGATGCTCACTATCTTGTGGCCACGCTCCTTGCAGATGGATTCTATCATCTTGCCCATCTTGCCGTAGCCTATAAGTGCTATGTTCATTGTTGTTGGTGCTTTAATGTTATTTGCTAAAGTTATAATATGATGCAAAGTTACGGAAAAAGGTTTGTTTATTCAAGTTCTTATTTAGAAAAAACTATAAAAACCACAATAACTGGGAGAGGGGGCGCCCTCGCCCCCGACAACACTTCACGAAGCATAACTGGGAGAGGGGGCGCCCTCGCCCCCGACAGCACTTCACGAAGCATAACTGGGAGA
>DLKG01000059.1 GCA_002490315.1 Prevotella sp. UBA7594 | reverse complement strand
GTGATGAACAAAGGATTGTTTTAAGCGAGTGAGGAAGGAACTCCCCAAGGAGGACCGCTAAGTCCGTTGTTGAGTAATATCATGCTCAATGAATTGGACAAAGAACTAGAACGCAGAGGGCTTCCCTTTGTACGCTATGCCGACGACTCGATGATATTCTGCAAGTCAAAAATGGCAGCAAGGCGAGTAAAGGAGAGTATAACCCGATTTATAGATAACACTCTATATCTCAAAGTCAACAAGGAAAAGGCCGTAGTGTCGTATGTGCGCAGAGTGAGGAACCGCATGTATGGTTGTGTGAGAGGTCGGTGAACACGAAGATAGTAGGTAAACACCTATGATTAGTGTTTACCTACTACTCGATTTTTGAGGTTCATTTTATTTTTGGAGTGATAAGTTGAATTCACACAGGCTGGTGATTATCCGACGCCACATCGGCTTCATCTGAGTTCGTAGAACTTCACCCAGTCGATTTCCATCTCCACCGGCAACTGTCGCTGATCGGCCTTTCCCACCCATCCGCCTTCAATCTGCATGTCGATGAGCAGGTAGTAGGGCGAGCCGAAGGGATATTGTCCCTTGTCGGTGGTCTCGATGCGCGGATAAGAGAACGATTGCTTGCCGTTGATTGAGAACACAAGACTGTCAGGAAGAATTTCCACGGCGTAGGTGTTGAAGCCGTCGCGGTCGATGGGCAGCGTGGAGCCGTGTGGCGGCTCGTTGTCTTTCTTGAGCACGTAGGTGTAGTAGGAGTGCACGGTTTGGTAGGCTATAGTGTCGTGGTTGAGATGCTCCATGATGTCTATCTCGCCCCCGTCGGGCCAGTTGCCCTTGTTGGGCAGCATCCAGATGGCAGGCCATGCGCCCTGGGCGCAGCCGAGCTTGGCACGCACCTCCACCTTGCCGTAGCCGATGGTGCGCTTGTCCTTGGTGTAGAGTCCGCCGGTGATGAATCGTGCCGTGTCCTGCTTTTCGGTCAGATTGTTGACGCCGCGCAGGATGAGCTTGCCATTTCTTACGGCATAGAGCGAGTCGGCGCTGGACATGTGGCGGTTCCAGTCGGCCTTGCCGCGCGGAATCTTGCTCCATGAGCGGCTGTCGAAAGTCTTTCCTTTGAAGTTGTCCTGCCATACGAGGCGATACTTGTGTGGTGTGGATGCCAGGGCTGTTGCGCCGAAGAGTAGTGCAAGGATAGTTGCAGTTAGTTTCATTGTATCTATGCTTTAGGTTCTTATATCGGTGCAAAGTTACTAATTTCCAAACGATTTTGCTTTATTTGGTGTTGTCATAATAAAATATTAACTTTGCATTATTATTAATGCGAACTATATTAAAAGCCAATCCTAAACCTTATGACAATCCGTCTGAAGATTCTCTCCATTGTATTGCTTGCGCTGGCTATGCCGCTGCGCACGTGGGCAGCCACGCCAGTAGAGCAACTTCTTGAGCGCATCGACAAGGGCGCGTCGCGCAAGTTGCTGACCGAGACAGTGAAGTCGGACAGCGACTTCTTCGAGCTTGACAACCGCGGCGGTCGCCCCATAGTGCGTGGCAACAACTATGTGAGCATAGCCTCCGGCATCAACTGGTACTTGAAGTATACAGCCGGAGTGCATCTCTCGTGGAACTCCATGCACGCCAAGTTGCCCTCCACGCTGCCTCTTGTGGCGCGGCGCGAACGCCATACCACCGACATAAAATACCGCTACTACCTCAACTACTGCACCCATTCCTACTCAATGGCATTCTGGGACTGGCAGCGCTGGCAGCAAGAGCTCGACTGGATGGCGCTGCACGGCATCAACCTTTGTCTCGACATCGTCGGCACCGACGTGGTGTGGCGCAATGTGCTCCTTAAGCTTGGCTATTCCAAGGAAGAGGCGAATGGGTTTATAGCCGGACCGGCATTCCAGGCGTGGTGGCTGATGAACAACATAGAGGGGTGGGGCGGACCAACCTCCGACCATTGGTACCGACAGCGCGAGCAATTGCAGAAACAGATACTGAAGCGTATGAACGAACTCGGCATACATGCCTGTCTGCCGGGCTACTCGGGCATGGTGCCTCACGACGCGCGTGAGCGTCTGCATCTGGATGTTGCCGACCCGGGAATGTGGTGTGGCTACAAGCGTCCGGCGTTCCTTCAGCCGACCGACCGCAATTTCTCCCGAATAGCCGCTTTGTATTATAAAGAGCAGCAGCGTCTCTACGGCAAGGCAGATTTCTACAGTATGGATCCGTTTCATGAGGGAGGCAATGTCGAGGGGGTTGACCTGCGCTCGGCAGGCAATGCCATAATGGGTGCAATGAAGAAAGCCAATCCCGAGGCAGTGTGGGTAGTGCAGGCTTGGGGCGCATGCCCTTATCCCGACATGATAAAAGGGCTTGACAGCGGCGACATGCTTGTGCTCGACCTCTACTCCGAGAGTCGCCCGCAGTGGGGCGATACGGAGTCGACGTGGTGCAGGAAGGACGGCTTCAACGGTCATGACTGGGCTTTCTGCATGTTGCTCAACTATGGCGGAAATGTAGGACTCTTCGGAAAGATACAGCATGTGGTCGACGAATATTACAAGGCACGCCAAAGCCTCTTTGCCACAACAATGAAGGGCGTGGGTCTCACGATGGAGGGTATAGAAAACAATCCCGTTATGTACGAGCTTGTGAGCGAGCTGCCTTGGCGCAAAGACAAATTCCTGTGGAACAAGTGGCTCGACGGTTATGTCGAGGCACGCTACGGCAACGTGCGCAATCAGAAACTGCACTTTGCTTGGCAGCGGCTTGCGCGTTCGGTGTATGGCGCCCCCGCGGCAAGCGTAGAACAGGGATGCCATGAGTCGGTGCTCTGTGCGCGTCCGTCGCTGAAGGTGTGGCAGGTGTCTACGTGGTCGGAGATGGAAGATTTCTACAGTCCACACGATGTCATAGAAGCTGCGCGGCTTATGGTTGACGCTTCCCGGGAGATAGAGGCAAACGACAATTTCCGCTACGACCTGGTGGACATCACGCGCCAGGCGATAGCCGAGCAGGCACGCCTCGTGTACGATGAAATTGTGGCGGCATATAAGGCTCGCGACCGAAAGACACTCGCCTGTACCTCGCGCCGTTTCCTTGACATGCTGTTGCTTCAGGACTCGCTGCTCGCAACGATGCCCGATTTCATGGTGGGGCGATGGATAGCCAGTGCCAGAGCACTTGGCACGACAAAAGCCGAGAGCGACCATTATGAGTGGAACGCACGTGTGCAGATAACCACCTGGGGCAACCGGCAGGCAGCCGAAGTGGGCGGACTGCGCGAGTATGCCCACAAGGAGTGGAGCGGCGTGTTGCGCGACTTCTACTATCCACGCTGGAGACGCTACCTCGACGCTCTTGCCGAGTCGCTTGACGGAAAGCCAATGCCTAAGTTTGACTTCTATGCCAGCGACGAGAAATGGACATTGCAGCGTAATATGTATCCCAGCGTAGCGCAGGGCGACCCGGTGGCAGTGGCTCAAGAGGCATTTGCCAGAGTGTTTGAATAGGGCAGGCAATGTAAAGACAATTCTGAACACATACTTAAAAACAATTAAAAGTACATATAAATATGATATTATCAAATCTCACTCACAGCGACCGCATAGAGTCGCTGCACCCCTTGTTCAAGAAAGTGTTCGACTATATGAAGTCGCACGACTTGCTCCACACGCCTTGCGGACGTATAGAACTTCAGGGCGACGACCTCTTCATCAACAATGTCAACCCCGAGTGTGTAGCTGCCGAGAAGCAGGTGCTTGAGGTGCACCACAAGTACATCGACATCCACATCCTCCTCGAAGGCGAGGAAACCATCGGCTGGAAAGCCATCGAGGACTGCTCGAACGAGACGAAGCCCTACGACGCCGAAGCCGACTGCCAGCTGTTTGCCGAGCCGGCGTCCACTTATGTGAAGCTCTGTCCCGGGCAGTTTCTCATCGTTTGGCCCGAAGATCCGCACGCTCCCGTGATAGGCGAGGGCAAGATACGCAAGCTCATTGTGAAAGTAAAATTGCAAGATTAAAACAGCATAATTTGTTCACCTTACGCAAAGCGGCGCTTTAGCTTGTCTAAAGCGCCGCTTTATTAAAGCAAAAGCGGCACTTTAGACAAGCTAAAGTGCCGCTTTACAGATGGGTCTATTTTTTATTTGTTTTCTTCGTCGATAGCCTTTATTTTCTGGCGCACGAGTTCAAGGTCGTCATGCAGGCGCTGCAGCTTGCGGTTCATCTCGTCGATGAGGCTGTTGCCCTTCTTTGAGCTTGCGTTGAGGAAGCCGAGATTGTTGTCGTAGGTCTGTATCTCCTGCTTGAGCTGTTCGAAGCGTCGCATGAGGCGTCCGCGCTCATTGTCGAGAGCCTCCTCGCCGCGCTTGGCAACGTTCTTGAGGTTGGACTTGAAGTCGTTGAGACGGCGGCGCTTGGTAGAGATGTTCAGTTCCTTGTAGATGCGGTCGAGCACTTCGTGATAGGAAGCGTAGAGCTTGTCCTTCTCCTTGTAGGGCACGTGTCCCACCTTGTTGTATTCGTCGGTGAGAGCCTGCACCTTCTCCTTAGTTGCTTCGGCTGCGTTGTCGGCAAGAGCCTTGAGCTGCTCGATGATGGCGAGCTTGCTCTCCAGATTGGCATGCTCCTCGTTGCGCTGTCCGGCGCCGGCGGCGTTGCGTGCCTCGAAGAATTTGTTGCAAGCCGTGAGGAAATCCTGCCACAGCTGGTCGCCGACGCGCTTAGGCACGGCGCCCACCGTCTTCCATTCCTTCTGCATTGCGATGAGCTTGTCGCTCGTGGCCTTCCATTCCGTGCTGTCGGCAAGAGCCTGTGCTTTTTCCACGAGAGCCTTCTTCTTCTCGATGTTCTCTGCGAAAGATTTCTTCAGCTCCTTGAAGTATTCAGCCTTGCGTCCGAAGAAGTTGTCGCAAGCGGCGCGGAAGCGCTCGAATATCTTGACGTTCATCTTCTGCGGTGCGAAGCCGATGGTCTTCCATTCGTTTTGAATCTCAATGATTTCCTTCGAGTGCTTCTCCCAGTCGGCTGCACCCTTGTTCTCCAACTTGCCAATCTCCTCCACTTTCTCGCAGAGGGCAGTCTTGTGGGCGAGGTTCTCCTCCTCCTTGGCTCGAAGCTCCTCGAAATGCTGCTGATGGCGCTTGTTGATGACAGTGGAAGCAGCCTTGAAGCGTGCCCATATCTGCTCGCGCAGTTCCTTTGCCACGGGTCCAATCTCGCGATACTGCTGATGGAGTTCCTGTAGCTGGTGGAAGGCGCTTATGACGTCGGGCTCGTCGGCGAGCTTTTCTGCAGCCTCGCAAAGAGCCGTCTTCATTTCAAGATTCTTCTTGAAGTCGTACTCGCGTGCCTCGCTGTTGAGCTTCAGGAGGTCGTAGAACTGCTCCACGTAGAGCTGGTAGTTGCGCCACAATTCGTTAGCCTTTTCGGCTGGCACGTTCTTAATCTCCTTCCACTGCTGTTGCAGTTCCTTGAAATCATTGTAGGAGTTGCCTGCCTCTTCTGGCGATGTCGCCATGGCCTTTATCTTTTCAATTATTTCGAGTTTCTTTTCGAGGTTGGCCTGCTTCTCCTCCTCCTGCTGCTGCATGATGCGTGCTCGCTTTTCGCGCACGACAGCCATTTCAGCCTTGAACGCCTCTTCGTCCTCGTCGGGCAAGATTTGGTAGGTTTCAGGATTGCCGCCGCCTTCAATGTATTCCTTTAGGCGTGCTTCACGCTCTGCGATGTGGAGTTTGTAGAACACGGTCTTGAGCAAGTCGATCTCGTCCTTGCTCGGGTTCTCGTCGTTTTCAGCGATTTCCTTGAGGCGTTCTACGACCTCTTTCTTTGTCTTGTAGACTTTCGTGTTCTCTACTTGCTGAACTTCAGGAGCCTGCTCTTGCGCAGTATTCTCCACGTTAGTTTCTTCTTGTGCACCTTGCAACAGGGCGTTTTCTTGAGAGTCCATCATTTAACTGTTTTAAGTTTATGATAAGGTAATTCAAACACACAGCATGTCCTTTCATTTTCGCCAGTGCCGCATTTGTTTTAGGGCAGTGGCGTAAGGGCGTGTTGTGTCACATTATATTTATGAGTTGCAAACTTAAAAATTTTTTTTTGAATATCAACGGATTTTTGCGTTTATTTTTGTTCCGCTTGGATATTTCTTCCATAATTTTTCCATTATAGGCTGTAAGCCACGGGCCTACAGCAGTCGCTTGTGGCGCAGTATTATCCACGACACGGCAGAGATGACAATGGAGATGATGATGGCGATGAGGAATCCGAAGCGGTTGTTCTCCATGCCGTTGATGAGGTTCATGCCGAAGAATGAGGAGATGAGCGTCGGGAGCATCATGATGATAGACACGGAAGTGAGCGTACGCATCACGGTGTTCATGTTGTTGTTGATGATGCTGGAGTAGGTGTCCATTGTCGACTCCAGGATGTCGGAGTAGATGTTGGTTGTTTCGCGTGCCTGCGACATCTCGATGTTGACGTCCTCGATGAGGTCGGCGTCAAGTTCGTCCACCTGCAGCTTGAACTTCAGTTTGGCGAGCAGTGTTTCGTTGCCTCTGATGGACGTTACGAAATACGTCAGCGAGTCCTGTAGTCTTGAGAGGGCAATCAGCGACTCGTTGTTCACGTTGTGGTCGAGATTGTGCTTCGCCTTCTCTATGAGCGTGTTGATTTGCTTCAGGCGCTTGAGGTACCACACGGCGGAGGAGAGGAAGAGGCGGAAAATCATGTCTACATAGTCGGTGAATCCCTCGCCGCGTTTCTGGTGGTAGCTTACGAAGTCGATCATCATGTTGGTCTCGTAGTAGCAGACGGTGATGGTGACGTCGCGCTTGTGGATGATGCCGAGAGGCACGGTGGTGTAGGGCGTGCGCGAGCGTATCTCCTTTACGTATGGTATACGCAGGATGATGAGCATCCATCCGTCGTCGTATTCGTAGCGCGCTCTCTCGTCGGTATCGCTGATGTCGGAGAGGAAATAGTCGGGAATGTTGAATTTGTCTTCCAGCAATTGCTGGTCTTCATCTGTCGGACAGGTAACCTGTATCCAGCAGTTGGGCTGCCATTCTTCAATGGTCTTGAGGGTAGAATTGGTGTTCCAGTATGTTCTCATAAAGCTTTCTCCATGGGTTAAACAATGCTTGGGAGACCAGCCTTATGAGATGCTGTCCTCCTGCATTACAAATTGTTGTTTTCCGCGTGATAATCGTCCATAAGATGTTATGATTTGATTTTGCTGCGGCAAAGTTAGTGATTTTTTGCCGAACGGAGGCTGTCTGTCTTGGTTTATTTCCATGGCAAGCGGATTTTTTAACCATTTTGAAATGTCTCCGTGCTTTTGAAAATTTGTTCAAAAGACAATAAAGAGGCTTTGCCATGCGTTGTTAGTATAGAAAAAAACAGGGAAAAGCATGAAAAAGGTAATAGCAGCAATGGACTCTTTCAAGGGTAGCCTCACGTCGCGCGAGGCAAATGCCGCTGTCGTCGCAGCTCTTGACGGCAAGGCAGAGGTGAGGACGGTGGCGATGTCGGACGGAGGCGAGGGTATGCTTGACGCTGTTGCTGACGCCACGGGCGCCGGCATGGAGGAAGTCAGCATCCACGATCTCATGATGCGCCGCCGCACGGCGCGCTACGCCGTCGTGCCCGACGGCACGGTGGTGATAGAAGTGGCGGAGGCGGTAGGGCTGACGTTGCTGAAGCCGGAGGAGCGCAATCCGATGCGAGCCACGAGTTACGGCGTCGGCGAACTCATTGCTGCTGCCGTAAGGCGTGGCGGCAGACGCTTCGTCGTGGGGCTTGGCGGCAGCGGCACGAGCGACGCGGGCATAGGGATGCTCCGTGCCCTCGTCGACAGATTCGGCAAGCGGCAGCCCTCGGGAGCCGTTGACGGCGGCATTGACGCCGTGCTCAGGGGGTCGGCTCTTGCCGGATGCAGCTTCACGATTGCCACGGATGTAGGCAATCCGCTGCTCGGAGCCGATGGGGCGGCTGCCGTGTTCGCTCCGCAGAAGGGCGCCACGCCGGAGATGGTGGAGCAGCTCGAGGAGCGTGCAAGACGCTTCGCCGACTTCTCCGCGCGCCATTACGGACGCGACCTCTCCGCCGAGGCTGGAGCAGGAGCGGCGGGAGGATTAGGCTACGCTTTCCTGCAATACCTCGGAGCACGCCGTGAGTCGGGAGCAGGCCTCATGCTGCGCCTTGCCCGTTTCGACGCGATGCTCCGAGACGCCGACCTTGTCATCACAGGCGAGGGCAGCGCCGACCGCCAGACTCTCATGGGAAAGATGCCGGCGTGTGTGCTTGAGGCAGCCCGTCGGCGCGGAGTGCCCGTTTGGCTCGTGGCAGGGCGCGTAGCCGACCGCGACGCGTTGCTGCAGGCAGGCTTCGGGCGCGTGGAGCAAATAACGCCTCAGGGTATGCCGCTTTCAGAGGCCATGCGCAAGGAGGTGGCACGGGAAAATTTAAGTAATCATCTGCACATTACTTTCTCTGCTTTGCCGTCCGCCCTTAATATGTAGACGCCTTTTGCCGGCAAGTCGATTGTTGCGCTTCCGTCCGTAGCCATCTTGCGCGCTACGGTACGGCCCTCCATGTCGAAAACTGCAACTTCTGTGCTTTTGACAAGCCCGCGCACCATAAGCGTATTGCCTACACAATCGGCTTCTAATTCGTCTTTGTTGTGTTCTGCCGCATTTATAGCGGTTGCGTCCTCATATTCTCCGTCAAATTCTATTCTTGCCTCATTGTTGACAAGCTCCTTGTCGTAAATGTGATGCACGCTGCCCTTTGGCAGCACAAATTCGTAGTGGATGCCTTTATAGAATTTTTTCGTGGCGGATGTGGCGTCATCAATATTGGCATACGCCAAGCCGATGTCCCAGTCCCATGAACTATAGGCTTTGTAACGTGTCTCCAATACACCATTAGCGTAGCAGAGGATTTCAGCCCCGTCAAAAGCCATGACTTCTGTGCCGAAATAGAAACCTATCCTGCTCGCTTTGTCGTATTCTCCGTCGTCATTATTCCCTACCTGGATGTGTGAGCAGGGGATGGCTTCAGCAGCCTTGAAGTCTTTCACGATTTCGTCGGATACACAGTCGGCATTGTCTTTGTCTCGGAAAGCCCCGGCTTCAATGACAAGCCTGTAGGACTTCCCTTTTGTCGCTACGAACATATCTCCGAAATACAAGGTAACTTCATTGTCTGTTATGTCAGACACTTCTCCAACGGATACTGTTTCTCCATCGCACATTACAACAGGGCGTACTTCTTTTTGCGCAAGTAAAACGGCACGGTCAAAGTCAACTCTTGCAAATCGAAAACCATAGTAGACAACTTGCCTTTCTTGCTGCTCAATAAGGATTCTTACGGGTTTCATATCTAACTGAAGTTTCCCACCC
>DLKG01000060.1 GCA_002490315.1 Prevotella sp. UBA7594 | reverse complement strand
TTTCAAAGAACTCTTTCTTAACGCTTTCTTAACACGAACTTAACTCGTTTTGCTTGAGGTTTCGTTCGTTCTCAAAAGCGGATGCAAAGGTAAGGCATTTTTTCAAAACACGCAAGAGTTTTGAAGAAAAAGTTTTAAAAAAGTTTCGTTTTACCGCTATTATTGAGATATATCAAGTGAATTAGCCTATTATAGCATTAAGTCTTTCAATTATTTCATCTCTGGATACACCCTCCTTTACAACGACGAATATCGTATCATCACCTGCGATAGTACCAAGCAACTCACTTATATGACTATTGTCGATGTTGTAGGCGATTGCGCTGGCATATCCTGGTCGTGTACGAATGACGCACATATTTCCAGAGAAGCTTACAGATCTGAATCCGGGCACGCCCATCATGTCAGATGCTCCCCGTGGCGTTGAAATACGTTTGTACATAGTTTCGTTGGGCAACACATAGACATACCTACCATTCATACTTGCCGCCTTTGCAACCTTCAGCAGTTTCAAGTCGCGACTGAGCGTTGCCTGCGTCACGACAAAGCCTTCCTTTGCCAATGCCGCCAACAGTTCCTCCTGACTCCCCAGTTCATTGCTTGAGATAATCATCTTTAGCGTATCTATTCTTTCTGTTTTTGTTTTCATAGGATGTATATATATTCGTTAGCAGTGACAAATATACTGAGTATTGGTAGAATATGCAAGAAAACAAAAAAAAATATGAGGGTGCATGTTTGAACTGCACCCTCATATTCTATTTATTAATTACGATCGTTGCCAAAAATGCGGAGAAGATAGAGGAAAAGATTGATGAAGTCGAGATAGAGACTAAGCGCACCAAGGAGCGCCAATTTCTGCATTGACTCGCCAGCATCAGGCGCCATTTGGCACATCTGCTTAATCTTCTGCGTGTCGTAAGCAGTGAGGCCCACGAAGATGAGCACACCTACATAGCTTAATATAAGGTCGAAGCCAGCACTGCCGATGAACAGATTAACAACAGTAGCGATAACCAATCCAATGAGAGCCATGAAGAGGAGTTTGCCTATCGACGTGAGGTCGGTCTTCGTTGTATAGCCAACGAGAGCCATGACAGCGAATGTTCCAGCCGTGATGAAGAACACCTTAGCGATGACCGCCATCGAGAAGGCGAGGAATATCACGGACAGTGTAGCGCCATTGACAACCGAATAGAGCACGAAGAGCAGTGTGGCTGTTGGGAGCGAGAGACGGTTGAGCGCTCCACTGATGGCGAAGACGAGCGCGAACTCAGCAATGATCAGTCCCCAAAACATCAGTTTGCTGCCAAAGACGAGACTAAGCATAGCTGGCGACGTGGCAACGCCGAATGCCGTCAGACCAGTAATGGCGAGTCCGAGTGCCATCCACACAAATACCTTGCGCATGAGTGCAGGGAAAGCAGTGGACATAGAGAAGTCGCGTCCTTGAAGGGCGTCGACATCATACCAGTTTTCTTGTTTCATAATAGTCGTGTGTTTAATGTTTATTGTTTTCTCTACAAATTTATGTAGATAATAGCATACGTGCAAATAGCGTGCCGATAATTTATATTAAATTATGAACTTTAGAGTATGCCGAGTCCGCGAAGAATGTCGTTGAGATTTGCCACAACCATGAGTAGCAGCAGTACGCCGATGCCAATGTACTCCGCGCGTATCATGAAATTCTCCGACGGTTTGCGGCGCGTTATCATCTCATATAGGAGGAAGAGCACGTGTCCGCCGTCGAGTGCCGGGATAGGAAGTATGTTCATGAAGGCGAGTATGATGCTTAGGAATGCAGTCATAAGCCAGAAGGAATGCCAGTTCCATACGTCGGGGAACATGCTTCCTATTGCACCGAAGCCTCCAAGCGACTTCGCTCCCTCGGCAGAGAAGATGTACTTCAGGTCGTTGACATATCCGCCAAGCACATTGCAGCCATACTTTACGCCAGCAGGGAAGCTCTCGAAGAAGCCGTAGCTGTCGTGCGTCACCTTATTGTCGGGCTTAGCTGCGTAGAAGCCAAGCTGGAGTTTGGCTGGCATCTTGCGGAACATAGAGAAAAGTCCCTTCTCCTGCACAGCATCGAAATTACCCTTCAACGTGAGGCGGCACGTGTCGTTGCCGTTCACGCGCACCACTCCGACCACAGCGCGAAGAGCCTTCACGGAGTCGGCATGTGTCTGAGCACACAAAAGCATGTCGTTGCTGCGTCCTACTTCGTAGAGGAAGGTATTGTGGGAGTCAATGGGTTTTCCGTTGAGCGACACGATGCAGTCGCCGCGGCGCAAGCCCATGCGCTCTGCCGCAGAGCCCTTTGCGACGCTGTCCACACGTGCCTCCATGAATGGCGACACGAAAGGCGGCACACTCTTGAACATCTCAAGCAGATCGAGGTCGCCGGGCACGTTCACCGTGGCTTGCTTTCCGTTGCGTACGACATACACCTTATGGGCGTTGGCAAGATCGCGGAACATATCGCCGCCGAACTTCTTGAATTCTCCGAGGTCTGTGCCGACAAGGATGTCATGGTCCTCAAAGCCAAGAGCCTTTGCCTCGTTGTTGAACTTCATGCCAAGGGACATATCCTTCGGTTTCACATAGTCGTCGCCCCACGTGAAGAGGCATACAGCATAGAGGAAGAGTGCGAGCAGGAAGTTGACGAGCACGCCACCAACCATTATAAGCAGTCGTTGCCACGCCGGTTTGGAACGAAACTCCCACGGCTCGGCAGGCTTCGCCATTTGTTCCGTATCGAACGACTCGTCTATCATTCCTGATATCTTGCAATAGCCGCCGAGAGGCAGCCACCCAACGCCATAGGTAGTGTCACTGTTCTTCGGTTTGAACTCGAAGAGATGAAACCAAGGGTCGAAGAACAGATAGAACTTCTCCACTCTTACTCCGAAGAGTTTGGAGAAGAAGAAGTGGCCACCCTCATGTAGCAACACAAGAATAGAAATTGCCAGCATGAATTGCAGCAACTTGATGAGAAAGATTTCCATTAATATTTAATGATTAATGTTTAATGATTAATGTTCAATGTTAAGTGTTAAATTGGGAATGTTCATAGGAGAAGTCGGTACCAATCAATGGAGCAGCTCAGTAGCGATTCGCCTTGCCTCGGCATCGGAGTCCACGTAGTCGGCATACGTAGGAGTAGCCACAAACGTAGCCTTCTGCATTGTTGCCTCAATGATGTCTGCCATTTGGAGGAAGCCACACTTGTCGTGACGGAACGCCTCGTTGACTATCTCGTTTGCGGCATTGACGATGCAGGGCATGTTGCCGCCTTTCTTTATTGACTCGTAAGCCATGCTGAGACAGCGGAACTTCTCCATGTCGGGCTCGAAGAACTCGAGCGGCTGCTTGAATAGGTCGAGGCGGTCGCCTTGCAAGTGAAGGCGCTCCGGGAAAGAGAAGGCATACTGTATGGGCAGACGCATATCGGGCACACCGAGCTGAGCCTTGACAGCACCGTCGCGGAACTGCACGGCACTATGTACGATAGACTGCGGATGCACCAGCACCTGTATTTTCTCAGCCTCAACGCCGAAGAGCCACTTGGCTTCTATCACCTCGAAGCCCTTATTCATCATTGACGCCGAGTCGATGGTTATCTTCGCGCCCATCTCCCATGTGGGATGTTTGAGCGCATCGGCAGCCTTGACGCCACGCATTTGGTCGAGCGTGAACTTGCGGAACGGGCCACCCGAAGCCGTGAGCAGAATCTTCTCTATCTCGTTGTTGCCCTCTCCCACAAGACTCTGGAAGATGGCGGAGTGCTCGCTGTCAACGGGAAGAATGTTGACATGATATTCTGCAGCGAGGCGGCAGATGAGGTCGCCTGCCACGACAAGCGTCTCCTTGTTGGCAAGACAGATGGTTTTGCGTGCCTTTATGGCATGTATGGTTGGGGAGAGTCCGGCGAAGCCAACCATTGCCGTGAGCACCATATCGATGGGTTTAGCCTCAACGATTTCGTCCAAGGCGCGTGTTCCTGCGTATACCTTTATCTCCGGGCAGTCTGCAAGCAGCAGCTTGAGCGACTCATAATGTTGCTCGTTGGCTATGACTACAGCCGCCGGGCGAAACTTACGTGCCTGTTCGGCAAGCATCTCGTAGCGGTTGTTGGCAGTGAGGCAGTAAGCCTCATAGCGGTCGGGATGTTGCTCTATGACATCCAGGGCCTGTGTGCCTATTGAACCGGTTGAGCCGAGGATGCAGATTTGTTTCTTCATATCTATTTTTATAAGTTGACGAGTTGTTAGTTGACGAGTTGACGAGTTGTTAGCTGTCAGTTGACGAGTTGTCAGTTGAAAAGTGAGAGGAGTTTATAGCTCCAGCAGTCCCTCGGGCAACTTCATCTCTATATTGCGTTCTTCATTGTCTACAGCCACTATCAGGTCGTCGCTGGCAGGGACGAGCAGGTCGTTGCCGTCGTTAGTGACGAGTTCGAAGAGCGTGTTGATGGTGGAGTCGTCGACGGAGCGTATCTCGCCCACTCGCTTACCAGAGGCAGCGTCCACGACATGATAGCCCACTATCTGCGCCCACGACAGTGAGTCGCTGTCAGCGTCTGTGTGCTCGCGCGGAAAATAAACGTCGCAACCCGTGAGGTCGCGCGCCTTGTCCTGCGTGTCAATGTCGGAGAAACTAACGAGAGCCGTTTCATCATTCTTGAAACGGTATTCGTCGAGAAAGAACGGCACGAGAATGCCGTCGATGTCAAGGATAAGATAGTCAGCATCGGTGCGGTCGAACACATCGTCGTCGAAGTGGAACGCCACTTCGCCGTCGACGCCGTGAGGCTTGCCTATCTTACCTATTTTATATACAGATTCTTTCTTTATCATTTCTGTTTGCTAAGGATAGCTTCTACAAGCTTCTTGTTGTTGCACTTCCCTCTTTTATGTCATTCTCTTCTTATGTTAGCTCCGAGGGCATTGAGGCGTGCCTCGATGTCCTCGTATCCACGGTCGATCTGCGCGATGTTGTCGATGCGGCTCGTGCCCTTCGCACCGAGAGCGGCGATGAGCAGAGCAATGCCGGCGCGGATGTCCGGACTCGTCATGCGTCCGGCACGCAGTTGGCGTTTGTGGTCGTGTCCGACGATGACACAGCGGTGGGGATCGCAGAGTATGATTTGCGCTCCCATGTCGATGAGTTTGTCGACGAAGAAGAGGCGGCTCTCAAACATCTTCTGATGCACGAGCACGGAGCCGCGCGCCTGGGTAGCCACGACGATGAGCACCGACAGAAGATCGGGCGTCAGTCCTGGCCAAGGAGCGTCGGAAAGCGTCATGATTGTACCGTCGATGAATGAATCGACGACGTAGTGGGGCTGATGTGGAATGACGAGGTCGTCGCCTTCCACCTTTATCTTCACGCCGAGACGCCGGAAGGCATCGGGTATTACTCCAAGCTGCCTTACGGCACAATCCTTAATGCGCACGCCGTTGCCCACCATGGCTGCCATGCCGATGAACGAACCGACCTCAATCATGTCGGGCAATATACGATGGGTAGCACCATGCAAGCTCTCCACGCCGACAATGGTTAGGAGGTTTGACGCGATACCGGAGATGTTGGCACCCATGGCGTTGAGCAGATGGCAGAGCTGTTGGATGTAAGGCTCACAAGCGGCGTTGTAGATGGTCGTCGTGCCCTTGGCGAGTACAGCCGCCATGATGATGTTGGCAGTGCCCGTCACCGACGCTTCGTCAAGCAGCATGTAGGTACCGCGTAGCTTCTTTGCGTCTATGGTGTACACCTTACGTTCATCGTCGACAATGAATTTCGCCCCAAGGTTTTTAAATCCGAGGAAGTGGGTGTCGAGACGGCGGCGTCCGATTTTGTCGCCCCCCGGCTCCGCCACTGTCGCCTTTCCGAAACGTCCGAGCAGCGGTCCCATCAGGAGCACGCTGCCACGCAAGGCAGAGCACTTGCGCACATACTCGTCGCTGCCGAGGAAGTCGAGATTGAGCTCGTCAGCCTGAAACGTGAACACTCCCTTGTCGCCACGTGTCACCTTCACGCCTATGTCCTGAAGCAATCGTATGAGATTGTTGACATCGAGGATGTCGGGCACGTTACTGATGGTAACGGGGTCACTGGTGAGCAGAGTCGCCGAGATAACCTCCAGCGCCTCGTTCTTGGCTCCCTGCGGTGTGATTGTGCCACTAAGCGGGTGTCCGCCTTCAATGATGAATGTCTGCATAATGTGTGTATGTGTAGGGGTTTTTATGTGTGTTATTTTCTCCGGCGTTGTTTTTTCTCGTAGCTGCGTGTCTCAGTGCGGTCGAACTTGAAGTTGTCAAGGTCGAGCTGCACCTTGCCGTCGGTATAGTCGGCAAGGTCTGACGCCACCTTCTCGTCGTCACTTGAGCCATGCCCCCACTGTATGAGGTCGCGCTTCATTTGGTTGGCGGCGAGGCGTATCAGTTCCGTGCGCTCAGGTCCGTTGGGCATGTTTTTCAGATGATTGAACACCTCAAACATCATATTGCCATAGTGGCGCACGGGTATGCGCTTCATTGGATAGCGCATAGGCGTAGGCTTTTGCAGCATTTTGTGGGCCTCGGAGATGTCGTAGGGATAGTCGATGTCAAGACGGAAGCCGCTCATTAGCGCGAGATGATCCCAGAGCTTGTGACGATGTTCTTCGGCATTGTCTTGTGTGCGCGGCATCATGCGTTCCATAACGGCTATTATGGAATTGGCGCAATGCTGTCGCTCTGCACGGTCTTTGAGGCTGACGCAATAGTCCACCATCTGCTGCACCTCACGTCCGTACTCCGGCAGCACGAGACGCTCGCGCTGAGTGTTGTAATCCAATCCTGGTATATTCATTATTCCTTGTTTCTTTATTTTTCTGGTTATGTCTGCCTAAAGCAGCTTTTTCGACTCTTTTGCCACGAAGTCCTTCAGATAGAACGGCACGAAATATGCCACGTCCTCGAATTTCTCATGCGCGATACGCTTCTCCGCAAGCGGGTACATCCACTTGGCAAGCGGCTCCACGCCCTTTATAAGGTGCGCGTTGGGATGGTTGATAACCTCCATGCACTTCTCCGCGCCGTTGCCGAAGAAATAGACGGGTCCTTTGTCGAGATACTCGCGATAGGTGTCGGCGTCAACGACGTCTGCCTGTATGCCGCGCACTTCCTTGAGCGAGCGGTCGTAGATGGCGGAGTAGACTTCCATGCGGCGCGCGTCGAGCATCGGGCAGAGCAGTGCTCCCTCCTCCACTTCCTCACGCAGCAGCACGGGCACAGCCATCAATTCGAGCGTGGGCACGGAGAGGAGCTTCAGGTCCTGACCGAAGCAGATGCCCTTCGCCATTGACACACCGATGCGCAAGCCCGTGTAGGAGCCCGGACCGCAGCTCACAGCCACCGCGTCGAGCGGAATGGCATGGCTGTCGGCGAACGACATTGCCTCGTCGACGAAGACGCCGAGCTTCACGGCATGGTTGGGACCATCATGGTCTTCCTTGGAAAATATACATGCGCCGTCTTGGCTGACGGCCACCGAGCACACGTTGGTGCTTGTCTCAATACTCAATATACACGACATGTTTAAAATGTTTTTTAGCGTTCTTTCATCCGCTTGAGGAGCACAATCTACACATAACCTCCCCAAGAGCCGAACGCTGTCCAATATATTAAAATGCAAAAATACAATTTTTTATTCAAATAAGCACAATGTGGTTGTCAAAATTAGCTGCCGACATATATAAATAGGTATAGGGAGCAAGCATTTGGAATGTTTAATTTTAATATGTGAAAAATAATAATTACTTTTGCAACCAAAATAAAAACAATTAAGCATCAAGATATATGATATTATCAATGACTGGCTACGGCAAGTCTGTCGCAGTCTACAACGGAAAGAAAATCAACGTGGAGATAAAGTCGCTCAACAGCAAGAGCCTCGACCTCTCCACCCGCATAGCCCCGCTCTATCGCGAGAAAGAGATGGAAATCAGACAGAACATTCAGCAGCGCCTGCTGCGCGGCAAGGTAGACTTCGCCATATGGGTAGAAAAGGACGCCGCCACTGACGCCACAACCATCAACACTGTCCTCGCCAAGAACTATTGCGAGCAGATAAAGCAGGTGGCTGAAGAATGTCACATTCCCCTGCCCGGCGATTGGTTTCTTTCGCTTCTTCGCATGCCCGACGTCATGACGAAGGTGGAGGTGGAGACGCTCGACGAAGAGGAATGGGCGGTTGCCAGCAACGCCATTACGGAGGCCATCGACAACCTCGTGGCTTTCCGCACGCAGGAGGGTGCCGCCTTGCAGAAGAAGTTCGGCGAGAAAATTGACAACATCGAGCACCTCCTCGCAAGCATTGAGCCTTACGAGAAGTCGCGCGTGGAGAAGATACGCGCACGCATCGTTGACGGACTGAAGGCCATCCCCGACGTGGAGTACGACAAGAACCGCCTTGAGCAGGAGCTTATCTACTACATCGAGAAGCTCGACATCAGCGAGGAAAAGCAGCGCCTCGCCAATCACCTGCGCTACTTCCGCGAAACAATGGAAGAAGGACACGGACAGGGCAAGAAGCTCGGCTTCATCGCGCAGGAAATGGGACGCGAAATCAACACCACCGGCTCGAAGAGCAACAACGCCGAGATGCAGAACATCGTGGTGAAGATGAAGGACGAACTTGAACAAATAAAGGAACAAGTGCTTAATGCGCTTTAGAATTAGGAATTAGGAGTTAG
>DLKG01000005.1:61208-66169 GCA_002490315.1 Prevotella sp. UBA7594 | reverse complement strand
GAGGGGTGGGAAACTTCAGATTTGTAAGCCAGTCACCTGCAGACATGCTTGTGGCACCCAAATGGGGACTGAAAAATCACGAATTCACCGACCGCCTTGTCAACCGCATGAAAGAAATGCAGACATGGCAGGGCAAACTTTGCTTATAAAATAATTTCAATATAGGTAAAGATAATATTGAGCAGCTACTGTAATGTCTTACAAATGAATGCTGTAATTATCCATATGCGGTCCTTCACGCATATCGCTGAGCGCCTGAAGTAAGGCTAAACGCCTATCGTTGAGTTTGCCTTGCTTCAGGCATTTTCTGTTATATTTCCACCAATTAAGTAATCCACGGTTCTCCACTTTCTTCTTGTCGGGCAAATGATGATACTCTTCGACATACGCCTTTAGGGCTTCATAATTGTCCATCCATCTCTGTTCCTGGCTTATTGACATATCTAACGTGTTTAAATTGTTGCTAAATTGTAGGTTTAAAGTTACTCCACCACAAAATTAATAAAAAGTTCGCAATATGCAACATTTATATGCCGACAACCCACATATGATTTCAAACAACAATAAAAAATCTATTGCCAAATGCCAAGAATTCCAACCTTTTTGTTTAACTTTGTATAAATTACGTCAAGTCAGCGTCAAAAGCTGCTACAAGGCTGCAGGAAAACACGCCGACAGGCTCTGAACGCAACAAAAAAACAATAAATGAAAAGTCAGAACACATGACAACAGAAGAAAAAACAACAGAAGAGAAGAAGACACTGAGTTTCGTGGAACAACTCGTCGAGCAGGACCTCGCTGAGGGCAAGAACGGCGGACGCATACAGACACGCTTCCCGCCAGAGCCCAACGGCTACCTCCACATCGGACACGCCAAGGCCATCTGCATGGACTTCGGCATCGCAGAGAAGTACAACGGAGTGTGCAACCTCCGCTTCGACGACACCAATCCAAGCAAGGAAAACAACGAGTACGTGGAGAACATCCTCAACGACATCACGTGGCTTGGCTTCAAATGGGGCAACATCTATTACGCTTCCGACTACTTCGAGAAGCTGTGGGACTTTGCCGTGTGGATGATTAAGAACGGTCATGCCTACATTGACGAGCAGACTGCCGAGCAGATTGCCGAGCAGAAAGGCACGCCCACAACACCTGGCGTAGCGTCGCCATATCGCGACCGTCCAATAGAGGAGAGCCTCGAACTCTTCAATAAGATGAACACACCGGAGGCTGTAGAGGGCAGCATGGTGCTCCGCGCCAAACTCGACATGGCAAACGCCAACATGCACTTCCGCGACCCAATCATCTATCGCATCATTCAGACACCACATCACCGCACAGGAACAAAATGGCACGCTTATCCAATGTACGACTTCGCACATGGACAGAGCGACTTCTTTGAGGGTGTCACCCACTCCATTTGTACTCTTGAGTTCGTTCCTCACCGTCCACTCTATGACAAGTTCATCGATTTCCTCAAGGAGATGCGCGGCGAGACTGAGAATCTCCACGACTTCCGCCCGCGTCAGATTGAGTTCAACCGACTCAACCTCACCTATACGATGATGTCGAAGCGCAAGCTGCTGGCTCTCGTGCAGGAGAAGTTCGTTTCCGGATGGGACGACCCGCGTATGCCTACAATCTCCGGAATGCGCCGCCGCGGTTATTCGCCTGAGTCAATACGCAAATTCATCGACTCCATCGGCTACACCAAGTTTGACGCTCTCAACGATATGGCTCTTCTTGAAGCCGCAGTCCGCGACGACCTCAACAAGCGCGCGCTGCGCGTTTCAGCCGTGCTCAACCCCGTTAAGCTTGTCATCACCAATTATCCCGATGGACAAACAGAGGAGATGGAAGCCATCAACAACCCGGAGAACGAAGCCGACGGCACGCACACCATAACCTTCTCAAAGAATCTTTGGATAGAGCGCGACGACTTTATGGAAGATGCTCCGAAGAAGTTCTTCCGCATGACTCCGGGCAAAGAGGTACGTCTGAAGAACGCATACATTGTGAAGTGTACTGGATGCACGAAAGACGCAGAGGGCAACATAACGGAGATTCAGGCAGAATACGACCCGACAAGCAAGAGTGGCATGGAGGGAGCCAACCGCAAGGTGAAGGGCACGCTCCACTGGGTATCTGCCGACCACTGCAAGAAGGCTCAAGTGCGTGTCTACGATCGCCTCTTCAACGTTGAAAATCCGTCGGCAGACGAGCGTGATTTCCGCGAATTGCTCAATCCGGAGAGCCTCAAGACAATCGACAACTGCTACGTGGAGAACTACGCTGCAGAGCGCAAGCCAGGCGAATATCTCCAGTTCCAGCGCATCGGATACTTCATGGCAGACCTTGACTCGACAGCAGACAACCTCGTGTTCAACAAGACAGTTGGATTGAAGGACACCTGGGCAAAACAGAACAAATAATATTTTTTTAATGCTTAATGTTTAATGCTTAATGTTTAGTTGCACATTAAGCCATATAAAACAGCGACATTGAAACCTGAAAATGGCGTGCAACAACATTAAACATTAAACATTAGACATTAAACATTAAAAACAGATGGACAAAAAGGACAACTATTTCAAGAGCAAAGAATTTCAGGATTTACTGCAAAGCTACGAGCAGTCGCTGCAAAACGGGCGTCCTGAATACTTCAGCAGTGACGAACTGTCGGACATTGCCGAATATTACTACAATACGGGCAAGCAGAAGGAGGCCATCGATGTGCTTGACTACGCTGTAAGCCTCCATCCCGGCGCTGCCATGCCCTTGGTGTTCAGAGGACGCATCGCCCTCATCGACGACAAGGACATCGACGCAGCCGAGCATTATGCCGACATGATCGGCGACCAATACGACCTTGACTGTCTCTACCTTCACGCCGAAATTATGATTGCACGTGGCGAAACCGACAAGGCCAACCAGTTCCTTCACAACTCCATGGAGCGCATTGACGAGGACGACGTGCCCGACTATGTGCTCGACGTAGCAACGCTTTTCATCGACTACAATCTCCCTGACCTTGCGGAAGAGTGGCTCAAGCTCAGCGACGAACCAGACCTTCTCGACTATCGCGAGGTAAAGGCACGCATTGCATTCTCACGCGGCGACTACGAACAGAGCGAGAAGATTTTCGACGAACTGCTTGACGAAGACCCCTATTCCGGCCACTACTGGAATTCGCTTGCCTCCACGCAGTTCATGAGCAACCGCATCAACGACTCCATAACATCGAGCGAATACTCTATTGCAATCAATCCCAACGATGAAGAAGCCATTCTCAACAAGGCAAACGGGCTCTTCTCGCTCGGCAACTTCACAGATGCCATGGAGTACTACAAGCGTTTCCTCAAGCTATGTCCCGACGAAGGGTCAGCGTCGCTATTCATCGGCAATTGCCTTCTCAATCTCGGACGGGCAGAAGAGGCTCTTCCCTATTACGAGGCTGCATTGAATAACTTCATAGAATACGGCCAAAGCACCATTGAAGTGCGCCAGTGTCTCGCCTTCACGCTCTCGCAGATTGGCAAGACCGAAGAGGCATTGCAATGCCTTGACAAGGCTGACAGCGAAAAAGAATGTAACCACAGTGATATTAGCGTCGTGCGCGGACATATACAACTTGAGCACGGAATGGTGAAAGAGGCAATAAAGAGTTTTGTAAGTGCCCTGCAGGCCACAGCCTTCTCCCATGAAATTTTCTTTCGTATAGCCATTTCGGTATACGATTGCGGCTACCCCACCATAGCCTACCGCATGTTCAAGGCCTATCACGAAGTGCATCATGAGAAAGGAGACGAAGGAACGGCGTATCTCGCCGTATGCTGCCGACTTCTCAACCGGAGGGAAGAATACTTGAAATATTTGAAAACAGCTTGCGAGCAGAACCCCTTGGAGGCACGCAAAGTACTTGGCGAATACTTCCCCGAAGGCATGAATCCAAACGATTACTACAGCTATGAAGTCGCCAAACAGCATGAATAATCCGTTGATTCAACATTCAAATCTGCCTACTGCATAAAAAGGCACTTAACAAAAGACAATTCAAACCAAAACGTAAAAAGCAAATAATGAATTCAGCAGAACTCTTTCTTTGGATTCTCGATAATCTCAACTATTGGGTAGTTACGCTCTTCATGGCGATCGAGAGTTCGTTTGTACCATTTCCTTCAGAAGTAGTGGTGCCCCCAGCAGCATGGAAAGCCATGAGCCCGGACAGTGGCATGAGCTTCATTCTCGTCATCGTGTTCGCCACCATCGGCGCAAACATCGGCGCTCTCATCAACTATTTCCTTGCAAAATGGCTCGGACGTCCCATCATATACCGCTTCGCAGACAGCCGCATAGGCCACATGTGCCTCATCGACCGTGCAGCCGTCGAGAAAGCAGAGGCATTCTTCCGCGAGCATGGAGCCGCATCGACATTCTTCGGACGCCTCGTGCCTGCCGTTCGCCAGCTTATCAGCATCCCTGCAGGACTGTCGGGCATGCACCTTGGAAAGTTTATTCTCTACACCACGCTTGGCGCTGGCGTATGGAACACGGTGCTTGCCACCATTGGTTGGGGCATCTACAAGTACACCGACTACAAGACGACGCATGATGTCTATCAGCAAGCCCTCAAGTATAGCCATGAGATTGGCTACGTACTGCTTGCCCTTGCCGCAGTCATCATTGCCTTCCTCGCCTACAAAGCGTTCAAGAAAAGCAAGTAAACATACAGGAAGTACAATAAAAAGATGCGCCCTGTAAGACAAAAGCTTTTATTACATGAAGCTTTTGCGCTTACAGGGCGCATTGTTTTTAACTGATATCCAGCAAGCAACGCTTACTCTCCGTCGTACTCCGGACGCAACTTACGCACAGTCTCGGCAGCACGCCACATCTCCATGTCGTGCATAGCCTTCAGCTCAGCGTTGAGTTTCTCGCGGTAGTCGGGCTTAGAGTTG
>DLKG01000005.1:26643-61110 GCA_002490315.1 Prevotella sp. UBA7594 | reverse complement strand
GGCTTGATAGCCTCGCGGAAACGCGGAGCCCAGTCGAGAGCTCCACGCTGAGCCGTCGTAGAGCAATTGGCGTACATCCAATCCATACCTTTGGCGCCAAAGAGCGGCATAAGGCTCTGCGTCATCTCCTCAACGGTCTCGTTGAAAGCCTCCGAAGGAGAGTGACCGTGCTCACGGAGCACCTCATACTGAGCCTCGAACAATCCTTCCATAGCACCCATCAGAGAGCCGCGCTCACCAGTAAGGTCGCTTGTAGCCTCACGCTGGAAAGTTGTCTTGAAAAGATAGCCTGCGCCGATGCCGATGCCGAAGGCGATAGTTTTCTCCTCAGCCTTGCCAGAAGCATCCTGATAGACAGCGTAAGAGCAGTTGAGTCCACGACCCTCAAGGAACATTGTGCGTAGTGAGGTACCAGAACCCTTCGGTGCAACCATGATGACATCAACGTCAGCTGGAGGCACAACGCCCGTGCGATCGTTCCAGTTGATGGCAAAGCCATGTGAATAGTAGAGCGTCTTGCCCGGTGTGAGATATTTCTTAATCTTAGGCCACACAGCGATCTGTCCTGCATCAGAGAGAAGCATGCATACAATAGTACCCTTTTCGGCAGCCTCTTCAATAGAGAAGAGAGTCTTGCCAGGCACCCATCCGTCAGCCACAGCCTTCTCATAAGTCTTGCCAGGACGCTGTCCGACGATGACATTGAAGCCGTTGTCGCGCAGGTTGCCTGCCTGTCCAGGACCCTGAATGCCGTATCCAAGAATAGCTATGGTCTCATTCTTCAGTACTTCACGTGCTTTTTCCAAAGAAAACTCCTTACTGGTGACAACAGTCTCTATGACGCCACCGAAATTCATTTCTGCCATTTTGTTGTGTTTTTTATGCAGTCTTGGGGCACAACTGCGGTTAATATTTTAAGTTTTTTTACTTGCAAGAGTCAAGCATTGTCATAAATGACGTTTTGCCTTCAATTACCTTGCAAAGGTAATAAAATATTGCAGAACAGCAAACATTTGCGTCACTCTTTCACAAATTTAACCTTACATCTGCACACTTCCTTCAACTGTTCGGCGTTGTCGGGCGTTTGTTTCATCACCTGCACGCAGTATTCCCCCTCTCCTGCGTCCTCAACAAGCATGTGGAGTCTGTCGCCACAATGCGATTCCGCCACGTAGGCAATGTCGAAGCGCTTCAAGCGGTTGTGTCGATAGAAGTCGATGTCCCAAAGGTCGAGGATATGCTCGATGTATTTCACGCTGTTGATGTGGCCATTGACGTCCACATCGCTGTAATGCGTATCAACGATGCGCCTACATTCCGTCTTCTCCTTCGAGAGCCTCACGCGTTGAAAAGGCTCAATAGGGCACGACGTGTCCTTGTCGATGTACAAAGTGATGAGTCCGTCACGCTCTGCAAGGATGTCAACGGGTTGGCGTGTATCTGTGTCTATCATCGCCCAGATGCTGCGTCCGTAGCCGTAAGTCTTGCCCTCCTTGTCCCGGATAGCAAAGTTGCGGCTCGTAAAGAACTTCATTACACTTTCCACCCACGTGTCCACCGTGATATGGTCGTAGGCACGCGGCATATCCTCAAGCTCCATAACAAAGCGTGAGAGCACCCATGTCTTGTGCACAGATCCGAGATAGTCCATGCCATAGCCGCGCTCATTGCTGTGAAAGTCGGCAGCGTTGAGCAGATGATTGCCCAAATGGCCGAGGAAGATGCGATGCGAGAAGTCGCAATGGAAGGGCTCCACGAGAAAATCGTAGCTTCCTATTTTGCTTAACAGTTCCATAATCAATATATATCCTTATTATTATGCAAATATTCAGACACCGGCTCTTCCGTGCTTCTTGTCACGGCGACACGTCCCGAACGGGAGTATTGCAGCAGGCATCCGAATGAGTCAAGACTCTTGTAGAGGTCTTGCACCTCGTCTGTGAGCCCGGCAATCTGCACGGTAGCATACGTAGGGTTCACCTCCATCATGCGTGCTCCACTACGCCTAATGGCGCGCGAGATTTCCGGATTTGCCATCATCACAGGTGTTGAAATCTTGTATATGGCGATTTCATGAATGAAGAGTTGTTCGTCGAGATAGTAATCCGCCTTCACGACATCAATCTTCCGTTCTATGAGCTTCGTGATCTTCTTAATCTCTTCCTCATAGCTCATCGTAGTGATGGTGTACTTATGTATTCCAGGAATGCTCGACGCCGAGGCATTGATACTTTCAATGTTGACCTGCTGTCGCGTGAACACAGCCGACACCTGACTGAGTATGCCCGGCACATTCTCTGAATAAATCAATAATGTATAGAGTTTCTTTTCCACTTCTTCTGTTGTTTATTAAGACATTAGAAACATTATTGCAGCCGCTTTATAGGTCTACTTCGAGAAGCATCTCGTCGACGCTCTTTCCCGGAGGCGTCATCGGCAGCACGTTGTCCTCTTCCTTGACGGCACACTCAAGGATGTACGGGCCGTCCGTGGAGAGCATTTTGGCAATCTCGCGCTGCAAGTCGTCGCGCGTGATAGCCACTCCATAGTTGAGATGATAACCCTCGCACACCGTGCGATAGTCAGGATTGAGCATCTTCGTGAACGACTTCCTTCCTCCGAAGAACATGTCCTGCCACTGGCGCACGTTGCCAAGGTAGTTGTTGTTCATCAGTATCACCTTCACCGGAGCCTGCTGCTCCATGATTGTGCCAAGTTCCTGAATACTCATCTGGAACGAGCCGTCGCCCGTGAAGAGGCATATCGTGCGGTCGGGAGCACCAAACGTGGCACCTACTGCAGCCGGCAAGCCGAAGCCCATTGTGCCCAGTCCGCCGCTCGTGACGACACTTAGATTGCGCTTGTACTTGAAGTAGCGGCAGGAGAACATCTGGTTTTGTCCTACATCGTTCACCAGTACCGCCTCGCCATCCGTCGCCTCAGCCACGGCGTTGACAATCTCGCCCATCAGCAGAGGGCCTTCCTTGGGATGAATGGCAGGCTCTATGACGCGGCGCGTCTCCTCCTCCCAATAGGGTTTGAAGCTATCGCGCCACTCACGATGGTCGGCCTTGCGCAGAAGACGCGTCATAGCAGGCAGCGACTCCTTGCAGTCGCCCACTACAGCCACGTCTGTCTTCACAATCTTGTCAATCTCCACGCGGTCGATGTCGAGATGGATAATTTTCGCTTGCTTGGCATATGTGTCGAGTCTACCCGTGTCGCGGTCGCTGAAACGCATACCAATGGCGATGATGACGTCAGCCTTCTGCGTATTGACATTAGGGGCTAAGTTGCCGTGCATACCAAGCATTCCGACGTTGAGAGGATGGTCAGTAGGCAGAGCGGAGAGTCCGAGCAGCGTTCGTGCGGCAGGTATGTCAGCCCGCTCAAGGAATTCGGCAAGTTCTCTCTGCGCTCCAGCAAGTTCCACGCCGTGGCCTACGAGAGCCAGCGGACGCTCTGCGCTGTTGATAAGCGCGGCAGCTTCCTCCACGCGCGTCATGTCAATCTTGGGATAAGGCTCGTAGCTGCGCACCGACTCCACCTTAGCCGGGCGCCATTCGCATTTCTGCACCTGCGCACTCTTGGGGAAATCGAGAACTACTGGTCCTGGTCGACCCGTACGGGCGATGTAGAACGCGCGGCTGACAGCCCACGCCACGTCCTCCGGACGGCGTATCTGATAGCTCCACTTGGATATTGGCTGCGCCAATCCCACGAGGTCAACCTCCTGAAAGGCGTCCGTTCCGAGAGCTTCCACGCCCACCTGTCCTGCAATGACGACAATCGGCGTAGAGTCGATCATAGCGTCAGCGACGCCCGTCAGTGTGTTAGTGGCGCCCGGACCGCTTGTGACGAGGCACACACCGACCTCTCCGCTCACTCTTGAGAAGCCCTCGGCGGCATGTGCTGCCGCCTGCTCATGGCGCACGAGAATATGATTGAAGGCTTTCTTCTCGCCCCTTGTATAGTCATAGAGAGCGTCAAACGTAGGCATGATGGCCCCTCCCGGATATCCGAAGATAGTCTTCACGCCCTCATTCTTCAGAGAACGCATCAGCGCCTCTGCTCCTGTTATCTGTTCCATAATAATCTTGATGAATATTTTAAAAGCCCTGCACCGATGTTAGATGAGCCTTACTCCGCCCTTGTCTGCCGAGCTGACGCTCTGCGCATAAGCACGCAGGGCCTTGCTCACCTGTCGATTGCGTGTGAGCGGCTGCTGCGGACGTGCAGCAAGTTCCTCGTCGCTGAGTCGCACGCTGATGGTGCGGGCAGGTATGTCAATGTCAATGATGTCGCCGTCCTTAATCTTTCCGATGTTGCCGCCGGCAGCCGCTTCTGGCGAGATGTGTCCGATGCTCAGTCCGCTGGTGCCGCCGGAGAAGCGTCCGTCAGTGATGAGCGCACACTCCTTGCCAAGATGGCGACTCTTGATGTAGGATGTCGGGTAGAGCATCTCCTGCATACCGGGACCGCCCTTCGGTCCTTCATGCGTAATCACCACGCAGTCGCCGCTCTTCACCTTGCCTCCGAGGATGCCCTCACAGGCAGCTTCCTGCGAGTCGAACACCTTAGCCGGACCGCTAAACTTCCATATTGCCTCGTCTACGCCAGCCGTTTTCACGACACATCCGTCCTGTGCGATGTTGCCAAAGAGCACCGCCAGTCCGCCGTCCTTCGTGTAAGCATGTTCGAGAGAGCGTATGCAGCCGTGCTCACGGTCGGCGTCGAGCGACTCCCACTGAGCGTCCTGGCTACCCATCTGCGTGGAGAACTTGCCGCCGGGTGCACTGTGATAGATGCGGGAAGCCTCGGGCGAGATGCTGTCGCCAGTTATGTCGTAGTGGGCCATTGCCTTGTCGAGCGTCATTCCGTCGACGCGCTTCACGCCGCCGCGCACGAGTCCGCCGCGGTTAAGCTCATTCAAGATGCCGAGGATACCGCCAGCCCTATTACACTCCTGCACACTGTACTTCTGCGTGTTGGGCGCAAGCTTGCAGAGGCACGGCACATGACGGCTCAGGCGGTCGATGTCGGCCATTGTGAAATCGGCGCCAGCCTCCTGTGCGATGGCAAGAAGATGGAGCACGGTGTTGGTGCTTCCGCCCATGGCGATGTCGAGAGTCATGGCGTTGAGGAAAGCGTCGCGCGTGGCGATGTTGCGTGGCAGGACGCTCTCGTCGCCGTCCTCATAGTAGGCGAAGGCGTTCTTCACGATCTGCCGTGCCGCCTCACGGAAAAGCTCCACGCGGTTCTTGTGTGTGGCAAGGATGGTGCCGTTGCCCGGAAGAGCCATGCCGATGGCCTCCGTCAGAGAGTTCATGGAGTTGGCAGTGAACATTCCTGAGCAGCATCCGCATCCCGGACATGCACACGACTCCAGTTTCTGCAAATCATCGTCGCTGACCGTCGTGTCGGCACCCTTTATCATCGCCGTCACGAGGTCGGCATTCTCCCCATGCCATTTGCCTGCCTCCATCGGTCCGCCAGAGCAAAACACGGTTGGTATGTTAAGGCGCATCGACGCCATAAGCATTCCCGGCGTCACCTTGTCGCAATTGGAAATGCAAATCATGGCGTCGGCCTTATGGGCGTTGACCATGTATTCAACGGAGTCTGCGATGATGTCGCGCGAAGGCAACGAATAGAGCATGCCGTCATGCCCCATGGCAATGCCGTCGTCAATGGCGATGGTGTTGAACTCAGCGGCATAGCATCCCATGCTCTCTATCTCTTTCTTGACAATCTGTCCTATCTCATGGAGATGAGTGTGGCCAGGCACGAACTGCGTGAAGGAGTTGACAATGGCTATGATAGGCTTGCCAAACTGTTCATGCTTCATTCCGGCTGCCACCCACAATGCGCGGGCTCCAGCCATGCGTCGGCCTTCCGTGCAGACTGCGCTTCTCAAAGTGTGTTTCATCTTTTTACTGTATTATTGTTTTTATTTCTTTATTTCCTTATCACTATCTTCCTGCCTCCGCTGACGTAGACGCCCGGCGCGAGCGACTTGACATCGTAGCCTACGGGCTGCCCAGATAGATTATAGACGGAACTTTGCCTGCCTTGCGACGGCAAGAGAAGGGCGCCGACAGCCGTTGTCTCGGCAGGCGACAGCTCCACTCCGTCGTCCGCTACTGCCACAACGAGTTTCTTGGCTGCCGAGTCGAAATCTACGTTGGCGCAAGGCGAAGGCATAACGACATAGGCACGAAGACCTTTCAGCATACCTTCCGAAGCGGGTGTCACGAAGCGGGAGCCGTCGGCGCTCACGAAGCGATAGCGTCCGTCGGCAGGAATGGCTACGGGGTCGTAGGTGCCTACGAAACTGACAATCTGCTCTGACGCCTTCACGCTTACCTCCGACGGGGCGGCGGCAGAGATGAACTTGCGTGCCACTATTGGCGAAACGACATCCTGCGACGTGGCTGCATTGAGTTTGAGCAGATAGGGCACGCCTGCCGACGTGGAGCGCACGGTGAGAAAATGTAGCACAAGTTTGTTGTCGCCCACCTTCTCCACTGACGAGAGTCGCTTGAACTGAGCCCCGCCGAATGTCGTGTTGATGTCGTTCTCCGTCAAGTCGAAGGGCAAGCACACCGTGTAGTAGCCTCCGTCGGCGCTAAACGAGCGGTCGATGCAGACATTGCTCACAAAGGCGTCCTGACAAGAGAGCGCCATGTCGCCCACGCCTCCCTCCTCTCCTATCGTCAGATTGTCAATGACAGTGGGGTTGACGAGGCGCCGATAGAGTTGCACGGCATCGTTTGAGCTGGCATACTGATAGCGTGCGAAGCGCTGCGTTTGGTTGCGGTATTTCAGATACTTGTAGTTGGAGACGCTGAACGCCAGCAAAGCGTCAGCCTCCGACGTGAACGCAATCTCAACAAGCGAGCCTTTCTCCGACTTGCTCTTGCTGTAGGCGATGTCGCTCGACGAGGCATTTGGGGCGTAGAGCCATCCGTTCTGCTCGTTGTGAAGTCTCCATCCGCCGGAGTATTTCGTCAGGCGGAAGACGGCAACGCTGTCGCTTGGGCAGGTGAGCATCATGCCGTCGTCGGCAATGTCAACGCTGCACGGCACGGCATACTTGAGCTTCTGAAATCGGCTCATTGCCACGCCATGTGCTGCACTTGCCACGACAACTTCGTCGCCGTCGCGCAAGAGCGACACGTCAGCGACGCGCATGTACTTTACGTCGGAAGACGTCTGACCGTTTGCGCCGGCGATTATGGCGAAGAACGCCACAAAGGAAAACAAATATCTTAAAGTTGCTTTTCTCATTCTGCGCTTTACATAATGCTACAAAGTTAGCCATAATCAATGAGAAATGCGCAAAAAGAAGTGGAAAAATTGATAAAAACAAGAAAAAAAACGAGCGTCAGATGTCGTCAATACTGACGAGTCCGTGCATGACGGCATATATCGTTAGGGCAGAAACGCTTTTCATGCCGAGTTTTGCCATGAGGTTTTTGCGATGGGATATGACTGTCGGCAGCGCCACGTTGAGCTGGTCGGCAATTTCCTTATTGATGAGTCCCTTGACAATAAGCGCCAGCACTTCCGTCTCGCGCGGCGACAAAAGCGGATGGGCGTTAGCATCTGTGTGTTGCATCGGGGGCAAATTACGCCCATGAGCATGGGCATGCTGCTCAAGCATGAGGATTGAGCGCAGGAGAAGTTTCTCCGGCTGATCGGTGCAGATGGTGTGAAAACGGTCGGAAATGGACGGTTCGGTAGCAGCGCCGACAAGAACGATGGTCTTCAGTCTGTTGTCGAGGAAGAACGGCATATTGGCGAGCACCGTGCACACCTCCACGAAGAAATGGAAATAACGTTCAGGATGATTGGCTGACAGGGCAGCAAACGAGGCGTAGCTATCCACTCTCGCCTGCGGCATCACCGACTCCAACAAATGTTTCAACCCCAACACCGCGAGGGTGTTGGGGTCGATGATTGCAATATGCGGAATTATAACATTCATTCAGTAGATGTTTGCTTTATACTACTTCTTCCAAAAGCGCTGCGTAATGTCTGTAAAGTCGTCACCAGAGGCGCGCATATAGAGGCGCTGATTGGTAGTGCGCTCCTTCAGGCATCCGAGATGCTCGATGTAGGGACCGAGCTTAATGTAGTCGAAGTCGCGCTTGCGTATCGTCTTCGGAAACTGCTGGCGGCCGCTATACCACGCCACCTTCAGTTCCGGATGCTCCCTATGGAGATACTGCGAAAGCAGGCTGACGTATTTCGGATCGGCGTCGCCGCCCATGAAGCAGATACACGTCACTTCGCCCTTGTAGTCCTTGACGAGCGATTCCAGCGCCATCGTCGTGAGCGGCTCGCCGATGTCCTCCCACAGATACTGGCTGTGGCAGCCCGGACAACGGCACGGGCAGCCCGTGATGTTGATGGAAAGTGTCACCTCGTCGGGGATTTCCTGGAAGACTATTCCTGTATTGAGATATTTCAGCATTGCCTTTATTTTTTTTAGATGAAGTTCTTTGTATGTTTAAGCCTCCTTATACTTGCTTGGCTCAGCGTAGTAGCGGCGTGCCGCCTCTTTCTGTCGAGCCTCGGAGAAGTTGCTCACGCGCTTAAGGTAGCCGATGATACGCGTCATGTAGTCGACGTTCTCGCTGCCGCAGTGCGGACACTTCTTGAGATAGCGCTTGTCGATGTAGCCGCAGTCGTTGCAGATGGTGTTGGGGATGTTGAACGTGAAATAGTTGCATCCCTCCTTGGCTGCGACGCGCAGGAGCTGGCGGTACTGAGGCTTGGAGAGGTGCTCCTCAAGGTTCATGTGGAGCGCAGAGCCACCCGTGAGGTGCTCGATGTAGGGAGCACCGTGGAGCTTGAACTTGTCTACAACGTTCAGAGAGTCGTCCTCAACGACGTAGAAGTAGCTGTTGTAGCAGTCGCGCGGCACGAAATAGCCGTCCTCACGATCCCACTTGGCGTGCTTCACGCCAACGTTCTCGGCTGGAATCATCTCGCAGTTGAAGAGCACGTCCTTCGTGCGATACTGCTTGTTGTATTTCTCGACGAGTCCGAGCACCTTCTGCACGAAATGCAGATAGTCGGGATTGTCGTTGATTTTCAAGCCCATGAATTCCGCTGCCTCTACAAGACCATTGACACCAATCGTAAGATACTGGCGTCCCATATTGATGTAGCCGGCGTCGAAGAGCGGCAGCATGCCCTGCTTCTGGAGATCCTTGAGATTCTCGTTGTAGGCGAGCTGCACCTTATGGCAGAGGTCGATGATTTCGGAGAGGAAGTCGGCATAGTCGATACCATTCTTCACAGCGTACTGTATGCAACGGTTGAGATTGATGGTCAGCACGCTCTTTGAGCCTGTCGACACGCCTCCGGCGCCAAGTGTGTAGCTGAAGCCGTTGTCCTGAATCTCGTTGCGCAGGCGACAGCAGGAACTGAGAGAGTCGGCATTGTCGCTCATGTACGTAAAGAAGGAATGACCTTCGGAATACATCTCTGCCGTGAAGTCGCCCCATTCCTTGTCGATGACGTCGCCGTCCTTCGTAAGGAGAGCCATGGTCTCAACGGGGAAGGTGAGCACTGTCTTCGTGCGCTCCTTGTTAAACCACTTCATGAAGCGCTTCTGCAGCCATGAGAGTCCGTTCCAGTCGGGCTTCGAACCGTCGGGGAAGACGAAATTGCCGAAGAGGCTTTCGAAGTAGGGTTTGTCGTAGTAGGCTACGTTCCAGAACACAGCCTGGTAGTTGCGTGCGCCAGTCGGCTGATTTATAGAGTAGACGATTTGCTCGAAGCAGTCTGTTATCATCTTGTCGATGGTGCGCTGCTTTACCGAGAGGTCAACAACCTTGTCGGCGTGCTCCCAATAGTCGAGTCCGTACTCCTTGCCGATGAAGTAGTTGAGGTACATGAGGAACTCAGGAGTGGCGCAGGCGCCGCTGAGCATACTGGAAACCATGAACACCATGTTGACAAATCCTCCGCAGAACGACTTGAGATTGGTTGGCGCTGTGGAGTTGCCTCCGATTGACGTTGTGCCTCCGATGAGCCAAGGATACATCGTGATGGATGCGCAATAGTTGGCAAGTGAGGTTTCGTCGTTCTTGTATATAAAATGGTGGTTGAGGCGGTCGAGATACTCATTGGCGAGATCCTTGCCGTACATCTTTTTGATGCGGTCGGTGAGGAGGCGACGGTTGAGACGGATGAAGCTCGACTTCGGCAGTTCGCCGATGAGCGTCGCGATGTTCTTGTGTTCTACGTTGGCATTAGCGTCATACTTTGAACCAGTTGCAGCATTTGCAGCACTGCAATAATCTGTCAAGAATTTCAACTTTTCGAGAGTCTCACGATCTTCATTGTGAAGCTGTCGATAGAGGATAAAAGACTTTGCCACCTTATAGAATCCTTCACGCATGAGGGACTCTTCCACTTGATTCTGGATGTCCTCCACAGTGATACCCTCTGAGATGTCTAAGTGGCTGACTATCTTGGAGATAGTAGCAAGATTAGCATCTTCATGAACTGACTGAAACGCCTTCATAATTGCGTTCATTATCTTGTCTAAAGAGAAGCGGTCTTTAGAGCCGTCACGTTTGGTGATTAAGAAGTCTTTCATTGCTTAAAGTTTATTTTTTGGGAAAACTTTTTTGATTTTGAGAAACAAAAAGTTTTCCGTTTTGGAAAACTTTTCTATTATCTTGCATCAAAAAGTTGTCTGCGTTGTTTTTCGTTTGCGGTTGCAAAGATATATAAAAAAAACGAATTGGCAACACGTATAAGCAGGAAAATATTCAGAAAATTTTGCTGCTTCCATTTCGACACTCGCAGCCTTACGTTTTGTAACTTTTACAATGTTTTTCCTTACACTATTTCTTAACGAGAGTTAAATACTTTTGGCATTAGCTAAAGTGGTGCTTTAGGTTCCCTGAAGTGGCGCTTTATGAAAGCAAAAGTGCCACTTTAGACATGCTAAAGTGGCACTTTCATTTTGTCATTATGCCCTTCCTTTCGCTTTCGCTTAGAGTTTCACGGAAGAGATGTCAACAAGATTGTTGACAATGGCGTATATTGTGAGTCCAGCCGGGGAGTGTATCTGAAGTTTGCGCGCTATGTTGCGGCGATGGGTGATGACGGTGTTGACGGCGATGCAGAGATGGTCGGCAATCTCCTTATTGCTCATGCCTTGCACGAGAGCGATGATGACATCCTTCTCGCGCTCGCCGAGGGCGTCGGTGCCATCCTGGTTGCGATTGATCATATTTGATATTTTCGCCGACACATCGTTCTGCTTCGATTTTTGCTCAAGGCGCTTGATGGAAGGAATAAAGATATGGTCTTCCACTTCGGCATGGAGCGAGAGCCATTCCTCATTATTATATATGTCGTAGAGAGTGGCGGAGAGCTGGTTGTTGTGGAGTCCGTCGCTCGGCAGATACTTGATGATGATGCTCTTGAGCTCACGCAGTCTGGAGCTTTCCTGTCCGTGGTGTTTGGAGTACATGTCGATGGCGTAATTGTCTACTGAGCGTCCCGAAAGAAGCGCCTCGACATATGGGAAGACCGTTTTCTCCTCGTATTTCATGTGGGAGGTGATGGAACGCGCGTACTCGTCGTAGAGTTTCAGGATAAGACGCGCAAGATTATCGTTCTCGTCGAGTGCCTCGACAAGCTCCTTACGAATGAAGGGCAACTGGAAGCCAAGATAATACTCATGGCTTGCCTTGAGATATTGCAGGAGCGTGGGAACGGAAAGCTTTGAAGCGTCGTCGACATCGCGATAGCCGTTGATGGTGAAGTTCACGACAGCGAGGAAAGTGTAGGTGTCAACATGCTGCTCCTCACACACCTGACTGACCGTCTTGTCTCCGAATCCGAGGCTTATACCAAAACACCCGAGGCTCTGCAGCAGGTTGTAATTGTCGCGGATGAGCGAGATCATCTTGTCGTCCGCTTCGTACATTTTCTGATTCTTCATAACTTCGTCTCCTTTTATATATATATATTATTGTCTATTCCTGTTTGTCTCCATAAGGCTTAATACCACTGCACGGCGTTGCTGTAGCCACTGCGCTTGTCGTATTTGAGAGCGTCGGTGAGCGTAGCCGCGTTGCAGCGGAAGGAGAAGTTGTAGCTTGTGTAGGGCGCGAGCACCACGGAGCACGACATGTTGAAGCAGTGGAGGTCGCGTTGCAGCGACGCTGTCGTCATGGAAAAGTCGTGGCTCTCGAAGTCGTAGCCCGTAGAGAAGGAGATGTTCCATCCGTCGCTGAGGCGCACGTTGCCGCTCATGTTGAGCGTTTGCGTGAATTTGTAGGGATAGCGCATCGACTTCGTGTTGAACTTGCCGCTCGTGTTCTCACGCATCGTGATGCCGTAGCCGAACGTGAGCGACCATGGCATACTGAAGCGCATGTAGCCGTCGGCGTCGGTCTCAGCCTTGCCTCCCCCACTCTTTTTCTTTGCTCCGCGCTGGGCATTGACCATAGTGTCGTCGACATTCGACTCGATGTCGGTGTCGACGCCTTCCTCGTTGTCCTTGTTGCGCTTGCTGTCCTTGTCGTCATCCTTGCCGCCGCCAAACCATTTCTTCAGTTTGTCGGGCGTGAGCGTGAAGGAGATGTTCTGCGACGTGCCCTGGAAGCGTCCGAACTTGCCCATACCCCAGAGCGTGCGGTTGCCGACGTAGGGACGGCCGTTGCTGTCGAGCTCGTAGGCATAGGAGGCGAAGACAGCTGTCATGTTGAACGTGTAGTTCTTCCACCACTTCAGGCGGATGCGCATGGTAAGATCGGAGAGCGGTTTTTCCTTGGCGGCGAAATTGTAGCTCATGGAGAGACCGAGCTCATCGATTATACTGAGTTTCTTGAATCCAGTAGAATCCTTGTCGCTCTTCACCTTCATCTCGACATTGTTGGAGATGTCGAAAGAGATGTTGCCCGTCTTGCCCTTGCCCGGCACGCCGTAGAGCTGACCCGAATAGGGTGAGTATTCAACGAGGTCGACAGATCCGTCAGCATTGGTGCGTTGATAGGTCTTGTAGTAGCCGTAGCGCGAAGAGCTGAAGTCAGGGGCGTAGCTGAAGCTGACGGATGGCGTGAAGACGTGGCGTATGGCCTGTATCTTGTCGCCGAAAATCTTGCGGCTCGGTATGTAGAAGCCGTAGAGTTTCGTCGACAGACCTATTGACAGGCTGTAGTTGTAGACGTTGTTGAAGCCATAGATGGTGTCGCACACTTCCTTCTGCTGTGCCGCATCCCAGCTGCGCATTACCTTGTGGCTGTACATACGGTCTTGAAAGTTGAACGACGGCGAAATGTTTACGTAGTCGAAAAGCGTAAAGTTGCCGCTGATAGGAATGTTGTGGTTCCATCCGTTGCGCCAGTCCTTTATGAGATTTGAATGGAGAATCTTGTTCTCCTTCGTGTTTATACTATTGGAGATGTGACCCGTGTAGGACATGGAGATTTTCTCATACCAGCGTTCATCGCCCACGGCATGCTTTCGTTTGAAGGGATAGAAGCGCGAGAGCGAGATGTTGAGGTCGGGAAGAGTGATGGCAATCGACGAGTCGCGCATGTTCTGCGAGAGGTTAGCTGTGCTGGAGAGCGAGAGTCCGATGCTGGAGAACGTGGTGCTCCAGGAGACAGAAGATGTGCGGGTCGACTGCGTAAGCGTCTGCGGGTTGTAGAGCGAACTGAGATTGTTGCGCTCATAGCTCGACGTGGCGAAGTTGACGCTTGCGGAGAGCGAACTGTAAGGGTTGGCCTTGGCATCCTGCCTGTGGCTCCATTGTATCTTGAACGACTTCTGCCGACTGAAGTCGGGCATACCCTTGTCGCCCGTCTGCGTGTTCTGGAAGCTAGCATAGAAGCTGCCCGAGTAGCGATAGCGCTTGTTGTAGTTGGAGGCGGCGGATATTCCCCATGAGCCTTTGGTGTAGATTTCGCCGAGCAGCTTGAGATCCCACTTGTCGTTGATGGCGAAATAATAGCCGCCATCGCGCAGGTAGAAGCCGCGATTGCTCTCGTCGCCGTAGGTTGGCATGATGAAGCCGGAGGAATAACTCTTCGTGAAAGGGAAGAAACCATAGGGGATGGCAAGCGGCAGAGGAACATCTGCCACCACGAGATAGGCAGGTCCGAAGACTACGTCCTTGCCGGGACGCACCTTGGCACGTGAGAGCGAGATGTAGAAGTCGGGATGTTTGGCGTCGCACGTCGTGTAGCGTCCGTGTTGGAGATAGATGTCGCCGTTGTCGTTGCGCTTTGATATCTGGCTACGGAGGAATCCATCCTGCTGCTGCGTATAGACATTGCTAATGAGTCCTTTTTTCGTCTTGAAGTTGAACGCCATCGTGTCGCTCTCGTACTTGTCGGAACCCATAGAGAAGACAGGCGTGCCAAAGAGTTTGTGGCTGGTAGAGTCGGAAGTGTCTTCCGCGCCCGTAGCGTGCACTATGGAGGAGTCTATGCCCATATGGATGCGCTCGGCGGCGAGGTCCATGTTGTCGTATTTCACGGTGGAGTTGCCGTAGAGGCGCGCCGTCTTTGTGGTGGCGTCGTAGACGAGTGAGTCGTCAGCCGTGTAGTTGACGGGGAAATTGATGCCTCCTGAGCGTTGGCGATTGATGGAGTCGAGACGTATGGAGTCGTCGATGGCGCGGTTGTGACGGTAGATGGCGAGCTGCATGGAGTCCATCCGCGTCGTGTCGGGGATGAGACGTCCAAGGGAGTCGCGCAGCATTGGCGTACTGATGGAGTCGTCGATGTCAGTAAGTTCTATGGAGTCGCGTAGCGCCTTTTTCCGGCTTTTGCTTTTGGATTTCTGCCCATCTGGCATAACACTTCCAGCCATCACAAACATGATGGCACTAAGCAAAAGGGCTATGACGGTCTTTGTTCTCAATTTGAGTTGCTGGTTATATTCTGAAAAAAATGCTTTCCTTTATTTCTCGGGTTCAAATATTGCCCTCATGGCGTTGAAACGTGCGAGAGTGTCGCCGCCAAACTTGGCGAGGCTCTTCTCTGCCTGTTCGATTGTCTTCTCGCGGTCGAGATGGGTCTTGGAGTAGAACTTGTCGGCATAGCAGATAAGTTTCTCTTCTATGGTCTCCGGAAGCAAATCGTGATGGGGCAGCGGCAGATGCTGCGAAAGGATGTCGGAGAGGGTCAGTCCGGCTCCTGTATGGCGCTCGCAAACGCGGGCGTAGCTTTCAGGCAGTCCTTCGGCACGCAACATCTCGGCTCCGCAGACGCCGTGGCGTATGTAGGGCTCCGTGCCGTGACATTCTATGCCTGGAGCGTCGACACGTATGATGCCTATGTCGTGGAGCATTGCTGCTTCGCGCACAAAGTCGGTGTCGATGTTGAGTTCGGGATGATTAGAGGCAATCTGCAACGCACGTTGCGCTACAGACCGGCTATGAGTGAGGAGGATGTGGCGCAAGGCGCCGCATCCTCCATAGTATTTGTCAATTATTTGCTGGTACATATCTTTTATTTAGAAATCAGGGCTAAAGGAGTTGTCGCTCCCTTCGGTCGCTAAGAAGTCAAAGCCATTACCTTTGTTGGTTTTGCATTTAAGCAAGCAAAGCATTTGGCTTTAACTTCTTTAACTTCTGAATTCTTTAACTTCCAACAGTATTACTCGTGCTCACGCTCAATGTAAGCGATGACGTCACCCTTGGAAACCTTAGAACCGCGCTTAGCGTTGATTTCAACAATCTTGCCTCCGAGAGCGGCAGGCACTGTGACAATCTCTCCCCAAGGAGCCTGTATGTAGCAGAGTACATCGCCTTCCTTGTATTCCTTGCCGATGAACGGCTCCACGGTAGGAGCGCACTCGCCGTCGCCGGAGAATTCCCAATAGATTTCGCCCTTTACCGGAGCCACGATAGCGTCGGCCTTGGCGTGCTTGTAAGCACTGAGCTGCTCAGGCGAGAGGTTGGCTCCAAGCTTGGCATCCTTGAGTTTCTGGAGATCGGCGAGGAAGTTTTTCTTTGCCTGTCCGCTCTTGTAGTTGCGATACTGCTCCGGGTGCATGGCAAGCTCGAAGAGCTCCTCATCGTCCTTGCCGTAGTCCCATCCGTTCTCGTCCATCTCCTTGCGGAAGTCGTCGAGAGCGTCGTGAAGAAGAGTATGGGCGTCAACGTCGGTAAACTCGCGTCCCTGCTTCTTTGCAAGCTCCACGAGTTCCGGATCGATGGTGCCGGGGATTTTGCCCGACTTGCCGAGAATCATGCCCCACATAGAATCGTCCATCATCACGAAGCGGCCCTTGCCCTGCTCGATAGTGAGAAGATTCATGAGGGCGATGTTCTTCACGTACTGCGAGAACGGCGTAACCAATGGAGGATAGCCTACGCGCGGCCATACGTACTCCACCTCGTCGAAGAGTTTGATGAGCAAGTCGTCCATGGAAAGCTCGTCCTCACCCTTCTTCTTGCGCACGTTGTTAATCGTTGTACGCATACCTCCGAGGTCTGCCATCATTGAGCCCATCATGCCGCCAGGAAGTCCGCAGCCGAGGAGAAGCGACGACATTATCTTGTTGCCGGGATTGATGAAATAGCCAAGCCATTCGTCGATGAACTCCTGAGTGAGAGCGCGGGCCTTCATGTAGGCCTTCATGTTCACTTCAGGCACGTCGAAGCCTTCGTTCTTCAGCATACTGATTACGGAGATGATGTCCGGATGCACCTTGCCCCAAGACAATGGCTCCATGGCGGTATCGATGATGTCGGCGCCGTTGTTGCACACCTCAAGGATGGATGCCATGGACAGACCCGGACCTGAGTGGCCGTGATACTGTATGATGATGTGGGGATACTTGTCCTTTATCATCTTTGTCAGCTTGCCGAGGAATGCCGGCTGTCCGATGCCAGCCATGTCCTTCAAGCAGATTTCCTCTGCGCCTGCGGCGATGAGCTGGTCGGCGATGTTCATATAATAATCAAGTGTGTGTACGGGAGAATTGGTGATGCAGAGCGCACACTGTGGGGTCATACCGCCCTCCTTTGCCCACTTGATGCTTGGGATAATATTGCGAACGTCGTTCAATCCGTCGAAGATACGCGTGATGTTGGTGCCTTGCTTTGCCTTCACCTTATACATAAGGGCACGCACATCGTCGGGCACGGGGTACATGCGCAGAGCGTTGAGACCACGATCGAGCATGTGGGTCTTAATGCCAGCCTCGTTGAAAGGCTTACAGAAAGCGCGTACAGCATCGTTTGGATTCTCACCGGCGAGCAGATTTACCTGCTCGAAGGCGCCGCCGTTGGTTTCAACACGGGCGAAGCATCCCATGTCGATGATGACGGGAGCGATGCGCTCCAACTGGTCTTTACGTGGCTGGAACTTGCCGGAAGACTGCCACATATCTCGGTAGACGAGACTGAACTGAATTTTCTTTTTCATCTCTATTTTTAAATTTTTACAGATTTCGTTTTATAAATGAAAGGCGGCGAATGCCTATAGCGCCAAAGCGGCACTCTCCTTCAAATGTGCAAAATTAGAGAAAAATTTTCAATTGCGGGCAATATGTGCGCTTTTTTAGTAATTGTTGGCATTATTGCCCGCGGCAGAAAGTGGTGTTTTCTCTCGCCGAAGAGGCGCTTCCGCTCTCGCTAAAGGCGCACTTCCACGACGCGATCGACGCCTGTCGGCACTTTGTCGAAACAGAGCAGTATGCCACCGTCACACTTCTGCACCTTCACTGGCTTACGGCTCACGAAGTCGACAGCCTTGCCCGTCTTGCGGGAACCGGTGGGAAGGAAGAGGGTACGGTCTTGGAGGTTGAGTATATGCACGAAGAGGCGGCCGTCTTTCTCCGTCGTGACGCCCCAGTCGTGTGGCTTTATGAAGCCTCCGCGAGTGCCGTAGATGGACTCGCCGTAGACTTTCATCCACTCGCCTACTTCCTTCAGTCTTTCCACAGCCACCTCAGGCAGACATCCGTCGGGCTGCGGACCAATGTTCATGAGGAGGTTGGCGTTGCGTCCGGCAGCATTGACGAGGTAGTGGATGAGGGTCTTTGTCGACTTATAGTCCTGGTCGGTTATCTTGTATCCCCACATTCCGTTCATCGTCTCGCAGGTTTCAAGCGGCAGCTTGCTGATGTCCTGCCCCGACAAGCCGGCAGTGTTCTCGCCGGGAAGGTCGCGCTCGAACATCTGGAAGTCCTCGCCGTCATAAGGCGTCGAGTGATGGTTGTTGCCGATAAGGCAAGCAGGCTGAAGCCTATGGATAAGGGCGTACTGCTCAGGCAGGCGCCAGTCGAAGGACGGATTTTGGTCTTGATCCCACAATCCGTCAAACCATATTGCGCCCACCTTGCCGTAGTTGGTGAGTAGCTCGGTCAGCTGGTTGTTCATAAACTGGTAGTAGGAGTCCCAGTTCTGGCGGTCTTTCGGTCGGCCCGTGCCAAGTCCGGTACGTCCGAGCGGTGCATCCTCGCGCTGCCAGTCGATGTGTGAGTAGTAGAAGTGGATGTCTATACCCTGGCGATGGCACTCATCGGCAAGTTCCTTCACGATGTCGCGTTTGAAAGGCGTGGCGTCAACGATGTTATAATCGGAGTATCTCGTGTGGAACATGGAGAAGCCCTCGTGGTGGCGCGTCGTGAAGCAGATGTATTTTGCTCCCGATGCCTTTATTGCCGCAACCCAGTCGTGGGCATTGAAACGCGAGGGATAGAAGCCACCCGCAAGCTTGGCGTATTCCTTATAGTTAAGGTTGCGGTTGGTCATAGTCCATTCGCCCGTGGCGAGCATACTGTAGAGTCCCCAATGCAGGAAGATTCCGAACTTCTCGTCTTGAAAGTGCTTGCGCGCTGCGATATTCTCCGGCGCGGGCACATAGGCGTGAATAGAGTCGGCTACGGACGCCGCTGGCTGCTGCAACGGCGAAGCGGAGGCTGGTAGAGAAGCAGATGCCGAGAGCGACAGGGCCATCAATGCTGTTCGTAATAAGCATTTCATAAGCTTTAAATCTTGGTTAAAAGGTTTGGATATTGAGAGGTCGGGCGTCAGCCTTCCTACTTCATGTCGTGTGCCATGAAGCGTTCTTCGGCAAGACGCTCGTATTTTGTGCCAGGCATTCCGTAATTGGCGTAGGGCCAGATGCTGATGCCGCCACGAGGTGTGAAGAGTCCTGTAACCTCTATATACTTAGGTTGCATGAGGCGGATGAGGTCTTTCATGATGATGTTCACGCAGTCTTCATGAAAGTCACCATGGTTGCGGAAGCTGAAGAGATAAAGTTTCAGGCTCTTGCTCTCCACCATTTTCACGCCCGGAACGTAAGCAATGCGTATCTCAGCGAAGTCGGGCTGACCCGTGATAGGGCAAAGAGATGTGAACTCAGGGCAGTTGAATCTCACCCAATAGTCGTTGTCTTGATGCTTGTTGACAAATGTCTCAAGCACTTCCGGAGCGTAGTCGTCGCGATATTTTGTCTTCGCGCCGAGTGCTTGAAGGCCCTCGTCGCGACGGTTTTCTGAATTTGTAGCCATTTTTATGTTCTATTTATTTTCTTAAAATTGTTATATACTGAATATTTTCCAAACGCTATAGTTGACGCCGTTGTCGTACACGTCCTCTCCTTCCAGGCGTTTCGTGGCCTTCACGACGCGTATAGTGACGGGCAGGACAATTATCTCGTACACCGTCTTGAGCACCACCTGTGACACTATTAGCACGGGCAATTCCTGCAACGGCACCACTCCTCCGAGAGCCAAGGGGAAAAAGATGACAGAGTCGGCAGCCTCTCCGTACACCGTGGACAATATGGCACGCGCCGAGAAATTCTTGCCTCCAGATGAAATTTTCATGCGACTCATCACGTAAGCGTTTACAAAAGAACCTACAAGGAAGGCAAGGAATGAGGCTAAAGCGATGCGCGGCGCGAGGCCAAACACGGCGTGGAAGCCTTCCTGATTGTGCCAATAGGGCGCAGCAGGCAATATGTCGCACAGCGCTCCAAGCGCCACAAAGAGGAAGTTCATGGCAAAGCCGAGCCAAATTAGCAGACGCGCCTTGCCGTAACCCCACACTTCGCATACGCAGTCGTTGATGATGTAGGAGATGGGGAACACAATCAGTCCGCCTGTGATACTTACATTGAAAAGACCGAGAGAGATTTGCTTTGTTTCCAACACGTTAGCCGTAATCAGACAAACGCAGAACAACGTGCTGAAAAGCATAAACAGCACGCTCACTTGTTTCTTGTTTTTTTGCATTGTTCTTGTTTTTTAAGAGGTTTACCAAGCACTCTATAGCCGGGACGGCTGACGACAACGGCAGCCGCATCACCCATTTTCAGGCTGCAAAGTTACGAAATTTATAGGAAACTGACTAATTTTGACGTCAACAACAATTATTTATAAAACTTAAAAACCCGTCAATATTTTGCGCGTATGCCATAAAATAGGTATTTTTGCAGCAAAAAGACAAACATATACACACTATGAGATCATTCTTTTCAACCATTGCATTTGCCATCATCACATTGACGGCTTGCGCACAAGAGAAAAACGAAACTGAATACAACATCAGCGGCACCTGCCCAAAAGAGGTGCAGAAGGTCTACGTGATGGATGTCAGTGGAGCGCGTCCGATGACTATCGACAGCGCAACAGTCAGCAACGGCTCTTTCTCCTTGAAGGGAGAGGCTGCGAAAAACGCCTTCCTCGGACTCACAATCACCAAGCAAGACTATCGCGCTTTCTTCAATGACGGCACTCCAATAAAGGCAGACCTCGCCAAGAACCTGTTGACGGGCTCTAAACAAAACACGAAGCTCAACGCCTACGACCGCGAGGTGGACGCCATTAGCAACGAGATACAGTCCATCTACGCGCAGTTTGCCGAGGCTCAGCAAAGCGGCATGAGCGACGTCGAGCTTGAGAAACTCGCCAACACGCTGACACCGAAAATCAACGAAATTTCCGATCGCTCCTGCCAACGCTGCATACAGATTATCAAGGAAAATCCCGACAACCTCATACCCGTGGCATTCATCAGCAGCGTAATGTACGACGTTGACTACGACGAGCTGAAGGAAATGCTCGATGAAAAGCATCCTTACAGCAACCATCCCGCCCTGAAACCTGCCAAGCAGTATCTTGCAATGCTCGCCAAGAAAGCTGCCATCATCGGCAAGAAATTCACAGACATCACAGAAAACGACGTCAACGGCAAACCACACAAGTTGTCGGAATACTGTGGAAAAGGCAACTATGTGCTCATCGATTTCTGGGCTTCATGGTGTGGACCATGCCGTGCTGAGATGCCAAACGTAAAGGCTGCCTACGAGAAGTACAAATCGAAGGGCTTCAACATCGTCGGTCTGTCGTTCGACAACAAGCTTGAGAACTGGAAGAAGGCCATTGCTGACATGCAGCTCTACTGGGTTCACCTCTCCGATCTCAAGGGATGGAAGACCATCGCCTCACAGACTTATGGCATCAACTCCATTCCTGCCAGCTATCTTGTCGACCCTGAGGGCAAGATTATAGCTGCCGACCTCCGTGGCGAACAGCTCGGAGCGAAGTTGAAAGAAATCTACGGATTCTAAAAAGAATTTATTACGTGGCGGGGACATGGCGTCTCCGTCACGTCTTATATATACACCAAAACAAAAACACCCGACAAGAATAGTTTTCAAAAAATATGGATAACAGCAAGAAAGCGACTCTCGAACTCGGCACAAAGCCTGTCGGCAAACTGCTTATGCAGTATGCCTTGCCAGCCATTGCCGCCATGACGGCAGCGTCGCTCTACAATATGACCGACAGCATCTTCATCGGTCAGGGTTGCGGAGCGTTGGCAATAAGCGGTCTCGCCATCACTTTCCCACTACAAAACCTCGGTGCTGCCTTCGGAGCAGGCGTCGGCGTGGGTGCATCGACATGTATCTCCGTGAAGCTCGGACAGAAAGACTACGACACGGCAGAACGCGTATTCGGCAACGCCGTGACGCTTAACGTCATCATCGGCGTGGCGTTCAGCATCATCACCCTACTCTTCCTCAACCCCATACTGCGCTTCTTCGGAGCAAGCGACTCCACTCTGCCCTACGCACGCGAATATATGGTCATCACGCTTGCAGGCAACGCCATCTCACACATGTTCTTCGGCATGAACGCCATACTGCGTGCCGCCTCAAAACCACGCTCCGCAATGATGGCTTCCATCATGACCGTCATCCTCAATGCCATCCTCTCCCCTATCTTCATCTGGCCTTTGCACATGGGCATCGGCGGCGCCGCCCTTGCCACGATTATAGCCCAGGCAGCAGTTCTGACGTGGCAACTTCGCATATTCAGCAACAAACAATGCATCGTACACTTCAAGCGCGGTATCTATCGACCCGTTGGACGCATCATTAAAAACATCATCGGCATCGGTATGTCGCCGTTTGCCATGAACGTGTGCTCTTGCATCGTCATCATATTCATCAACAACGCCCTCACCCTTCATGGCGGTGACCTTGCCGTTGGCGCCTTCGGCATAACCAACAAGATAGCCTTCATCTTCATCATGATAAATATGGGCATGAACCAAGGCATGTTTCCTATCGCCGGCTACAACTACGGCGCACGCAACTATGACCGACTTCTGAAGGTTTTGAAGTACACAATGTCGGTGACGGTGAGCATCGCTACGCTTGGATTTGTCATCGGACAGATTTTCCCTTACGAGTGTGCACGGCTCTTCACCACCGACGATACGCTCATTAGAATTGCCGAGCACGCCATAAGAGTGAACATGCTGGCGTTCCCCGTCGTGGGTCTGCAGATGGTGTGTACGGGATTTTTCCAAAGCATTGGCAAAGCAAAGGTGAGCATGTTGCTCTCGCTCTCGCGCCAACTTCTCTTCTTCCTGCCGTTGCTAATAGTACTTCCAAAGTTCTATCAGGTTGACGGTGTGTGGTTCTCGCAGCCTATCAGCGACTTCATTTCAGCCATCGTGGCTGTCACGATGCTCTTGAGCTACATAAGAAAGTTGAAAGCCGAACATGATAAGAACTTACAGAAACAAGCCGTAACGAACCAACAAAACGCTATAACAAACAAAAAAACCGATCATGACAACTAAAGAAAACCTTATAATAAGTGTCGGACGCCAGCTCGGAAGTGGCGGACGAATAATAGCAAAGAAACTCGCTGAGGAATTCGGCTGCAAATTCTACGACCGCGAAGTGCTCAATCTTGCCGCAAAAGAAAGTGGATTCAGCGAAGAATTCTTCGAGAAAAACGACGAGCGCAAGGGATTTCTCGACCAGATATTCCATATGCATGTACCCTTTATCTCCGATTCCTCCTTCTACGACAACGGACTCTCGCAGGAAAATCTCTTCCGCCTTCAGAGCAATGCCATACGCAAGGCGGCAGAAGAGTCGCCATGCGTGTTTGTCGGACGCTGCGCCGACTACGTGCTGCGTGAGCACAAGCGCATGGTGACAGTGTTCATCACCGCCGACCTCTCCGACCGTATTCACAACATCTGCCAACGCCATGGCTGCACAGAAGAAGAGGCCCGCAAGATTATATCCAATCAGGAAGACACACGCTCGTCCTACTATAACTACTACACGGGGAAGACATGGGGAAGTAGCGCAAGCTATGACCTGTGTGTCAACTCTTCACGCCTCGGACTTGACGGCACGAAGGAGTTTATCGCAGACTTTATCAGAAGGGTTCTATGAAACGCATCGGCATCATCAGCGACACCCATTCCTATTGGGACGACCGCTATCTGAAATACTTCGAACCATGCGACGAGATATGGCATTGCGGCGACATCTGCTCAACAGTGCTCGCCGAAAGACTCGCCGAATTCCGCCCTCTGCGTGCCGTTTGCGGCAACTGCGACGGGGGCGACCTCCGCTTGATGTATCCGGAAGTGCTTCGATTCAAATGCGAAGACGTTGACGTACTCATGAAGCACATCGGCGGCTATCCTGGCAAATACGACCGTAGCATCGTAAAGCAAATCATGGAGCGTCCGCCGAAACTGTTCATCAGCGGACACTCACATATATTAAAGGTGAAGAATGACCCTCAGCTCGGACTGCTCCACATCAATCCAGGAGCAGCCGGTCTGCAAGGTTGGCAGACTGAACGTACACTTGTGCGCCTCACTATTGACGGGGCGCAGATGAAAGATTGCGAGGTAGTCACACTGGCATGGCCAGGAAGATAACGACATCAGAAGTCGAAACGCAGCCCCACTTGCAGATTGAAAGCCCATGGCTGGTCCTTGAAGATTGTCTCCAAGCTGCTATTGTTGTCAAAATAGCGTTTTACGCCAGGCTCTGCATAGATGCCTAACCATGACAACGCATTGAACTGCACTCCCGCAGCTGCGCTCACCGAAAACAGCGGGTGGTCTTTCTTTACGTCTGTTGTGACGCCACCCGACCTCACCGTGGCTGAGACGTTGAAGTCGGCCTCAACACCCATCATGCCATACACCTTTAACAGCCGTGTCCCCCACACTCTATAACGCACGCCAAGCGGCACTCCTATATAATGCAGACGCTGCGTGGCAACAGTTTGGTCGCTACCGACTGAACTGTAGAAGTCGGACACTGCACGCATATACACCACTCCTGTTGTGAGCGACAGTCGATCCATCAGGGCATAACCAACAGATATGCCACAGCTGAAGGGCTGAGCATGATGTTTCTTCTCGCCATATCTTGAGAGAAGAAGCGGATAGCCCATAGTGGAGAAGCCACTCGATGACCCTTCGTCCCCTGCCTCCGTGGCTTCGTACATTTGCTTCGGCGCCATCATCATAACCGGATACTGCGAGTTACTTGTCGCCTCCATTCCTCCCGACAGATGTGCCTCCACATTCCAACGCGAGATTGCATGACGCGAAAAGTCGTCGTCGCCACGCCACATTGTTGACGGCGTATTCTCAGCGAGCAACTCTTCAGCATCATTGCTTGACAAAACATTCCCCTTCGACTCCACTTCCACGTGGCTAACAGTATCGCAAGTAGCCGTTCTCACGCCCGTTTCCTCATGCTCAACCGCCAGTTTAGCGGCGTCATTCGCCACTTCACTGTTCTCCAACACGTCCTTTGAAGTTGCTAAAGAAGCAAAAAGAATTGGCGGTTGAGGACTTTCCGAATCATTTCTTTCCACCCCGGCTTCACATTTATTATTACCGACATTGTCTATAACCGCTTTCCTCACTACATTTACAGTCACACGAGGCGCTACGCCACTGCCGTCCGAGGACGAATCTGTAGCGATGCCACTCACGACAACAATGGCTATTGCCACTGCGGCAGCAACCGACAACGCCACCACGCGCCGGACGAAGCGTCCACGAAGAGCGCCACGCCCACCATCGAGTCGTTTTTCTATGTCATCCCAAAGCATCTCCGGCACATCCGCCTTGTCGTTTTCAAGACGCCTACGAAGCCTATCGGTCCAATCGTCGTTTCTCATAATAAATTCTTTTGTAGATGTTCCTTTATCATTCTTGCCAACATCTTCTTGGCATGAAAGAACTGCGACGCCGACGTACTCGGTGATATTCCAAGCTCGCCGGCAATCTCCTTATGACTCAATCCACCGAATACGTACAGATTGAGCACAACTCTGTAACCCTCCGGCAGCGCTGCAATCATCCTCCTCAGTGACTCGTCGCTCACGGCGTCAATGTCTGGTTCGTCACCAACAGCCTCGTCAGGGATTTCGTCAGTGAACGTCAACTTGCCCCGCTTGCGCAGAAATCCAAGTGACTCATTCGCCACGATGCGCGCAATCCATAGCTTCAGCGTGCCCTCGCCGCGCCATTCAAACCCCTCGACAGACGTAAAGACCTTCACAAAAGAGTCCTGCACAACATCGGCAGCATCATCCCTGTCCGGAACATATCGCAAGGCGACAGCCATAGCATATCCCGAATAACGGTTGTAGAGCCGTCGCATCGCGCCACGGTTTCCCTTCTTAACATCATGTACGAGTTGCTGTTCTGATTCCATCAGTAGTCAAAGTCATTTTTTCACATGCTCTTCGCTGCCACCAACTGGCACACCTGTAAATGTCAGTGTCATTTTCATTGGTTGCACTACGCCTTCTTCGCTGCATACGTCAACATGCAGGAATACGGTCATCACTCCCGAATTCTTGGCGCACGCAGCCCACGACTGCCCATCAAGCGCCGAAGCCATCGACTTGAGACAGAGCAATGCAGTACGCTCCATGCCTCCGACATTGGCCTTTACTTCCCATTCGGCGTCAGCAAGCGAATAGATAACATTTGTGCCAGACGACACCACAGAGCCATATCCCACTACGCATGGACCGCACACGGCATCAACAACGTCATCATTCTTCCACACGGCACGCGCAATCTCTTCCGCCGGCAAGCAGTCGAAGACAAAGTTGCGACTGTCAACGAAAAGCTTTCCATCGCCTCCTTCCACTCCTTCGACATTCCATTTGCCATGGTAAGTGGAGCCGAAGTCATCGACCACAATCGTTGGCTCTTCTTCCGAAGGCAGGCAAGACGCCATCACTATCGCCACTATCAGCAACACACCGAGCGTCAGAATGCGCGCTGCTACACGCTCCGGATTGCAAAAAAAACATCGTCTCATCATCGTATTATCTCTCTTTTAAATGCTTAGCAATTACGCTTCCTATCATTAGAATGCACAAAGTTAGCGTATATTGCATAAAATCCTACACTTTTATTATTGTTATTTACTTCGCAAACATTGTTTTTTTTCAGTTCTTTTTTCATCCATCAACCATTTTTTATTACTTTTGTAAGCACTTAATACAATAACAATACATGTTATCGCGGATGACCTTTTAAAATCAAGTATGAAAATAGGATTGTTTATACCATGCTATGTCGACGCGCTCTATCCAGAAGTGGGCGTAGCCACATACAAACTCCTCACGAGCCTCGGGCTCGACGTTACCTATCCACTCCATCAGACCTGCTGCGGACAACCGATGGCGAACGCAGGCTTTGAGAAGATGGCGGACAAGATTGTCGCCCATTTCGACGACATGTTCCGTGACTTCGACTACGTAGTGGCTCCGTCAGCGTCGTGTGCTGCCTTCGTAAAAATCTATCACCCACGTCTTGCAAAGGGCAAGCACGAGTGTCTTACGTCAAAAAAGATTATGGATGTCGTTGAGTTCATCCATGACGTTGTGAAGCCAACAAGCCTAAAGGCGAGCTTCCCCCACGTGGTCAGCGTCCACAACTCCTGCCACGGAGTGCGCGAACTCGGACTATCGTCGCCCTCTGAACGCAACGTGCCGCAGTTCAACAAAATCATCGACCTCCTCAAGCTCGTACATGGCATCACCATTCGGCAGCCAGAGCGCCGCGACGAGTGTTGCGGATTCGGCGGAATGTTCGCCATTGAGGAACCCGACGTGTCGAAGCGTATGGGTGAGGACAAGATTGAGCGCCACATGGCGACCGGTGCCGAATACATCACGGGCCCCGACTCCTCATGCCTTATGCACATGCAAGGCATAGCGAAGAAAGAAAACAAGCCTATAAAATTCATTCACGTGGTACAGATTTTAGCAGCAGGACTATGAGCACACTACATTCAGAAGCGGCACGACGCTTCAACGAGAAAAGAGAGAAGACAACATGGCACGACGCCACATTCTGGTCGGTGAGGCAGAAGCGTGACAAGATGGCTGAGGGTCTGCCCGAATGGGAAGACCTCCGCGAGCACGCAAGCCAGATAAAGCGCCACACGATTACCCACCTCGCCGACTACCTTGAGCAGTTTGCCTCACAGCTTGAGAGCCGCGGCGTCATCGTCCACTGGGCTGCGACAGCCGATGACTTCAACAGTATCGTGCTCGAAATCCTCAAACAACACGGCGTGAAGAAAATGGTGAAGTCGAAGTCGATGCTCACCGAGGAATGTGGCATGAACGCCTACCTTGAACAAAATGGTATCGACGTCGTGGAGACCGACCTCGGCGAGCGCATCCTCCAGTTGCTCAAGCAAAAGCCTAGCCACATCGTCATGCCCGCCATCCACCTCAAGCGCGAGGAAGTGGGACGCATGTTCGAGGAGAAAGGCATCAGCAAGGAAATCGGCAACTACGACCCGACATACCTCACGCGCTGTGCCCGACAGCATCTACGCAACCAATTCATGGAAGCAGGAGCCGGCATGACGGGCTGCAACTTCGGCGTGGCTAAAACCGGTGACGTCGTGGTGTGCACTAACGAGGGTAATGCCGACATGTCCACATCCATGCCAAAGCTCCATCTTGTGGCAATGGGTATAGAGAAAATTGTGCCCGACTACCGCTCTCTCGCAGTCTTTCAGCGCCTTCTCTGCCGCTCTGCCACCGGACAGCCCACCACTGCCTACACGTCACACTTCCGTCAGGCGCGCCCAGGAGGCGAGATGCACGTCATTCTCGTCGACAACGGACGCAGCGACATCATCGCCGACGAAGACCATTGGGAGACACTGAAGTGCATACGCTGCGGCTCGTGCATGAACACATGCCCCGTCTACCGCCGCTCGGGCGGTTATTCCTACACGTATTTCATTCCTGGCCCTATAGGTATCAACCTCGGTATGTTGCGCAATCCGCAACGCTACAGCGACAATGTGTCGGCCTGCACGCTCTGCCTCTCGTGCGACAACGTGTGCCCGTCGAAGGTCAATCCCGGCTCACAGGTCTATCTTTGGCGCCAGAAACTCGACTCTCTCCACCGCGCCAACCGCATTAAGAAGCTCATGTCGGAAGGTATGGAGGTGCTTTTCGACCATCCCGCCCTCTACGCCTCAACCTTGCGTCTCGCACCTTTAGCCAATCTCATCCCCGACAGTCTGACGCACATACGCGCCGTCAACCCATGGGGCGTCGGCCACACGAAACCTGAGTTTGCAAAGGAGTCGTTCCAGACGCTTTGGAAGAAGGGAAAAGTGAAGTAACGTCTAATTCATCAACGCTTAATCATCATTTAATGTCATATAAAGAAGAACTCTTAGACAAGCTCCGCCGCAACACACGCGAGCAATACGACATGCCGTCTACCGAGATAGACGGCATCGCCTACGATGACACAATTGCACAGTTCATAGCCATGAGCGAGACGGTTGGCAGCCGCGTAGTAACGGCGAAGGAGGGCGAAAGCCTCGACGACATCGTGCGCCAAGCCTATCCTGAGGCTAAGAACATAGCCTCCAACCTCAAGGAACTCACCATTGCCACGCTCAATCCCGACACCGTAGCCGAGGCGCAAGACCTCAACGGCATCGACGTCGGCGTCGTCTGCGGACAGATAGGCGTAGCAGAGAACGGCTGCGTATGGATACCTCAGTCGATGAAGGAGAAAGCTGTCTGCTTCATCTGTGAATATCTCGTCATTGTTCTGCCCAAGAGCGGTATCGTCAATAACATGCACGAGGCGTATGAGCGCATCGAAATGCCCAAAACCGGACTCGGAACGTTCATCTCAGGCCCGTCAAAAACGGCAGACATTGAGCAAGCTCTCGTCATGGGAGCGCAAGCCGCACGTTGCGTTACCGTCGTACTCACCGACTGAGCATCAGTCGCTTTCAACTGAATTTCACTTTCTATCTCGCCTATTCATAGGCATGATGACAACATTCATTACTTTTGGGGATTGTAGAGTTGTGCTGTTTTGCATAACTTTGCATTCCCTATTTCATCACGCTTATGAACATAAAGAAAACAATAAAGCAACACAAATGGCTCGGTCTTGCCGTCAGCTTTTTCCTGCTGATGTTTTGCCTGTCGGGCATAATCCTCAACCATCGCCGACTCTTTGCCGACGTCAACGTGAGCCGCTCGCTCCTTCCCTCACGCTACCATTACCACAACTGGAACGGAGGGCTTCTGCGCGCCACCGTTCGAACGAATCTCCCCCAACGCCATAACATTATTATATATGGTTCTTCCGGAATGTTCTCCACCGACAGTATCGGATCCTCGTTCACCGACTTCAACGACGGATTGCCCTCCGGCGCCGACTATCGGCAGATACGCGGCATAGCCGCCTGCGGCAAAGGCGAGAGTCAGGAGCTATTTGCCGCCTCCCCCTTCGCGCTCTATCGGCGACATGCCACAACTCCTTGGCGACAACAGCCGTTGCCCATTAACGACAGCGACGAGCGACTGAGCGACATCACTACTCACGGTGACACACTTGTCGTCATGAGCCGTTCCTTCCTCTACATAGCTACGCCGCCCTTCCACAGTTTCAAAAAAGTACAATTGCCCGCACCGCCCCACTATCGACAGCACACGACGGCCTTCCGCACAGTGTGGATGCTCCACAGCGGTGAACTGTTCGGTTTGCCTGGCAGACTTTTCATGGACGCCGTGGCAATAGTAATAATAATCTTGATTTTAACGGGAATTGCCTTTTTCCTCGCCAAACGGCGCAAGAAAAAGACGGTAGCCGTACGCTCCATGCTGAAGCACTCGCTGCATTGGCACAACCGCATAGGCGTGAGCACAATTGTGCTCACACTCCTACTGTGCGCCACTGGATGGTGTCTGCGCCCACCAATGATGATAGCCCTTGCGCTTTCCGACATCCCGACGCCGCCACTGACAACGCTTCGCAGCGACAATCCCTGGCACGACCGTCTGCGGATGATTCGCCATGACGACCACAATGGCGACTGGCTTATCTCCACTTCCGAGGGATTCTTCTCGCTCGGCAGCTCTATAGCATCTCCCTACGCAACAAAAGCAGAGGGAGCGCCACCCGTAAGCGTTATGGGACTTAACGTATGGCAGACCACAGACGACGGCAAGTGGCTCTGCGGATCGTTCAGCGGAATGCACGTGTGGGATCGCCGTCTCCACCGTTCATTCGACTATTTCACCCACAAGCCTTCACCCTCGACAGCCGGGGCACCATTCGGCAAAAAAGCCATATCCGGCTTTACGTCCGACATTCTCCCCCACAAGACACGAAATGGCGTCAACACACAACGCGAAACCTACGGTAACGCCGTCGACTATTACGACGGCACGTCCTCCATAGACCAGCCCGAACGCATGTCGCGCCTACCTATGTCGCTTTGGAACGTTGCCCTTGAACTTCACAGCGGCCGCCTCTACATCGGCAGCATAGCAACCTACGTCTTCGTATTCGTAGCAGGTATAGCCGCTGTGTGGTGTCTTTGGAGCGGCTATCGCATAAGGCTCCGCCGCAAGCACGGCTAAGTAGACTAATTGGCGGCAGACTTTCCACTATTAGCCTCACGCAAGTGTTCAAGTGCCGTCTCCTCGCCAACGACCCAAAGAATGTCGCCGAGACGGAAGCGATAGATGGTGTTGACCATGGTCAGGTTCTCCTTTCCCTCCTCGCGTCCAACCACCATGCAGTTGAAGCAGTCGCGTATGCCAGTCTCGGGCAGAGTTTTCCCTACGAATGGTGAATGTTTATCAAGCACAATCTGCGACAGTTTCATCTCGCGTTTCTCAATGTCGGGATCATCGGGCACGATGTCGTTGCTGGCAGCAGTGTGGAGGGCAGAGAGTTGCGAGTCGCTGCCGATAACCTGTAAGCGGTCGCCTGGAAAAATGATGTTGTCGCCGCCAGGAATGTTTATGCGCTGATGGCCACGCAGGATGCTACTTACATGTACGCCGAAGCGGTTGCTCAGCCTCAGGTCGGCAAGACAATGGCCTGCCCACGTAGAATTCTCAGGCACGTCGATGTCGGAGATGTGAATGTCGCGGTCGAGCAGATGTCCCTCATAAAGCGGCTTCTTCAGTCCGAGCACCTGCTGCTCTATGTCGCGCGAGCGGAGGTTTTGCACGAACAGGCGCTCCATGAGTATGCTCTGTTTCTTCAGCCGTCGCGAGAGAATCATCACGCAGACGAGGGCAACGGCGATGGTCAACATAAGAGCGTTTGTGAAGCGCGTGAGGTAGTTGCAGATGTAGAAGACGAAGGCAGAGGCAATCATCAGCCTAACGAGTATCGTAACGAGCAACGGGAGGCGATTCATTCGGCTCTCGCCCCACAGCGCACGAAACTCATCCGAATGGTTCTTTTTCATCACCATAGCACGCAGGAAAGGAGCGATAATCAGCACAGTCAGCAAACCACAGATGCCATTTGCCCACCAATGCATGCCTGGCATAACCCTACGTATGAACGGAAGGAAGAACGTCAGCATCAAGGCAATGGCAGCCGTGGAAAGAATGGAGTAGACTATCGTTATGCGCGCCATTTGACCCACAAGGCTCTTCCACTTGCCCTTGGGCACCTGCGACGGATGGGAAAGCGTAATGTTGTTGGCAGCACGTACCCATGACTTCGGCAGACGGCGCTCAAGTACGCTGTAGCATGGCACGGAGAAGCGTATCATATATGGTGTAAGGAAGGTCGTTATGACCGACACTGCCACCACTACCGGATACAGAAATTCGCCCGTAACATGGAGCGAAAGTCCGAGGGAGGCAATGATGAACGAGAACTCACCTATCTGCGCCATGGAAAAACCGCAACGCATGGCAGACTTCAGCGACTGACCGCCCAGCATGAAGCCGAACGTGCCAAACACCGACTGACCTACGAGAATCGTTAGTACAAGAGTGGCGATAGGCACGGCATATTCCACGATAATCTTCGGGTCGACGAGCATACCCACCGACACGAAGAAAATGGCACCGAAGAGATCCTTCACGGGAGCAACAAGCTTCTCAATCTTGCCTGCCTCAATGGTCTCGGCGAGTATGCTGCCCATGACAAAAGCGCCGAACGCTGAACTGAATCCCACCTTCGTGGACACCACAGCCATCAGGCAGCATAGTCCGAGCGACACGATGAGAAGCGTCTCGTCGTTGATGATTCTGCGCGTCAGGCGCAGGAATAGCGGCACGGCAAAGATGCCGACGACAAACCACAACACGAGGAAGAAGCCAATCTTCATGACTGAGCCTATCATCTCACCTCCGTCAGGACTCGACCCGCTTGCCAGTGCCGAAAGCATTACCATCATTACAATGGCGAGCACGTCCTCAAGTATGAGCACACTCATCACAGGACCTGCAAACTTCTGCTGCCTCAGTCCCATGTCGGTGAACGCCTTGTAGATGATAGTGGTGGAGCTCATGGCGAGCATTCCGCCAAGGAAGATGCAGTCCATACGATTCCACCCGAAGGCATGGCCGACGATGATGCCGAGCATCATCATAGCGATAATTATCGTCAGCGTAGTTATGACGGGCGCTATTCCCATCTTTATGATTTTCTTGAACGAAAAATCGAGTCCAAGAGAGAACAGGAGAAACATCACGCCGATGTCCGCCCACGTTTTGATGTCGGAGTTGTCTATGACGGACATTGTATAGGGCATGTGCGGACTGACAATGAAGCCCGCCATGATGTAGCCAAGGACGAGCGGCTGCTTGAGTTTCTTAAAAAGCAGCGTAACCGCGCCCGCTACAATAAGTATGAGGGCGAGGTCGTTGATTAAAGTTGGTACTTCAGACATTTCTTTTCTTGTTACTTGTTTGCAACTACAAAGATAGTGAATTGTTTCAAATCACACACAATAAGTTTTTGCGAAGTTTGCAAAAACATCCGCATCCGTTCTTCCTCTCGCAAGTATTATGTTATATAGATGTACCTTTCACAATAAAGCTCTGGCTTTTAGGAATAATTCTTCCCGAGAGCGAGATACGGTGTGAGTTGAAGTTGGGGCTAACGTCAACTTGCGCTTTGTCAGAACCGTCGTATATTTTGATAAACAGTTGTGATGATATGGCAACACCGTTGACATTTAACGTCAGCATCGTGAACTTGCCTTTTTTGTTGGTTTCAATCTTGTAGTTGCTCACATTGCCGTCAAGCGTAATGCCTCCCATTCCGTTAGGTCCGGACACGGGCACATTGAAAGCCACCTGCAACGTTGCACGCTTCTTGTTCACAGTGACAAAGTTTGTCGTTGACGAAACGTATGCACGGTGTCCGTATTTAAAAATCACCTGGTCGGCCTCAAGCGTAAATGTCGTATCGCGCATAGCCTGCAATGCCTCCTGCCACTGTATGCTGTCTATGCGTGCCTGTAGAGCTCTGCGCTCTGCCTTTGAAAGTTCTTTCTCTACGTCAACCTTCTCGTTTTTGCCTTGCAGATCGTAAATGTCCTGTGCGTTTGCACTTGCCATTGTCGCCATAGTTATCAGCAACATGGCGAACATTCTCATAAAAATTCTTTTCATAATATTAAATATTTATGTGTCTTCATTGTAATAATGGCAAAATGCGTGCTTGATTGCACGTGAGAATGTTAAAAATATACATATATTACAAAAGAGGCTCTTCCGTTAAAATTAACGGTATTATACGAAACTCAATTGGCGGTTATTACGCGAATCTAAATGACTGAGTCGTATAATAAACGTAAATTGTACCCGTATAATACCGTTATTCAACTTTCTGATTTA
>DLKG01000005.1:0-26489 GCA_002490315.1 Prevotella sp. UBA7594 | reverse complement strand
CACAAATCCGAAACTTAAGTACCGTTAATATTAAGAACCGTATATTAGTCGTTGAAGTGGGCAGTAATCTCGCAGATCTTTATCACGACCTGCATGGCCTTCTCCATCACCTGAATGCTTACGAACTCGTGAGAACCGTGGAAGTTGCAACCGCCAGCGAAGATGTTGGGGCAAGGCAGACCCTTGAAGGAGAGTTGCGCACCGTCGGTGCCGCCACGGATTGGCTGCACCTTTGGAGCGACGCCGCTTTCCTGCATCGCCTTGAGCACGATGTCGATTACGTGCATATTGGGGTCGATTTTCTCCTTCATATTGTAGTACTGGTCGCGCAGCTCAACGGTGACAGTGCCCTCGCCCCACTTCTCATTCATCTTCTTCACGCAGTTCTCGATGAAGTCCTTACGATCCTCAAACTTCTCTCGGTCGTGGTCGCGGATGATATAGGAGAGTGTCGCCTTCTCGCAGCACGAGGTGATGCCGAGGAGATGATAGAACCCCTCGTAGCCCTCTGTCTCCTCCGGGGTCTCCGATGCAGGAATCATGTCGGCAAACTCCACGGCAAGGCGCGAGGCATTAACCATTTTGCCCTTGGCATAGCCCGTGTGTACGCTGACGCCCTTGATATGGATTTTCGCTCCGGCAGCGTTGAAGTTCTCATACTCCAGTTCGCCGAGGTCGCCGCCGTCCATGGTGTATGCCCACTGGCAGCCAAACTTCTCCACATTGAAATGGTGGGCGCCCATGCCTATCTCCTCATCGGGATTGAACGCCACACGTATGTCGCCGTGCTTTATCTCATCGTGGTCGCGCAGCCAGCACATTGCCTGCACAATCTCGGCGATGCCTGCCTTGTCGTCGGCGCCGAGCAACGTCGTTCCGTCGGTGACGATGATGTCCTCGCCGATGTGAGCCTTCAACTCGGGAAACTTCGCCGGGCTCGAAACGATACCCTCGGAGAGCACGATGTCGCCTCCGTCGTAGTTCTTCACGATGCGCGGCTTGATGTTGGCTCCGCTGCAGTCGGGCGATGTATCGTAGTGGGAGATGAATCCTATGGTAGGGATGTCCTTCTTGGTGTTGGCCTTGAGCGTAGCGTAGATGTAGCCCTGCTCGTCCATCTCAACATCATCGAGTCCCTCGCGCTCAAGTTCCTCTTTGAGGTACTTGGCGAAAACGAGTTGCTTGGAAGTGCTCGGCACTGTAGTAGACTCCTCGCTCGACTGCGTGTCGAACTTGGTATAGTTCAGAAATCTTTCTGTAATGTCCATCTTAGATGTATTGTATTTTTATATGGTTACTAATAATACTGCAAACTTACACATTTTTTTTCATTCCTGTCACATTTTGTCACTAAATTATGTTATCAAGCGACAATTACTGGAGACAGCAGCTTCTGCTTCTGACATTTATTTCCATTTGGCAAACTTTTTACACTCAATGTATTTGCCAACTCAGATAAATTGCTTAACTTTGTATCTATAATAGTTTCTATTAAATAGTTTTTCTAATTAGTTTTAAACCATTAAAATATTTTTTTGAGAATTTTTGATTTTCCTCCCTTTGTTTAAAGGAGGGGAACATCATTTTTTATATAAGCACTACACAAGTATGAAAATTTACACTTTATTTCTCGCAGGTCTAACCTTCAGCCCGCTCACAGCTGTTGCCAAAGACATCACTCCGGCACAGGCAAGAGACATAGCGGCTAAATACATAAGTGTGGGAGAAGCAAAGAAAATGCGCCAGTTCAAGGCACCGTTGGCTGCCACTCCCGATTCCATGAATGACAGGCCCAACTTTTACGCCATCAACGACAATAAGGGCAAGGGATTCGTACTAATTGCCGGCGACGACTGCATCAGTCCGGTTCTCGGCTACAGCCATGAAGGCAGCATCGACATCAACAATCTCCCGCCACAACTCAAGGATTGGCTCTGTGCTGTGTCCGACGACATCACAGCCATGCGAAAGGTTGGCGGCGGCGTGGCAAAAACAGCTGCTGGCAGTAGTGAAGACAACGAGCCAACCATTGTCGTGAATCCCCTTATCAAGACAAAATGGAATCAACAAGCACCATACAATGACCTCACCCCCACCATAAACAACCAGCATACCTTGACGGGCTGTGTTGCGACGTCGTTGGCACAGGTGTTCAACTACTACAAGTGGCCGCAGAAAGGCACAGGCAGTGTCAATTATGCCACGCCTAACTACGACACCAAGACCATGAACATCGACTTCACACAGTCGGTATATGATTGGGACAACATGCTCGACAACTACAACACAAAGACTGACGGCACACCTGAATGGAACGATGCACAAGGAAAGGCCGTGGCAACACTGATGCGCGACCTTGGCGCCGCCATACATATGGAATACGGTTTGAAGTCGAGCGGCAGCTGGACATACGACATAGCCAATACCATAAACAAATATTTCGGATATAAGGCTGTGATGTATTACAACTACGAATACAATGCCAAAGAATGGATTGCATTAATAAAGAAATTCATTGACGCTGGCGACCCACTGTCATATGCAGGACAAGACCACAACTTGGGTGGCCACCAGTATGTCATCGACGGCTATGACAGTAACGACTATCTGCACATAAATTGGGGATGGAGCGGATCTGGCGACGGCTATTACACATTCTCCAAGTTAGGATACAGCACCGCAAGTTTCAACATAAGAATGGATTTTGTCCACCTCACTCCATGCCGAAATGGCGAGCCAACCAACGCTGAAGAACAAACAGGAACTCTTGTCCTGCCAACATTGCTAAACGCAGAAAATGAGGAGGTGGAAAAACTGGAGGGTACGGGCACAAGTCTGCCAGGTTCTCTCAAAGCAGGCTTCCAGCACGCATCGTACAAGAAATTTGACGGCAAGGCAAGATTGGTTCTCACCTCTGAGGACGACACCACTATAGCCATACTCCGCGAAGACGATCTCAAGACTACGTCGCCAAACGAGAAAAGCACGATAGTGTATCCTCTTGCAGAAGTAATACCTGCCAACTTGCCCAACGGGTCCTACAGACTGAAGCTGGAAGTGAAGGACACGAAATCTGACGGCACACCGTTTGACACATGGAAGGCATGTCCTTTCTTGGCATACCGTATCGACATGACCATTGCAGATGGCAAAACGTCCATAAACCTTTATAGACTGAATTTTGAGCCTGTGGTCATAAAGAGCCTTACATTTGACAAGTCGTCTGTGACATTCGGTGAAAATCTCACATGGACGGCAAAAATCGACACAAAGAACGGAGGCGACCACTTATGGGACAACCTTATACTCTTCCTCGCAAAAAATGGCGATAAGCAAGGATCTCACATTGAGCTTGACCATACCTTGTTCTCGGCATTCGGCGGCTTGGACAACACGGTGAGCAATATTATTGATTGTGTGACAGCCAACAATCTTGAAGAAGGCACATATACGGTGCTTCCCTACGTTGGCAGCTCCAAAGAACTGATGCCTGTCGATGTAGAAGGCGGTCCCGTGACACTCACGGTGAATGCCGATCCAGACCCAACACGCCCCTACATTGTCAACGCTGCGCTCAGTGCCAATACATCAGACGGCGAGACCATCAAATACGACATTGCAGACGGCAAGGTGATAGACATTGACATGTCAAAAAGCATTGATGAACTGGTATTCGACTATGACTTCGACTGGTATATGTCTGCTATAACTCCGGAGAATTTCAACTACACAATAAGTCTCACACAAACACTTGACGACAAAACTTCCTTAGCAAAGAGCGAAACGACAAAGGGCTATAACAAATTCTCAAAGAATTTCTCTTTAATGACCTTTGGTGAACCATTTGAAGAGAGCGACTATGGGAAAGTGGTGACATGGAAAATATATTTCAATGCTCCATACTGTCCTAAGTTGGCGGAAGTCTACAAGTTGGACGGCAGTCCACTTTACATCTACACACGTTGTACGGACAGCACTGTCGGCATAAATGAAATCGTCAACAATGCAACCGTAACCGAACGTTACGACCTTCAGGGATGTCGCATCTCCGCCCCCGTCAAGGGACTTAACATTGTGCGCATGAGCGACGGAAAGGTGAAAAAGGTTGTTGTGAGGTAAAAGACTATATGGTCCAGACGTAGCTTTCCGCTACTGACTGAATAATAATTGGGAGAGGAGGCGCCCTCGCCTCCGACAAATAACTGGGAGAGGAGACGCCCTCGCCTCCAACAAATAACTGGGAGAGGAGCCGCCCTCGCCTTCCAGTTATATTTTTATATTATTTCATTATGCCAACAGAATTGTCTCTTTTTCCTGATCTCGACACCCCAACACATAATTATGACCTCACTCCTCTTTTCGAGCGTCTCACCAAATCAACCTTCCGCAGCAGCTTTTATCTCAACGCCAAAGACCGCGCCATCATTGCCGCGAAGGGCATCGACACCATCCGTCAGCACGCACGAGAGATAATAGCACGCCGACTAGCCCCGGCCATAATCCCCAACGACGGGCGCCAGACTCCCATGCGCCATGGTACATCGCCCGTGTTCATCGCCCAGCACGCTACGGGCTGCTGCTGCCGCGGATGCCTTGAGAAGTGGCACGGCATACCCAAGGGCAGAGCATTGACTGCCGATGAGCAGGACTATGCCGTAGCGGTGGTGATGGAATGGATAAAAAGAAAAATCTAAGTGTGATAATGATAGTCATGCAAAAGGATAACTAAAGTCAACCAAAGGGTTAACATTTCTCGGCATACCACGACCGCGACTCATGCCTGCCACGGCTGTGAATCGTGTCTTCCACGACCGTGGCTGATGCTTGTCACGACCGTGACAAGCCAACAAAAGATGTCGTTTAGCATTGGCTAACGGCTTTTTTGACTGCAACAAAATATTTTTTGTTGTTTTTTTTATTTTAGGGGTTAGGTATTTCCCCTCTGAATTGTTCTTTATATAAACAACCGACAAAACGAATGATTACATCAGAAGAAATTGAACGGCTCTACCGCTTGCACTATCGGCGGATGTACATCGTGGCGCGCACGCTGCTCAGCGACGACGCGGAGAGTGCAGATGTCGTCAACGACGTGTTTGCCGACATTCTCGCCGGAAAAGCCATCATGCCGCAGGATTGTAGCGACGGATGGTGGGTGGTGACGGTGCGCAACCGCTGTCTGACACTGCTGAAGCAACGCACAGTGCGCCAGCGCGTCGAATCGCAACTGTCGCTCGACACCGATACTGACACATCGCAGACCGAACATCAGATAGTGAGCCGTATTGACCGCGAGCAAGATCATCTCGACCAGGTGAACGACTTCATCGAATCCAGTCTCACCCCACAGACGCGCCGCATACTGCTCATGCACTACCGCGAGCGCAAGAAGTATCGCGAGATTGCCGCCGAACTCGACATTTCCGAGACGGCGGTCTACAAGCATCTCGCCAAGGCGATAAAGCAATTAAAGAACAAATTCAGACAATAAGCGGCTTTGCCGCGACATCACGAAAAAAAATACCTACAATATGAACAACGAAGAACTCATTATCGACCTCATCGCTCACCCCGAGCGCTACTCCGACCAACAGATGCAGGAGATACTAAGCGACGACGAGGCTCTCGCCGCCTACACCGCTCTGCTCGAAGCCCGCATGGCTATCGACAAAGGCAGTGCCGAGAAAGTGGACATCGACGCCGCATGGCACAACTTCGTCACACAGAACGCCGCCCTGCTTGAGCAGCACCGTGCCACAGATAACGGCAGACTCTCGTCCGATGCCACACCACGCCCCCAATCCTTTCAACTTTTCCTCACGAAATGGCGCAAGATAGCCGCCATGTTCGTTGCAGCTGTGGCAGTGTCTGGACTGACATTCGCCGCAATCCACACATTTACAGTCGACCGAATGACACAGAAATCAAAGGTTGAGACTGTGCAGAAAGCCGATACCGATGCCAATGCCGCCGATACCGCACGCACCGTGGCAGGAAAGGAGGAGGCGCACGCAGAGAAGAAGCCTGTATTCAAAAAGACCTTCGAGAATGTGGCTCTCGGAAATATGCTCGAGGAAATGGCAAGCTACTACGGCATGACCGTGGAGTTCCACAACGATGCCGCCCGCTCGCTGCGCTACTACTACGAGTGGGACAGCGCCAACGACGCAAGCTCGGTTATCGACGAGCTGAACCACTCCGAACAAGTAGCCATCGCCATCGAAGGCAACAAGATTGTCGTTGAATAACTGGGAGAGGGGGCGCCCTCGCCCCCGACACACCCTATATAAGAATACCCTTCCTCATATCCCTGTCATTCATCGGGGGCGAGGGCGCCTCCTCTCCCAGTTATTTATCGGGGGCGAGGGCGCCTCCTCTCCCAGTTATATTTAAAGAATAGAAACTATGAATATATATAAAAGAATACGGATGTGCATCCTCCTCACACTGCTGCTCATCCTCTCCATACAAGCCCCGGCACAGCGCGTGACGCGCAACTACCGCAACCGCTCATTCTCCGACGTGCTCATCGACCTCGGCAAGTCGACATCGCGCTACAAGCTGAGCTTCATCTACAACGAGCTTGAGGACTTTACGGTCAGCAAGCAGATAACTGCCGCCTCCGTGCCCGATGCCATAAAGACCGCCATCGGTTTTTATCCCATCCGCATAACGGTAAACGACAGCCTCATCTTCGTGGAGTGTACGCAGAAGGAGGCGACGCGCATGATTGGCCGCGTGGTCGACACCAGCCGCCAGCCTGTGGCTTACGCCAACGTGACGCTGCTCGCGCCGAATGACTCAGCGTTCATCAACGGCGGCGTGACCAACGAGAACGGCAACTTCGTCATTCCGTGCAAGCAGGGTGAGGTGATAATGAAGATCACGAGCGTGGGCTACAAGACGCTCACCAAGCGTGTGCGCGTGGGCAACATTGGCACAGTGAAGCTCACGCCTGAGAAGTATTTCCTCAAGGGCGTCACCATCAAGTCGCGACTACCAAAGACCATGCTCAAGGGCGAGGGCATGACAACAATCGTTGCCGGCAGTGTGCTTGAGAAGACGATGGACATGAACCAGCTGCTCGACCGCATACCTACCGTTTCGGCAAAAGACGGGGCTATTGAGGTGTTCGGACGCGGCACACCTCTTATATATATCAACAACCGCGAGCGCAGCACGACTGACCTGCAGCAGCTGTCGCCGTCGGACGTGAAGAGTGTTGAGGTGATAAGAAATCCGGGAGCACGCTATCCGGCATCTGCCACGAGCGTGCTGCGCATAACAACCAAGAAACCCGTGGGCGAGGGATTCAGCTTCGACTCGCGCACACAGATAAAATCCAACGACAAGGGACACTGGACGGAGATAGAGCGACTCAACCTCACCTACCGCACAAGTCGCCTTGAACTCAATGCTTTCCTCTATGGCGACCACTCCCACTACGACCAGGCCGACAAGACTATGCTTCAAACCACATACACACAGGATGCCGTGTGGCGGCAGAGCAGCCGACTGACCAACGAGTTTCGCAACACCAACCCGATGGCAATGCTCTCGGCAAGCTACCAGATCGACAACAACAACTCCATCGGCGCACGCCTCTCCTACGACCGCTACGCCAAGCAAGACTGCAACTACTCCATGGAGGCTGAGACCATGCGCGACAATGAGTTTGTGGACAAATCATTGGCTACGAGCTTCTCGCCGTCGCAGTCGACTGCCGTGGCATCGAACGCCTACTACGAGGGAAAGATAGGAAAGGTGAACATCGACTTCAATACCGACTGGTACTGGTTTCGCGGCACCGACAAGGACTTCACCGACGAGAGCTTCACCGAGATTGGCTCGTCTGAGGAGTTGCGCAATGTCAGCACCGACAAGCTCACCTACAACTCGCTCGTGGCATCGAAACTCGTGCTCACCACTCCGCTTGCCGGAGGCGAACTGTCGTTCGGAGGCGAGTATTCCACCTCGTCGCGCCGCAGCACCTACAACGTGCTGCCCAAGGACATCATCGACGACGAGAAGGCACGCATACGCGAGAACATGGCGTCGGGCTATCTCGACTACAGCCGCTCGATTGGCAAACTCTATGTGCGGGCTGGTCTGCGCTATGAGTATGTCGACTTCAACTACTTCGACCATGGTGTGCGCGTCGGCGAGCAGTGCCACACGTTCAGCAACCTCATCCCGTCGCTGGCAATGTCGGCATCGGTTGGCAACGTGCAGATGCAGCTCGGCTACGCCAACGACATCTCGCGCCCGTCATACCACAACCTGCGAAGCGGCATACAGTATGACAACCGCTACACCTACGAGTCGGGCAACCCCTTCCTCCTGCCGTGTCTGAGCCACAACATCAACTATACGCTGTCGTGGAAATGGCTCACTTTCGTGGCTTCGTTCTCGCACACCAAGGACGAGATAAACCAGCTCATGCAGACCTACAAGGACGACCCGCGCATGTCGCTCATGCGACTGGAGAACATGCCGTCGTACAACTCGATGATGGCTGCCGTGGCTGTGTCGCCGACAATAGGCATTTGGTCGCCCACATTCGAGGTCGACTTCAACAAGCAGTGGTACAATATGCCTATCGTGGGCGGCGGACTGTTGCGCCGTCCGATAGTGAAGTTCATGTTCGACAACACGCTCGACACCAAGCTTGCCACCTTCTCGCTCTATATGCGTGCCTCGACCACAGGCGACAGCGGCAGCCAGCGACTGCGTCGCGGCAGTTTCACGACAGATACCTCCGTGCAGCGCCAGTTCCTCAAGCGGCAGTTGACGGTGCAGTTCTACGTGAGCGACCTCTTCCACACCGGCACGCAGCACTTCACTTACTACTCCGGAGCCATGCGCACCACCGCCTTCGACTTCGAGGCGCAGACCAACTTCAACCTCCACATCCGCTACGCGTTCAACGTAGGACGCAACAAGTATCGCGGCACTGGAGCTGGACAGTCGCAGCGCAGCCGTATGTAACGAGAAAAAGGTGTCACACAATGACACCCTCTTTCTCATTCAAACAACATCGTTATCAATGGTATTGTCAGTATCGACCCGACGGTCGTGATGAACGTTATCTCGGTCATCAGCGACGGGTTGCGCCCGTACTTCATGCAGAACATTGTGCCGAACGACGCCACTGGCATGGCTATCACGACAGTGTTGATGTTGTTGATGACATCGCTCACACCGCACACCTTGAACAGGAAATACACCGACAGCGGCACCACAGCAAGTCGCAGAAACGACGACACATACACCACCGGTGAGCCGATAATTTCCTTCAGCGGCAGGCGTGCCATCGACGAACCGATAATCATCAGTGCCGCCGGAACGGTTATGGCGCCCACCATCGTCACAGGTCGGGCTATAAGATCGGGCGTGTGCACATTGAGTGCCACGATGAGCGCGGCAACAAAGGCGGCTATCATTGCCGGGGAGAACAGCACCTTGGGGTTAAGACTCTTGATACTGTATTCGCCCTTGACAAGCATCACGCCGGCGGTGAATATGAAAAAGGTGTTGGGCATATTCAATAGTGCCGCATAGAATATGGCTTTCGGACCGAAGATTGACGACACGATGGGATAGCCTATGAACCCGACATTGGCGAACATCAGCGCGAAGCCTATCATTCCCTGGCTGTCGCGGTTCTTGGTGATGAGCCGCGGCACCAAGAAGCCGAACACGAGCAGGATGAAATAGGTGAGAAAACCGATGCCCAGCAGTGGCAGGATGAGTGTGCGTTCGGGCAACTCCGGACCCATAACCGACGAGAGAATGAGCGACGGGCAGGTTATGTCGATGACAATAGAAGAGAGTTTTTGGTCGAACTTGTCGCCCATATACCCAAGCTTGCACAGCACATAACCAAGCACGACAATGATGAACAGCGTCACCATAACTTCAAGATTTTCCATTTTCCTTTATTTTTTATTTTTTCGAGTGCGGCAGGTGCTTTCTTGCGCCGTAGCACGTGCAAAGTTACGCATATTAATGTATACGGACAAGCATGAAAGTTTAAAATAAGGCTGAAAGAATTAACCTTCTTTCAGTTTCTTTCAGCATACAGATAAATTATTTTTATTAATTTTGCCCTCCGTAATATGAGAATTTCACATATAAACAAGGAATAAAAAACGAAACAAAAGCTATGAAACAGATTCCTGTATTGCTGCTGACGGGTTACTTAGGCAGCGGAAAGACAACATTGTTGAATCGAATCCTTTCCAACGAGAAAGGCATTAAGTTCGCCGTTATCGTCAACGACATAGGCGAGGTTAATATAGACGCCAACCTCATAGAGCAAGGAGGCGTTGTCAATCAAAAGGATGACAGCCTCGTGGCTCTCCAGAACGGTTGTATATGCTGCACACTGAAGATGGATCTCGTAGAACAACTGCGCGACATCGTCAACATGAAGCGCTTCGACTACATTGTAATTGAGGCAAGCGGCATCTGCGAACCTGCTCCTATTGCGCAGACCATTTGCTCTTTCGCCACACTCGGCCCTCAGTATGTAGTCAACGGCATCCCACGTCTTGACAGCATCGTCACCGTAGTCGACGCCCTGCGCATGAAGGACGAGTTCGCAAACGGAGAGGCTCTCACGAAGCAAAACCTTGAGGAGGACGACCTTGAGAACCTCGTCATCCAGCAAATTGAGTTCTGCAACACCATCCTGCTCAACAAGGCAGCGGAGGTGAGCAAGGACGACTACAACAAGCTTGTGGAGATTATACACGCCATACAGCCTAAGGCCGACATTATTCCCTGCAACTACGGAGACGTTGACCTTGATAAAATCATCAACACTGGACGCTTCAACTTCAACGAGGTTGCCACGTCGGCTGCCTGGATTGACGAGATTGAACACCACCACGGAGACGAAGAAGAGGACGACGACCATGAGCACGAGCATGAACATGAACATGAACATGAACATCATCACCATCATCACGACCATGATCACGACCATGAAGGCGGCGAGGTTGAGGAGTACGGCATCGGAACGTTCGTCTACTATCGCCGCAAGCCGTTCGACATGAACTTCTTCGACAACTTCGTGGCACGTCTCTGGCCTAAGAACGTGATACGCTGCAAGGGTTTGTGCTGGTTTAAGGAAGAGCCCGACATGTGCTATCTCTTCGAGCAGGCCGGCAAGCAGATGGGCTTGAAGAACGCCGGACAATGGTATGCCACAATGCCCAAGGATGAATTGCAGCAGATGCTCGACCGCGAGGAAGGACTCCGCAGAGACTGGGACGAGAAGTATGGCGACCGTATGCAGAAGCTCGTCTTCATCGGACAGAAACTCGACCGCAAGCTCATCACCGAGCAACTCGACATGTGCCTGACGGATTAATCTTTCTTCGTGCGCACGACGTCGAAGAGATACGTCAGTTTAACAACGATATTTGAATGGTTTGACTTGGCGAAATAGTCGCGTTTGGAGTCGCCGTAGATGTTGCCGAGTCCGTAGTAGTAGCGTCCTTCGAGAAGGAAATGGCCCACTTTCGGAATGCAGTATTCTATGCCGAGTCCGGCGGCTATGCCGTAGTCAAACTTGTTCTCCACCTTCATGGTGTCTTGCGCCCACGTCTTGTTGGAGCGGTCGTCGAGGTTGGCATGGCGAACGTCAAAGTTTGTCGTCGTCGACTCACCGAGAAGAAAGCCAAACTGTGGACCTGCCTTGAAGAAGAACTGCACACCACGGTTCTCCTTTCCCCATGCAAGATGGGCAAAGATAGGCACCTGTATGTAATCGAGGTGGCGCTGATAAGCCTCGGCAAGTCCCGTTGCGCTGTTCACGACTGGCTGGTCGGTCGACGTGAGTATGCGCTCCTTCCATCCTATTCGGGCGTAGTTTACCTCAGCAGCTATGGAGCAGTAGGTCTTGAAATACTTCTCGCAGGTGTAGCGCAGCGACAATCCGCCCGTGATTCCTCCATGCTGGTTCTGCGTAACCTTCGGTGTAAAGCCAACGGAACTCATCACATAGCCGCCGTTCACGCCTATTGCAAGGTCGTTGCGATGGCTGCCTATCTGCGCCGACACAGACAATGGTGTCGTGCAGGCAATGAACACGCACAGAAAGAGCCGGTACGTGTTGTTTATGTACTTTCTTAATTGCATTGTCAAAAACTAAACTTAATACGAGATAGGTACTATCTTTTCATCTTTTAATACGATATAGACTCTATCACTTTGTCCGTACGATAGTGAACAAGCATGAAACTTGTGTTCTGCAAACCACCTCCATTTATGCGCTTGAACTTCAATGGCGACTGCAGCGGCGTGTAGCTGTTCTGCTGCGCGGAACCAGTGAAGCCGTCGCGATACTTGCTTATACCCCGGATGAAGAACTGCGCCTGGTCGTAGCCCGTGATTGCCAAACGAGGCAGATGTTGCCTCATGTCAGAATGAAACCAGCGCTTATAGCTACGCTCAAGGCCCTGCGTCTTGGAGGAAAACTGATTGTAGAAAAACGCCGTGGGGATGTAGGCATCGTATTTATGGAAATAGTCGCGGTAGACGTGCGTGTACATAAGCCACTCGGTATAGCCAAACAGCGAGATTTTCAAACCCGGATTTGAGGTGCGCAGAATGTCGAGTTTGGCAAGCGTGGAGTTGAGTTGCGGCGACCTGGCTGTGTTGAGCACGATGACATTTCGCTGTGTGGCACTGAACGACTTGGCGAACATTTGGTCGGACGACTTCAAATTAGTGATGTTGTAGGCTATGCCCTGCGCTTCAAGCTGGCGACGCAACGCGGAGGTAAAGGCGCCCTTGCGGCTCGTCGTGTCGTTGCAATCGACGAAAATCGGATGGCAACCCTTGAAGCGATTGAGAAATGCCTTGACGGCAGCGTCGTTGAGCTGCGCATTCGACTGGTAGACCTGGAAGATGTAATCGTTGGTCTCCACGTCACCCCCGTTGATTGAGAACGGAATGACAAGCCGTATGTCGTGCTTGCGGCAGAAGTCGCCAAGCGGCTTCACCTGCTTAGAATAGAGCGGACCGAATATCAGGTCGCACTTGCGTGCGTTGTCGTCTGTTGTAAACTGCTTGATGTCGGCGTCAATGGGCACGTTCCAAGCATATACGTTGGTGCTGATACCCTGGCTGCGGAGGCTGTCGCACGCCATGAGGACACCACGATAGTACTCCACCATGCGTTGTCCGTCGCCGTCCACATTGTGCAACGGCAACATCACGCCTACGTTCACCGTGCCCGATGCTGCCGGACGGCGAGTCTGTGAAGCAGAAGCCGTGGAAACCTGCGTAGCGGAAGAGACGGGAGAGGCTGCTTTCTTAGGATAAGGAATGAGAAGCTGATCGCCCTTTTTGAGCACATAGTCGGATTTCTGCATATCAGGATTAGCTGCTATCAGCTCATCAATGCTGATACCATACCGCTGTGCTATTCCATATATAGTGTCCTTTTTCTTCACCTTGTAGAGGTCCTGCCACTTCACGGACTGCGCCGATGCCACTAAGGCAACAGCCATTACAAAAAAGCATAAAACAATTCTGATACAACGTGTCATACCTGTATAGTTTTTTTATTATCCATTTGCAAAAGTACACAAAATATATCGTTCAGTGAAATTTTCCGTAACTTTTAATAAGTTGTGGCTCATCTTGACAAATCAACTGGACAAGCTTAATGTTTTATGCGAGAATTTGCGTAACTTTGCAGCAACAACCATCATCATACACTTACAAGAAAATGAAATACGCAAGACTCATAATTCTGTTTTTTCTCTGCGGAACAATTAAGGCATTAGCCGACGACGTGCCAACCATTGACCCGCAAGCCACGTTTGTCACGGCAGAAGGCGAAGAGGAAACGGGCACAAGCTACTCCGGGTCGGCACCTCTTACTGCCCACTTTCATGCCAACGCTGCCAACGTTGGCGCCTACATAGCCCATTACGAATGGCGCTTTACGAAGGAAGGCGCTAACCAGCCATATCTCATCCGCTACGAAGAAGACACCGACTTTACCTTCACCGAGGCGGGCGCCCACCGCGTCGTGCTCTATGCCACATTCGTCAACGGCACCGACACCATCGCCTACACGAGCGACTACTGGAACGAAAATTCACCCTTGACAATCTCCATATCAGAGAGCAAGCTCGACTTTCCCAACGCTTTCTCACCCAACGACGACGGCATAAACGATGTCTACAAGGCGAAAAGCGGCTATCAGAGTATCGTGGAGTTCCACGCCACCATCTTCAACCGATGGGGACAGAAAATCTTCGAATGGGACAATCCTGCCGAGGGATGGGACGGCAAGTTCCACGGCAAGCCTGTCAAGCAGGGCGTCTACTACGTACTGGTGAAGGCCAAGGGTGCCGACGGAAGAAAATACAACATCAAAAAAGACGTGAACCTGCTGCGTGGCTACACAGAGAACACGGGCAGCAACACTACTGAATAAACCGAAAACAATTCAAAAAAATGGAAGGCAAGATAAATGTCTGGGGCGCTCGCGTCCACAACTTGAAAAACATTGACGTAGAGATACCGCGCGGATCGCTGACGGTCATCACCGGACTAAGTGGCTCTGGCAAGTCCTCTCTCGCCTTTGACACTATATACGCAGAGGGCCAACGCCGCTACATTGAGACGTTCTCTGCCTACGCGCGCAACTTCCTCGGGGGGATGGAGCGACCTGATGTTGACAAGATAACCGGACTAAGCCCCGTTATCTCCATCGAACAGAAAACGACAAACAAGAATCCACGCTCCACAGTTGGCACAACGACGGAAATCTACGACTACCTGCGCCTTCTCTTCGCCCGCGCTGCCACAGCATACAGCTACGTCACTGGGGAGAAAATGGTGAAGTACACGGAGGAGAAAATCATAGACATGATAAACTCCGACTACGCAGGAAAGCGCATCTACATACTCGCTGTTCTCGTACGCCAACGTAAGGGTCACTACCGTGAACTTTTTGAAACTCTGAGGCGCAAGGGCTATCTCTACGTGCGCATCGACGGAGAGATTAAGGAGATTACGAGTGGCATGAAGACCGATCGCTACAAAAACCACAACATTGAGGTGGTAATCGACAAAATGCAGATGCGCGAAGGCTTCGACGACCGCCTCCGCAAAACCGTAAGCACAGCCATGAAGGAGGGCGACGGACTCATCATGGTTCTCGATAAGGACTCCGGAGAGGCGAAGAGTTTTTCCAAACGCCTTATGTGCCCTACGTCGGGCATTTCCTATCGCGATCCTGCTCCCAATATGTTCTCGTTCAACTCGCCTGAAGGTGCCTGCCCGAAGTGTAAGGGACTGGGCTATGTGAACGAGATTGACCTCAAGAAGGTCATCCCTGACGACTCACTCTCCATACACGACGGTGCCATTGTCCCATTGGGCAAGTACAAGAACCAGATGATTTTCTGGCAGATAGCCTCTATTCTTGAAAAAGCCGACTGCACATTGAAGACTCCTATACGCGAGATTCCTGAGGAAACCTTGGGAGAGGTGCTCTACGGCTCGCTTGAAACTGTGCGCATCAGCAAAGACCTTGTACATACGTCAAGTGACTATTTCACTAACTTCGACGGAGTGATAAAGTATCTCCGGACAGTGATGGACAACGACGACTCGCAGGCAGGACAGAAATGGGCCGACCAGTTTCTCGCCGTGGCGGAGTGTCCTGAGTGTCACGGAAGACGCCTCAACCGCGAGGCTCTCTCCTATCGTCTTTGGGACAAGAACATCTCTGAGCTTGCCGACATGGATCTACGGCAACTGCAGGAATGGCTTGAAAACGTCAGCGAACACCTCGACAAACGACAGAAAGCCATCGCTTCCGAAATTCTCAAGGAGATACGCACACGTGTCAACTTCCTGCTTGATGTGGGACTCGACTATCTCTCACTCAACCGCCAGTCGGCTTCGCTCTCTGGCGGAGAGAGTCAGCGCATACGTCTTGCGACACAAATAGGCTCACAACTCGTCAATGTGCTCTACATCCTCGACGAGCCGAGCATCGGACTTCATCAACGCGACAACGACCGGCTCATCCGCTCGCTGAAGGAACTGCGCGACATCGGCAACACCGTCGTCGTCGTAGAGCACGACCGCGACATGATGCTCAACGCCGACTACATCGTAGACATCGGACCAAAAGCGGGCATGCACGGAGGCGAGGTCGTATTTCAGGGCACACCAAAGCAGATGCTTAAAGAGCACACAATAACGGCTGACTACCTCAACGGCGTCAGACGCATCGAAGTGCCTGCCAACAGGCGTGAGGGCAACGGTAAGTCCATTGTACTCCACGGGGCAAGAGGCAATAATCTAAAGGGCGTGGACGTTACATTCCCGTTGGGAAAACTCATTGTCGTCACGGGCGTTAGCGGTTCGGGAAAATCCACTCTCATCAATGAAACCCTCCAGCCTATCCTCTCACAACACTTCTACCGCTCGCTGAAAAAGCCCATGCCTTACGACAGCATTGACGGGATAGACAACATCGACAAAGTGGTAAACGTCGACCAGTCGCCACTCGGACGCACACCACGCTCCAATCCTGCCACCTACACTGGAGTATTCAGCGACATAAGGTCGCTCTTCGTAGGACTCCCCGAGGCTAAAATTCGCGGCTACAAGCCCGGACGCTTCTCATTCAACGTGAAAGGAGGACGCTGCGAGACGTGCAAAGGCAATGGCTACAAGACTATAGAGATGAACTTCCTGCCCGACGTGATGGTGCCTTGCGAGGTGTGTCATGGCAAACGCTACAACAGAGAAACGCTTGAAGTGCGCTACAAGGGCAAGAGCATTGCCGACGTTCTCGACATGACCTTCAATCAGGCTGTCGACTTCTTTGAGAACGTACCAAACATTCTACAGAAGATAAGGACGATGAAGGACGTCGGACTGGGCTACATAAAACTCGGACAACCCTCAACTACACTGTCGGGTGGCGAGAGCCAGCGCGTAAAACTCGCAACCGAACTCAGCAAACGCGACACGGGCAAAACGCTCTACATCCTCGACGAACCCACAACCGGACTTCACTTTGAGGACATCAAAATCCTCATGGAAGTGCTGCAGAAACTCGTCGACCGCGGCAACACGGTCATCGTCATCGAGCACAATCTCGACGTCATAAAACTTGCCGACCACATCATAGATATGGGACCGGAAGGCGGACGCGGCGGAGGAGAAGTGCTCGCTACCGGCACGCCGGAGGAAGTAGCGGAGTGTAAAGAGAGCTACACAGCCAAATATCTCAAGGAGGAGCTTGAAAGTAAATAGGGAAGAATAGTTAAAACAACGCTAATGGAATAAAATATATGATTGTAACTATAAAAAATCTAAAGAAGACATTCGGCGACAATACCGCCGTCAACATTCCAGACTTCACCATTAACAAGGGCGATGTTCTGGGACTCGTCGGCAACAACGGAGCCGGAAAGACTACTCTCTTCCGACTTATGCTCGACCTTCTCAAGGCGGACAGCGGCGAAGTGGAGCTTCTGCCCGACTGCTTTACTGCCGACAATAGTATCAACCCGGCTACAAGCGAGGACTGGAAACCTTTCACGGGGGCTTACATCGACGACGGATTCCTTATCGACTTTCTGACGGCAGAGGAGTATTTCGACTTCATAGGACGCGTCTCGGGAATGACGAAAGAGCATATTGCCGAACGTACAGCTTATTTTGAACCGCTCATGAACGGCGAAATTCTCGGACAGAAGAAGTACATACGCGACTTCTCGGCAGGCAACCGCCACAAAATTGGCATCATTGCCGCCCTCTTCAACCGCCCTGAACTCGTCATCCTTGACGAGCCATTCAACTTCCTCGACCCCAGTAGCCAGAACATGCTCAAGAAGATTCTTGCCGACTACAACGCCGAAACGGGGGCCACAATCCTCGTTTCGAGCCACAATCTCCAGCACACCATCGAGATTTCCACGCGCATCGCCCTCCTCGAACACGGCGTAATCATCAAGGATCTCGACAATCATGGAGGTCGCGCGGCGAATGAACTGCAAGACTATTTCAAGATTTAGCTTATGCCGATTGGCTACATTGCCGCTTAGCCTCCTTTGAGACGTTCAAAACGCACGTCACGATAACGCCGCTCTACAAGCCGGAAGCCATGTGCCGACATGTACATGTTCTCCACATAGAACGACAGCCAGTAAAGCATGACAAGGAAAAGATAATAGAGCAAGAGCTGAAGCATATTGACATGAACGCCGTCGACGCTTGCGCAAGGCAGAGAAGCCACCCATGACAAGGCACTATTCTGCGCCTGTGTCAGCCAACCCAAGCCGCTGGCAACATGCTGCCAACAGACGGAGAGACTATTGGCTAAAATAACAACAGGTGAGGTTAGCAACAGTAGAAATGTCATATATATAATAATTGTGGTGAGTGGTATTGCCACAAAATTGGCAATGATGAAGAGCAGTGGCACGCGCCCGAAATAATACATAACAAGCGGCAATACGGCAATCTGCGCCGCCACGGAAACAACGACCAACGAAACGGCACGCCAAAGCCCACCTTTAGCCAACATCACACGATAGGAATGGCTACGAAGCACGCGACTGTTACACGCCAAAATGCCAGCAACTGCCACAAACGACATTTGGAAGCCAACATCCCACAGTGCTGCCGGCGACCAAAGGAGTATCAGCACAGCAGCCACCAAGAGTCCGTTGAAGGACGCCTTTTCGCTGTTGAGCATCATTATGAGCGTATATACAGTTACCATAACTACCGACCTCACCACACTCGCCCCCATGCCTACCATCATCGCAAACAGCCAAATGGCGACAAGTATGAGGGCAGTGCCGACAATGGAAATGCGCCGGCGCAGGAAAATCATTGAAAGGAATCCGTAGATGATGCCAATGTGCAAGCCCGACAAGGCAAGCACATGTGAGGCTCCTGCCTTGGAATACGATTCGCGAAGTTCTGCCGTCAGTGCCGACTTGTCGCCAAGCGTCACGGCAGCAATTGTGGCGTAGGCATCAGGAGCAATGCCGCTGGCGCGAAGCCGTACCAACATTCTGTCGCGTAAGGCTTGCAAATGCAAGGCGAGTCTGCCGAATGATGACATTCCGCCAAGGTTCACCACTGCCCTACTCCAACTGCCGTCAGCCACGAACGTGCGTGCTGCTATGCCCCGCACGAGCAGTTGACGTCCATAATTGAAACGCCCTGCGTTGTACGCTCCTCCATCTTCCGCATTGTCAAACACCGACGAAACTTTTATTCCGTCTCCTACGGCAAGTCCCAACGACGGCGTTTCAGAGCTGCCAACGGCCCTATCAACGCTTTTTTGGAAGTAGGCGTTGACCTTTTTCCCTCTCATTCTTCCATCCGTAATAAACAATACGCACTTGAAAGAACGTTCTTTCTCCAATGGCGGCGCCACCACCACCGCCTCATAATCCTCCTGTTCACCCGTAAAATCACACTCAAGTCCTTCCTCATAGCACGACATTCTCCAGGCACCGCCAGTGAAAAGTAGCGCTAAGAGCAGAGTTGTCTGCACTATGGGATGAGCCTTCAGCCCAAACCAAGCGACAAGGGATAGAAAGAGAATACCCACAAACAGCCACTGCCACTCAACTGATGCCACCACACTACGCAAGGCATCGGCGACAAGAATGCCACCGACAAGCATCATGCCGATGCGGAAGAATGGGTAAGACTGTATGCGACCGTTGACAATCATTCGTCATCAATGAGGTTAGGGATGAAAATCCATCAAGTGTAGGCTAAAGATAAAATTCGCCAAATGTGGCTAAGAAAACGAAAACGCATCAGATACGCTTAGGACAAATAGTGTTAAGCTCGCACTTTTCACAATGGGGTTTGCGCGCCGTGCAGACATATCTTCCATGGAGAAGTAGCCAATGGTGGGCGTTAGCGAGGTCGTCAGGCGGGATGTTCTTTGTAAGAACCTTCTCCACTTTCAACGGCGTGTTGGCAGAGCACGGCACGAGTCCGAGTCTATGACTGACACGGAACACATGCGTATCAACCGGCATCGCAGCCTTTCCGAAGGCTACAGCCTCCATGACATTGGCTGTTTTCCTCCCCACTCCCGGCAGACGAAGCAAACTGTCGAAATCGTGCGGAACCTCTCCTCCATAGTCCGCCATTAGCATACGGGCGAGTTCAACGAGGTGATGCGCCTTTGCATTAGGGTAGCTCACACTCTTCACATACTCATACACTTCCACCTCGTCAGCCTCAGCCATCGACCGCGCATCGGGATAGTTGCGGAAAAGTTCTGGCGTAATCTGATTGACGCGCTTGTCGGTGCATTGAGCACTGAGCACAACAGCCACAAGGAGCTGGAAGACGCTGCCAAACTCAAGCTCCGTCGTCACCTCTGGATGAAGTCGGCGGAAATAGTCGAGCACATTTTTATAGAGTTCCTTTTTTGTCATATTCCTTATTTATTAATGAAAATGAAAACAAATGTAAAACCTGTTCCATCTTGTTTAGGGTTCATTAAGTTTGGTTTGTTGTTTTTCCTGTAAGTATAAAAAGGCGCATGGCTTCGTTGGTATGCCCAATGAATGTCAACCAATGCCATTTTTATATAATGGTTATATTGTGACAAAGTTAAACTAAAGATTTGGAATTTACAAATAAAGGCGATTGAAATTCACATAAGGAAAAAGGAAAACATTGCTGGCAAAGCAAAATACCGCCCGCAATATTTTCCTTTTTACTCAATGAACGCAGGAGTCATTGTTCTAATCAACTTAAGAACAATTATTTTTATCAATGCAAAAAACTCATTCTTTTCTTTATGGAGCAGGAATGTAGTCTTCCACCTGATTGATGTTGAAGTTTGACATGATGATAGAGTTCACAAGCTGTGGCTGGTCGCCATGGTCATTGTAGAAGTCGAGGAACACCATGCCAAAACGGCTGTAAGCCTTGAGTTCTATTATCTCTCGCAAAGAGCGGTTCATAGGCTTTCGCACGTTGCGTGCTCCCCATGCAGAATAGTAAGGCTTGTGATGGCGCGGATCCCATGCGATGCTGTTGAACGTGATGTACCAGAGGTTGGAATTGTCGTTCTCGTAAGCCTCGCGTATATGACGCTCCACGATTTTTATCTTGCGATAGGTCTTGTGCTCCTTGTAGACGTCCTCCACATGAAATCCGTTGGCAACAAACGTTGTATTGTCTTGGAAAGGCAAATACTTTCCCACGGGGCAGGCTTCCTGACGCTTGATGAACAATATTTTGCCTCGCACGTCCTTCAGTCGGGTCGCCGCAGAGAAGTCCTCCACTATCAAGTCGCGGTAAGGCGCAAGCTCCATGCTGAGCGAGTCGGCCATTCCGGCAGGCCAATTGCTTCCTCCCTCGTCACTACCAATGATGGCGACAAGAAACTCCGAGGGATTTCTCTTCAGGAAGTCGGCCATGTCCTGAATCGTCTCATGTATGCCGTCGCGACAAATAATAGTGTGTCCGAACTTCATGTTCTTTTTCAGCCGGAAGTCGAAAGCACGTATTCCATCAGCCATCTGTTCGCTTACGGGGAAGTTCTGCGTATGGCCCGCACTGGCCATCGTCGTCTCCTTAAGCGACGCCGATCCGGCATCATGAGTGCCAGGGATTGATATACGGCTTATGCGGCACGTGTCACTGACGTGCGCCATCCAGTTCAGTGTAGACGCGCGCATCGGCACAGCATAGAGATTGAAGTGCTTGCCGCCACGACGGCTCTCTATGTAGACACGTGTCAGACGTCCGTTGACGTTGACATGTCCCATAATGCTCGCTGTGGAGTACGACATGAAATGCTTTGCTCCAATCTCGTAATAGCTTTTGTTAACCTTTCCGTGGCTAATGTAGAAACTGTCAACGACGAGCGGCACGGGGCGCATCGTCCCGAAATTGTGGCTTCGCACGTAGAGCGTAAGCTTTCCACAGAGTGCATAATGAAGAAGTTCCGGATCACGATTGCGTGAATTCTGACGCGTCGTCAGACGTGCCTTCCACCAATTGGCGGCACGGTAGCCTGAGTTGTGCGGAGCGCGGATAATGATAGTACCATCCTCGTCAACGGCAAGCTTGGTGCCTTGACGTAGCAGTCCCTCGGAGTCGTCAGCGTTAGTTACGAAGCCGTCGGTGATCTCATAGGATCCGTAAGTGCCGTCGGGTCCCATTACGAGGTCGCAACCCTCAATGTTGAAGTCGAACTTATCCGTGAAGTATTTTGTGCGGTGCTTAACCACAGCACCACTCTTTACGCTGCCCAAAGAGTCGACGCCACTTTTGTCGCCACTTGCTGGAGCAACATTACTTGCCGGATTAAGGTCGCGCGTCTCAGCAATCTCGCTCTTCGTCAGTGCTGCCCTAATATAAGCCTCGCGCTTATCTCCGCCATATCGATAGGCTTTCTTGCGTCCGAAACAATAGCCGGCATACGCCACGACACTTCCATAGAAGTTGTTGAAGCGCAAGAGATTCTTCTTGTAGAGATAGCCGCTCGCGTTGGCATTGACACCAAAGCGCCAACGATTGTAGTTGTACGTGATGCTGGCACGCGCATGAAGGTTGGTGCCGAAGCTCGTCGTCTTGCTTTCTATATCATAGAGATCGGGGGTCACTTGCTTGAGATTAAGAATATAGTCGCGGTATTTTTTATTGCTAATCACGAGCGTACCATCCTGTATGTATTTTTTCAGAAAAGGCAGACAGTAGTCTGTCACCATAGCCGTCCCGTCCCTGAAGATGTATTGATAGCTACTGTGGTTGTCTGCCTTCACCCATTTTATACCCGGAGACGCCACGAGCGAAAGTCCGAGAAGCAGTCGGCGCGAGAAGACAATGTTCTGTGCGTAGCCAAGCTGGAGGTGGAGATCCTTCACGGAAAGGTAAGACGGGATGGTAGCTTGAAGGATAGCAGCCGTCGGCATATCAACGTAGTCGTCCTCGTCGATAAGCATCTTGAGCAGAAGATCGCTTGAGCCGTCAAACTTCTCGTAGCCCATACGCTTAGCCCTGTAGTCGAGAAAGGTGTTGGAAATGGAGTTCTTGATTTCCTGATGGGTGTAACCGAGGCCGACAATGGGCGAACCGACAGAGCGGAGTTGTATCGCCCCATTGGAGAAAGCTGCAGGATTGGAATATTTCTTGTGGTTGGTGAAGACGTTGATGTTGATACCCGTGACGTTGTAACGCACGTCGTCGCCAACGTGATAGTTGGCAGCAAGCTCGTCAAGATCGAAATCGCTGTTGCTTACTCCTGCAATGTCGAGATGGTTCACCATGAAGTCGCCGCCTGTACGCCTACGTATCAGGTCAATGTTCATGAGATTGGAGTTGATGGAAAGCGTGAACTCGCTGCGTCGCTTCGTACCCGTCAGTGCATTAAGGTCGATTGCGAAGCCATAGCCGAGAAAGGTATAGTAAAGATAAGGGCCTATCTTGTTGCTTATCTTTGAGCGCATGTGCAGACTGATGTCGTCATACCCCATGTTGATCCACTCGCCCGACGTGGCGTTCTGCATTTGAAAGGCCCAATTATAGAAGGAAGGTGTGGAGTAGTTTTCATCGTACGCCGACCAGTTCTTCCCTATCCAACGGAACGGCTGCGAGAGAACCTGAAGAATTGACCTGCACGTCTTTCGGCTCTCCGCCTTCTCCGTGCTTGCCTTGCTGTTATCCTTTGATGTCTCGTCACTTGCAGCATTGGCGTGCAATGCGGTTGCGAGCAACAATGCCGTAAGTAGTCTTTTGATGTTCATACATAAATTAGGTGAGAACAACAAAAAATGCGCCCGTATTGTTACGGACGCATCCTTATTGCTTAAGATTATCTAACTTACTTCTTCTTGCCGTCAGCCTTGTCCGTAGGAGGAGCCGGCTTGTAAGCTTTGTTGAGTCCGGCAATCACATCGTTGGTGATGTCGTGCGACTTGTCGGCGTAGAGGATATTGTCGCCAGCCTTGCTGAGAATCAGGCCGTATTTCTTGTCCTTGTTGTAGACAGCGAGGAAGTGCTGTATGCTGTCGCGCAGCGCGTTGTTGTACTTCTCCGTCTCTGCCTGGAACTCTCCGCTCAAGCGCTGATTGAGAACCTGGAGATCCTGGTTCTGCTTTTGTAGCGACGCCTCTATTGCCTGTGCCTGCTCATGCGTGTAGGCATTCTGCTGGAGTTTCTGCTGGAAGTTGGCAGCAGCAGCCTGCAGAGCTTGCTGCTTCTGAGCGAGCGTTTTCTGTATGTTCTGTCCCTTCTTCTGAAGTACGAGAGAGTAGTCTTTGCAGAACTTGTACTGCGACATTATGCTGTCCACTTCCACGAAGGCAATCTTAGTGGCGCCAGCGGCAGTCTGCGTTGTTGCCGGCTGCTTGTCGTCGACCTGCGACTTTGACTTGTCGCAAGAGGTCATTGCCATGGCAGCCAAGGCGGCTACGGCAAGAGTAGAGAAACAATTCTTTCTTTTCATTTTTATATTTCCTTTTTTGATTGTTTGCTATAATCACAGCCTCAATAAGCCCCATTGCGTTCGCGCGCCTCGCGGTCCTGATCGAGCACGCAATGTATGCCCTGCTTTCGCAGTCCGGGATTGTCGTGTACGTGTTGCGACGAGAACTTGCCGCCCTTCTTGAGCAGTACCTTAACGGAGAGCAGTACAAACGCCATTGCCACAAAAGCCAGGCTAAGAAGCATCAGTTTTATCATGAATGTTGTATATATTTTACTAAATGGCAGTACGCCGAGGTTTAAAATTAGTGAACTTATTTTGTGGTGTCTTCGATTTACACTATCTTTGCAACAGTGTTCCGCACATGGCAGACACTTACAAGCCACAGTTGCAACCTTTTTAATAAAAGGCGCTACAAAGGTAATGCAAATCGGTCGCATGACAAAATAATTTGTGGAAAATTCAGATTAATATAACATCATCATAACAAAATTAAGAAAAAATGAGCAAATGCGAATTGAAACCAGCTCGAGTATTCGAGCAGTTTGCTAAGATTAACGAGATTCCGCGTCCTTCCAAGCATGAGGAGCGCATGATAGAGTATCTAAAAGAGTTTGGCAAAAGCCATGGTCTTGAGACAGAAACCGACGAGACGGGCAACGTTATCATCCGCAAGCCTGCCACCAAGGGACACGAGAACGCCCCCACCGTCATACTGCAAAGCCACATGGATATGGTTTGCGACAAGCTTGTCGACGTTGACTTCGACTTCCACAAAGACCCTATCCAGACCTATGTTGACGGCGAATGGCTGACAGCCAAAGGCACGACGCTCGGCGCCGACGACGGCATCGGCTGTGCAATTGAGCTTGCCATCCTCGACAGCGATGACATTGAGCATGGTCCGTTGGAGTGTGTCTTCACACGAGACGAGGAGACGAGCCTCACTGGAGCCATGGGCATGAAGGCAGGCTTCATGAAGGGCGACATGCTCATCAACCTCGACTCAGAGGACGAGGGTCAGATCTTCATCTCTTGCGCAGGTGGCAAGACGACGTCAGCAAAGTTCTCCTTCGAGCGTGAGCAGGCTCCTGCCGACTATTTCTTCTTCAAGGCTTCTGTAAAGGGTCTGAAGGGCGGTCACTCCGGTGACGACATCAACAAGAAGCGCGCCAACGCCATAAAGATTCTCGCCCGCTTCCTCTACAAGGAGCAGGACAAGATGCACCTTCGTCTTGCTTCCTTCAACTCCGGCAAGCTCCACAATGCTATCCCGCGCGACGGCGTCATCGTGTTCGCCGTTCCTACGGACGACAAGGAGACGGTGCGCGCCGACTGGAATGTCTTCACGGCTGCCGTGGAGGAGGAGTTCCACGTCACGGACACCACGATGGAGTTTAATCTCGGCAGCACCGACGCTGAGAACGTACTGCCGAAGGACTGCAGTCGCCGCTTCATCCTTGCCCTGCAGGCTGTTGACAACGGCGTGTTCGCCATGTGTCAGGACGAGGCTTTGGCTTGGATGGTGGAGACGTCCAACAATGTTGCAAGCGTCGTGACCACCGACGGCGAGATTAACGTCGTGGCATCTCAGCGCTCCAACGTCATGAGCAACCTTGAGAACGAAACCAACACCGTTAAGGCTGCCTTCGAACTGGCTGGTGCTGACGTGACTCTCAGCGACGGTTATCCTGCATGGAAGATGAACCCCGACAGCAAGCTCACAAAGGTTGCCGTGGAGTCCTACAAGAAGCTCTTCGGCAAGGAACCTATCGTAAAGGGCATCCACGCCGGACTGGAATGTGGACTCTTCTCCGAGCGCTATCCCAACCTCGACATGGTTTCGTTCGGTCCAACGCTGCGCGACGTACACACACCCGACGAGCGCCTGCTCATTCCGACCGTACAGATGGTGTGGGATCACTTGCTTGACATCCTCAAAAACGTTAAGTAATGTGGCAAGTAGCATTATTTGCACATTAAAATATTAATTCTAAATCGAGTAGGAGGAAAACGA
>DLKG01000056.1 GCA_002490315.1 Prevotella sp. UBA7594 | reverse complement strand
CAATGCGGGAGAGTAGGTGGCTGCCTTCTTTACTTGAGGTCTTCAAGGTCTAACGACTTTGGAGACCTTTTTTTGTGTTTGGACATGAAAACATGATTTTTTGACATGAAGACATGAAGACATGATTTTTTGACATGAAGACAAGATTTTATTGACATGAAGACATGAAGACATGTTCTTTTTGACATGAAGGCTTGTTTTTATAATGATGATACAAATAAGGACAAATCCGTCAATAATATTTGGGGATAGTCCGATGTCTGAGATTTTTTTTTTAATTTTGCATAACTTGCAACTAATAATTAAAACCTTATTATTAATACAATGGCAAAAAGCAAACGTTTAGTTTCTCTGGATGTGTTGCGGGGATTGACTATTATGCTCATGGTAACAGTCAACAGTCCTGGCTCATGGGAACACATCTACCCCCAGTTGTCACATTCCGTCTGGAATGGGTTGACCTTGACAGACATGGTGTTTCCTTGCTTCCTATTCATAATGGGGATTACAACGTGTATCTCCATGAAAAAGACAGCATTTAAGTTTACGAAAGAAGTGTTTTATAAAATAGTGAAGCGAACTATTGTTCTGTTTATGATAGGCTTACTTCTCAACTGGCTTGCTGCAGGAATGCCTTCTTTGTCTAATCTACGCATAATGGGAGTGTTGCAGAGGTTCGCTTTGTGTTATCTCATTGTGTCGGTGTTGGCTCTCTCCGTGCCACATCGTGTGTTTGTGCCACTCATTGTTACGATATTATTTTTTTATGCTGCCATGCTTTCCATTCTAAAAGGATATGCCATGGATGGTAGTTCGGTGTTGGCTGTGGTAGACCAGCGGGTGTTGGGACTGTCCCATATGTATGTAGACAACGGGCTTGACCCGGAAGGAATACTTAGCACACTGCCGAGTGTAGCGCATGTGATGATAGGCTTTTGTGTTGGAAAGTTGGTATTGCGGCAATCTGATACACGCGACAAGGTGTTGAGTATGTTTTTCTTTGGGACCGTGATGCTTATTGTCGGAATGTTATTTAGTGATGTGTGCCCGATAAACAAGAAAGTATGGTCTTCCACTTATGTGCTCGTCACTTGTGGCTACTCACTGCTATGCTTCGCGTCGCTTGCCTTCATAATTGATCTGAAGGACATTTCAAATGGCAATACTTTTTTCCTTGTATTTGGTGTCAACCCGCTCTTCTGCTATGTGCTTGGAGAACTTGTTGATATAGGTCTTTACTCCATAAAGTTACCGGGCGGAACACTACAAGAGTGTTATTACAGCTTGTGGGCAAGTATGGTTGGCGACAACCAACTCGCCTCCTTCTGTTTTGCCGCAACAGTCGTGGCGTTGGTTGGATTTGTCGCTTGGGTGCTCTATAAAAGGCACATTGTAGTAAAGATATGATTAGTGTCTTCTCTTCTTCATTATTGTTGTGGCTGCGAAGAGCATAGCCAATCCGAATATCCACGACACTATGCAGCTCGTGAGCATACCCAGTTGTTGCGTGAATCCTGCCACGGCGAAAGTAAGGCATGAGATGCACGCCACGGTGACGGCGTAAGGAAGCTGTGAGGAGACATGGTGGACGTGTTTACATTCCGCTCCGGCAGATGCCATGATGGTTGTGTCGGAGATGGGTGACACGTGGTCGCCGCATACAGCGCCTGCCATACATGCCGAGATGGAAATGATGCGCAATGGAGCTGCAGGCGGGAACACGGCAATACATATCGGTATCAAGATGCCGAAAGTGCCCCATGAGGTGCCTGTGGCAAAAGCAAGAAGTGCAGCCACGATGAATACGATGGCAGGTAGAAGCATTTGCAGACCAGCGGCGCTGCTTGCCACGACCCCCGACACGTATTGGGCGGCTCCAAGGGAGTCGGTCATGCTTTTGAGTGTCCAGGCAAGTGTGAGAATAAGAATTGCCGGTACCATAGCCTCAAAACCCTTTATCAGACAGCTCATGGCGTCGTCGAACTTAAGCGTGCGTCTTGCCACGAACATTGCTATGGTGAAGATGAGCGATGCAAGAGAGCCTATCACCAGTCCAACAGAAGCGTTGCTTGCTGCAAATGCATTGATGAAGTCATGATAGTAGGCGTTTGTAGCGTCGAAGAATCCTCCCGAGTAGAGCATACCTGCCATGCAGAAGATGATGAGCATAAGGATAGGCACCACGAGGTCGGCAACCGAACCTTTTGCTTTGTCTGCACTCTTTTCTTTAGCCTTAGCGCCGACGCCATGTTCCACAATGTGCAGTTTTGTGTCGCTGACCTCGTCGAGCTGCATCCCGTTGCGTTCGTACCATTCTCTTAGTCTTGCGTCGTATTTGCTCATTGCCTTGAAGTCGAAGCCGCTAATCACTATCATGAACATGAAAATGATTGTGAAGAAGGCGTAGAAATTGAAAGGTATGGCACGGCAGAACAATGCCAGACCATTCTCCCCACTTGAAACGAAGCCCGAGACGGCAGCCGCCCAGCTTGATATGGGCGATATGATGCACACTGGGGCTGCCGTGGAGTCGATGAGATAGGCAAGCTTCTCCTTTGTTACGCCATAGCGCATGGTTATGGGTCGCATTACGGAACCCACCGTAAGGCAATTGAAATAGTCGTCGATGAAAATAAGAATGCCGAGGATGATGGTTGCAAGCTGTGCGCCAATCTTCGACTTTATGTGTCTTGCTGCCCATCGGCCGAATGCGGCAGAGCCACCCGCTTTGTTCATCAGCGACACTATGGAGCCGAGGACTACGAGAAACACGAGGATTCCAACGTTCCATGAGTCGGAGAGGCAATGGATGAGTCCGTACGACTTGGCGTCAGCTCCCGTGCCTACAGTGTCGTTAAGCAGATGTGTGAGAAATCCCTCGAAGCCGGTGCCCATCGATATGCAATAGAGTACAGCACCGAGCACAATTCCGATGAACAGTGATGAATATACCTCCTTGGTCTTCAATGCCAACGCAATGGCGACAACAGGAGGAAGAAGCGACCAAATGGTTCCTATGAAATTAAAGTCCATATAATATAAATAATCTTGTGAGCGGCAAAATTACTCATTTATTCTGTTATTAAAGAGAGTATTACATTTAAAAACCTTTTTTCATTAATTAGTTTCTTTTAATCAGTTTCTTTTGAACGCCACAACAAACGTAGTGTGATAGCCAGCCACCGGTTTGTCGGCGAGCCATAATTCGCCGTCCTGCGCCATCATCATCTGTCGGGCGAGAGGGAGTCCGATGCCAGAGCCAGTGGTCTTGGTGGTGAAGAAGGGGATGAATATCTCGCGTGCCACCTCAGGGGAAATGGGTGGTGCATCGTTGCTGATGAGCAGATGTGTGCATCCATTCATGGTATTGGTACGCACGTCGATGTGGTGTGCCCCGGCTTCAATGGCGTTCTTTATGATGTTGACGGCCACTTGGCGGAACATTCCGGCATCGGCGTTGACGATGATGTTATGTGCGCGATTGGCGTTGTTTCCTTGCTCACTTGTATGCCACTCTACATTGGGGTAGAGTGTTTTCATGCTTTCGATAAGACGGGTAAGGTCAACTGGTTGGATATTGGTTGGTTGCAGCAGTGTAAGTTTGCGGTAGTTGTCGACGAAGGTTTGAAGGCTGCGTGTGGTGTCGTGTATGGCTTGCATGCCTTCCTCAAGCGGTGTGCCCTTTACGAGCGGACTGGCGATGTAGGCTTGCGTGATGCTTGATATGGGGGCGATGGCGTTCATTATCTCGTGTGTCAGAACGCGCGTGAGCCGTTGCCACGACTCCACTTCGTTGCGTGCAAGCAGATGGTTAATCTCGCTGCTCATGTCGTTGAGCGCAGATTGCAGGTCGCGCTCTCCGGGCAAACGGCTGTCGGTGGGCAAGCGGAAGGTGAAGTCGCGGTTGTGCAGCGCTTCGCGCATAAGCTTCACGCGCATGGAGAGTAGCCGCTGACGGCGGTAGAGCCAGAAGAGGCATAGCATGATTCCCACTCCCACGCCTACAAGGGCGGCTATCACTTCTCCGTAGGATAGGGGAGTGATGTGCGATGCCATTATGATGGTTGCTAATATATATAATGTCATGAATTGATGTTTTGTCGTTTGTTACAACACTGGGCGGGGCGCTCCTTAACTGGGAGAGGGGGCGCCCTCGCCCCCGATCGATAAGTGTATATGTAGAGCCTCCCTTTGCAGTTGTTGTCGGGGGCGGGGGGGCCTCTCCCAGTTAAGGCGCCTCCTCTCCCAATTATTGTTGGTTTTTTATTTTCTTGTAGAGAGTCTGCCTTGTTATCCCTAACATCTCCGCAGCGCGACTCATGTTGCCGTGGCACTGTTCCACCACCTTGCGCACGTGCTGCTGCTCCACCTCGTCGAGCGGCACCACCTCGCGACTGCGGTCGATGGCATCGTGCAGTTTCTGTATGAGTTCGTTGTTGTCCCACGGTTTGGTGATGAAGTCGGCGGCTCCGCTCTTCATCCCCTTTATTGCGAGTTGCAGGTCGGCATAGGCAGTGATGAGCACCACGGGCGTGTTAGGATGCAGCTTCTTCACGGCGCGTAGCCAGAAGAGCCCGTCCTGCCCCGTGTTCACTCCGAGCGAGAAGTTCATGTCGAGCAGCACGGCGTCGACAGCCTCCTCCTTGGCGAGTGTGGCCACGAGCATGTCGGGCGACGTCATGGTGACGATACGCGCGAACTCCGTGGCGAGGCATATCTTCAGTGCCGTCAGTATGGCGGGGTTGTCGTCGACTATTATTATAGTGTTGTAGTTGTATGTCATGCTACAAATGTAGTTAAATTTAGTCTTGCCCGCAAATGATTTCATCTCTTTTTTTGAATGGGCGAGGGCGCCACCCTAACTGGGAGAGAGGGCGCCCTCGCCCCCCGACCTGTGCGGATGCAAGATGTCATCCTAACTTGTAGAGAGAACGCCCTCGTCCCGACCGACTTATGTATATATAGTTTACCCTCCCTTTTGTTGTCGGGGGCGAGGGCGCCCCCTCTCCCAGTTATTGTTGTCGGGGGCGAGGGGCGCCCCCTCTTCCAGTTATGGTTGTCGGGGGCGGGGGCGCCCCCTCTCCCAGTTAAGCGCCCCCTTCGCAATTGTTGTCGGGGGCGAGGGCGCCCCCTCTCCCAGTTAGGAGTGTATGAAAATCATACACTTTTAGAGGAATTCTGTCGTGTCGGTCGTTTTTCTGCGGAATAAGGCGGTCGCGAAGCTTTGAAAGATTCTATCTTTGCAGTGTCATAAAAAACAAGAAGAAGATGAAAAGACTGTTTTTAGCAATATTCGTCATGGCTGTCACAGCCGCAGCCGCAGCCGCCGAGCCGTGGACCGTGGAGCGCTGCATGCAGTATGCCGCCGACCACAGCCATAGCGTGGCGCAGCAGCATTTCGCTCTCGACGACAGCCGTGCTGCAAAGACACGCGCCATAGGAGCATTCCTGCCCGAGGTGTACGGCTCGGTGTCGGGACAAGTCAACTTCGGACGCGCCATCGACCCGTCCACCAATACCTACACCAACGTGAGCACGCTCTACAACGGCTACGGACTGCAGGCAGCCTTGACGCTGTTCGACGGACTGCAACGCTACAACCAGTTGCGCCTCGCCAAGGCCAACGTAGCCATGGGGCGCAGCGGCTTGCAGGCTGAGCGCGACGATGTGGCGCTGAAGGTATACAAAGCCTACATGGATCTTGTGTATTGTCAGGGGGCTGTCGACGAGACCTCGCAGAAGCGCGAGGAGAGCCGCGCCCTTCTCCACCAGACAGAGGTGATGGCAGAGGTGGGACAGAAGAGCGATGCCGACGTAGCTCAGATGCGTGCCACGCTCGCCGCCGACGAATACGAGCTGGCGCACATGCAGACGCAGACCACCAAGGCTCTGCTCGCCCTGAAGCAGCTCATGAACTATCCTGCCGACTCGGCGCTCGCCGTCGTGAAGCCATCAGATGAAACTGAATATCATGGCACAGACTCTCTCGCCTCAGGCTCTTCTGCCTCAGACTCTCCCGAGGAGATATTCTCCTTTGCCTCCACAGTCAACCCACGCATTGAGAAGGCACGGATGAGTGTTGAGGCTGCCCGTTATAGTCTGCGTGCCGCACGCGGCGCGTTGCTCCCTACGCTCTCTCTCTCGGGTGGCGTGTCCACCTCATTCTATAGAAACCTGGACAAAGGAGGACACGCCTCCTTCTCCGAACAGTTCAAGAACAATGCCGGACAGTTTGTTGGGCTTTCGCTCTCGATACCTATCTTCAACCAACTCTCCACCACGTCCAACATACGCCGCCGCAAGATAGCCCTCAGCCAAGCGCAGGAGAACCTTGCCTACGAGCAGTCGGAACTGCGCCGCATGATAGTTGAGGCAGCTGCCGACGTGGAGAACAGTCGCAAGGAGGTGGCGAAGATGGCGGAGCAGGTTGATGCCGACAGCATTGCCTCACACCTGACCACACGCAAGTATGAGGAGGGACTCGCCTCGTCGATAGATGTGCGCACGGCGGCGGTGACACTGCTGCAAAGCCGAGTGAAATTGCTGCAGAGCAGGTTGACACAGATGTACAACCAGAAGCTCTTGGCTTATTACGAGGGAAAAGGGTTGTGGAAATAACTGGGAGAGGGGGCGCCCTCGCCCCCGACACATCTCCCGGAAACAATATCATAAATTAAAATATTGAGGTCGAAGCCTTTACCCCTTTCGGGGGCGAGGGCGCCCCCTCTCCCAGTTAAAGTTATGGACAGACAAATAGAAAAGAAATCATTCCTGCGCCGCTACGCATGGTACATCGGCGGCGGAGTATTGTTGGCGGTGCTGCTCGTGTGGCTCGCCTTTGGATCGACAGCCAGCACGATGACCGTCGACAGTTCGGACATCACCATAAGCAGCGTCACGCGCGGCAAGTTCGACGACTATGTGCGCCTCAACGGTCAGGTGCTGCCTATACAGATTGTGCAGATATCGCCCGAGGAAGGCGGCATCGTGCGCGAGAAGGTCGTAGAGGAAGGAGCACGCGTCCACAAGGGCGACGTCATACTTCGACTGAGCAACAGCAACCTCGACCTGCAGATTCTCAATGCCGAGGCAGAGCTTGCCGAGAAGCAGAACCTGCTGCGCAACACGCAGGTCACTATGCTCCAGGACCGACTCAACAACCGCACCGAGCAGGCTACGCTCGACATGGACGTGCAGCGCAAGCAACGCGCCTACCAGCAGAACGCACGGCTCTACAAGGAGAAACTCATCAGTCGCGAGGTGTACCAGCAGAGCAAGGAGGACTACGACCTCGCACGCCGCAAGCACCGCCTCGTGGGTCAGCGACTCCGTCAGGACAGCGTCTACCGCAATGTGCAGATGGCGCAGATGGAGGACAATCTCGACAATATGCGCAAGAACGTAGTGCTCGTGCGCGAGCGCAAGGGCAAGCTCGAGGTGCGCTCTGCCATCGACGGCGAACTGGGACTTCTTGATGTTGAACTTGGACAAAACATCACTGCCGGACAGAACATCGGACAGATCAACGACCTCTCCGACTTCAAGATTGAGGCGAAAATCGACGAGCACTACATCGACCGCGTGCGTCCGGGACTCATCGCCACCATCACGCGCGACGGACGGCAGTATCAGCTGCGCGTGCGCAAGGTATATCCCGAAGTGCGCGACGGCTCGTTCCGCACCGACTTCGTGTTCGTAGGCTCGCGCCCCGCACAGATGCGCAGCGGACAGACCTACTATCTTGAGCTCGCCCTCGGCAAGTCGACTGTGTCTACGCTCATCCCGCGCGGCACGTTCTTCCAGGCAACGGGTGGCAACTGGATATACGTGCTCGACCGCTCGGGCAAGAAGGCTTATCGCCGCAACATCAGCATTGCACGCCAGAACCCGAAATACTACGAGGTGACCGACGGACTGGAACCGGGCGAGCGCGTCATCACAAGCGGCTACGAAGCGTTTAAAGACAACGAGGTGTTGATTCTTAAATGAAGCCCGAATGTTGTCTCGCTGCGGTCATAATTATGTCGTGCCACGGCCGTGGCTCATGCTTACAACGGTCGCGACCCGCGCTTGCCACAGCCGTGGCTCGTGCTCGCCACATCCGTGGCTCGTGCTTGCCACATCCGTGGCGGGATGATGAAAATAGCATTCTTACCAAATACTTAATATTGAACGATAAAATTAAATACGACTATGATAAAGACAGAAAACCTTACCAAGATCTTCCGCACGGAAGAAGTGGAGACCGTTGCTCTCAACGGCGTCAGCATAAATGTAGAGGACGGCGAGTTTGTAGCCATAATGGGCCCGAGCGGCTGCGGCAAGTCAACGCTACTTAACATATTAGGACTGCTCGACAATCCCGACGGTGGCGAGTACTGGCTCGACGGCGAACCGGTGGGCAAGCTGCGCGAGAAGGATCGCACGAAGTATCGCCGCGGACGCATCGGCTTCGTGTTCCAGAGCTTCAACCTGATTGACGAGCTTACCGTCGAGGAGAATGTCGACCTGCAGCTGCGCTATCTCGGTGTGCCGTCGAAGGAGCGCCGCGAGCGCGTGACGGAGATTCTGCGCAAGGTGGGGCTTAGCCAGCGTGCCAAGCACTATCCGCAGCAGCTCTCGGGCGGACAGCAGCAGCGCGTGGCAATAGCACGTGCCGTGGTGGGCAAGCCCAAGCTGATACTCGCCGATGAACCTACGGGTAATCTCGACTCGAAGAGCGGTCTGGCTGTGATGGAACTTCTCTCGCAGCTCAATGCCGAGGGCACGACGATAGTGATGGTGACCCACTCGCAGCACGACGCGCAGATGGCAAACCGCATAATCAATCTGTTTGACGGACAGGTGGTGACAAACAACGACAAACTTCTGTAATTATGAAAACATTATTATATATGTTCCGCCGCTACCGCGTGGCAACCGTGCTCAACCTCTTGGGGCTGGGCATCGCCGTGGCGACGTTCTACCTGTTCATGACACAGGTGATATACAACCGCACCTACAACCACAACATACCCGACCATGAGCGCACGTTTCGTCTTGAGATTTACGGCGGCGTGTTCGGCGACCGTTGGGGCGGCGAGGCTTGCCGCCCGTTCGTCACGCTGTTGAAGGATGTGCCCCATGTAGAGGCAGCAATGGACGTGTCGCCATACGTGAACGATGCGACTGTCAAGGTGAACGGGCGCGAGGTGGAGATACCCATTGTGAACCTAAGCAAGCCTGGCATCGAGTTTTTCTGCGGCAAGCTGCTCTATGGCAGCAGTAAAGAATGGGTGTCGGGCGCACCCACCGCTATCGTTAGTCGCAGCACAGCCGAGAAAATGTTCGGCACGGCAAATGCAGTGGGCAAGACATTCTTGTCGGACGACAAGGAAATTACTGTCGTGGGCGTGAGCGAGGATATGCCCGACAACTGCACCATCGGCAATGGTCTGTACCACTGCGAGAACGACGAGGGATTGCAGGACACGGGTGAGTGGAGCTTCAGTATATATGTACGGCTCGACGATGCTGTCAACGCGCCGAAGGTGGAGCGTGGATTCAAGCAGGCGTTCATGAAGGCTAACGGCATCGACGACGAGAAGGAGTTCGACAGGCAGGTGGGCATGAAGTTCCGCCTCACGTCGATGGACGATGTCTATTTCTCTGGCGTAGGCATGAAGGACAAGGGCAACCGCAGTGTGGTTGACGTGCTCACCGTGGCGTCGTTCTTCGTCATCTTCATTGCCATGCTCAATCTGCTCAACTTCACCCTCTCCGAGATGCCTATGCGCATACGCGGCATCAACACGCGGCGCGTGATGGGTGCGTCGGCAGGCAGTCTGCGTTTGCGACTGATAATGGAGAATGTGGCGCTGGCAGTAGTGGGTCTTTTTATTGGCGTGTTGCTGATTGTGGCGTTCGGGCGCAGCGAGGCTTGCATGAAGCTCGTGTCGGGCGACATCGCCTTCAGTGCTCATTGGGCGCTGGTGGCTGCAATGGTGGTAGCTGCGATAGCCGTGGGTGCGCTGTCGGCAGTCGTTCCGGCATGGTACGGCACGTCATTCGCTCCGGCAATGGTGCTGAAAGGCTCGTTCGGACTCTCGCCGCGTGGCCGCAAGCTGCGCATGGCTATCATGGGCGTGCAGTTTGTCGTGGCGTTCGCACTGGCAATATATATAGGTGTGATGGCAAGTCAGTCGCGCTATATCTTCAATGCCGACTATGGGTTCTGCAAGAACGAAGTGTTCTACACCACTCTCTCCGATGAGGCTATGGAGAAGAAGGACGCCATACGCTCCGAACTCTCAAAACTCCCGTTCGTGGAGAGCGTGGGCTACGCGCAGAATGCGATAGGCGCGGGCGACACATACATGGGTTGGGGACGCGGCAAGGACGACAAGCAGATGTCGCTCCAGGTGATTCCGTGCGACTACAACTATTTGCGCACGATGGGACTGAAGATTGTCGATGGTCGCGACTTCCGCGAGCAGGACATGAAGACCGGTGCCTATGTGCTCAACAAGGCTGCCATGAAACAATACGCATGGCTGCAAGTGGGCGACTCCATTGGTCGTCAGAATGCATGGGGCGAGGGCAACTATCTGGTTGTGGGCGTGTGCAACAACTTCAAGATTAAGTCGATGCGCAACGACAACAGCAAGATTGCCGTGGCATTCGCCATCTTCGGTCCCGACTTGCAGGGATGGGGCGACCGTTTGAGTAATGTGTTTGTGCGTGTTGCTAAAAACCAGGACAAGATAGAGGCTAAGAAGCGCATTGCGCAGGTGCTTGACAAGATTGACGGCTCGCAGGAATACACTATGTATTTCCTCGACGACGACCTTCAGCGCACATACGTGGATGAGTTCCGCTTCATCTCGCAAGTGAAGCTCTTCGCCCTTATCTGCATCGTGATAACAATAATAGGAGTGTTCTCGCTCACGATGTTCGAGACGGAGTATCGCCGCAAGGAGATAGCCATACGCAAGGTGATGGGCAGTTCCGTCGGGGCAGTGGTTAGGTTGTTCGCAATGAGATATATGGTGCCGCTTGTAGTGGCATACGTAGTGGCTGCTCCGCTCGGATGGTGGCTCAGCCGACAGTGGCTGCAGAGTTTCGCCGAGCACACGCCGATATACTGGTGGTTGTTCCCCGTGGCGTTCGTAGTGGTGGCAGCAGTGGTGGTGCTGACTGTAGTCGCCCAGTCGTGGCGTGTGGCTACGAGCAATCCGGTGGAGAGCATAAAGACGGAATAAAAAATAACTGGGAGAGGGGGCGCCCCCGCCCCCGACATGTAAGACGGAATAAAAAAATAACTGGGAGAGGGGGCGCCCCCGCCCCCGACATGTAAGACAGAATAAAAAATAACTGGGAGA
>DLKG01000086.1:542-53773 GCA_002490315.1 Prevotella sp. UBA7594 | reverse complement strand
CCGCTACAACTATGATGCTTTTTTTCTTATTGTTCGCCTATATACTGGTCGTCATTGCCGTTGCTTTTGTACAAAGGTCACGCAAGCCGTCTCGCAAACACACTACTATTGTGTCTGCTCCCGAAGACCCCAATAAGATCGTCTATGACTTCAAGCATCAACGTAATCCCCGTGAGTATTATCTTGCAAAGCAACGTGAACTGCTTGAGGCGATTGAGGCGGAATACTCTAAAAAGAAAGGATGGAGCTATTCAAATTGGCGTGATTATATGCGCCGTAAGGGAGCTATTGAGAAAGAGCTTGCCAATCTCCGTTCTCAATACACGATTTTTATAAACTTCCCTGACGACAAACAACCTGAAAGTATATACGAAGAATTCTGTCGAAAGATTGATTCTATTCCGTCATCTGTTTAACCAGAATTGTAGAGAAATAGTATTTTTACCCCATTTGTTATATTGCTACTTTTGGTCTCATCAACCCAAAAGTAGCACTTTTTTATGGCAACAACCCAAACTTTCGAGACCATCATCCGCCTCAATACCCAAGAGGCTAAGAATGAGATGGATGCTCTTCAGAAAAAAATCGACGACCTCAAGAAGAAAAAGGAGGCGGCTCTTAAAGACCCAACCTCTCTTGTCAAGGACATCAACAAGTTTGACAAGCAAATCAAGGCCGCCGAAGCCAGTCTGAAGGCTTACAGTTCCAACGTTTCAACAACCATTGATACCATCAGCAACCTTTCCTCTGCGTCACTTGGCGACGTGGAGAAAGCTGTGCGCAGCGTAAAACGCGCCATGAAGGGCGTAACCGACCCTGGCGATTACAAGATTCTTAATGACTATCTCACCCTGTGCCGCATACGTATGGATGAAATAAAGAAAGCCAGTACATCGTCCATAGGTCAATACAACACTGCTATGGCCGAAGCAAAACAGCGGGCTAAGGATTTTGTTGAAGAGACCAACCTTATCAACGCCACGCTCAACAACATCAGTGGCGCATCCATCCGCGATCTTGAGACTTCCTTGAAACTCGTAAACGAGCGACTACGCGATGTTGACCATAACTCCGACGAGTTCAAGGTACTTACCAATAAGGCAAAACAACTCAAAGCGGAGATTGCAGCCATCAATGCCGAGCAGGAGAAGTCAAAAGGCAAGTGGGCAAGGTTTGTAGACTTCTTCAATGTCAATTGGGGTGCAATCACTCAGGCTATAGGTGCTATTACTGGCCTTTCAATGACTATTCGCAAATGCTCCGCCGACTATGCCAAGATGGATGAACAGATGGTTGATGTTATCAAATACACTGGCCTTGCCAAGGATAAGGTGGAGGATCTTAACGAGTCGTTCAAACGCATGGACACGCGCACTCCACGAGAGAAGCTCAACCAACTCGCGGGCGATGCCGGGCGGCTCGGCATCACTTCCAAGGAGGCTGTCGAGGATTTTGTTGATGCCGCAGATAAAATTAATGTGGCTCTTGGCGATGATCTTGGCGACGATGCTGTTAAGAACATCGGCAAACTTGCACAGATGTTTGGCGATGACAAAACCAAAGGCTTGCGCGGGGCCATGCTTGCTACTGGTTCTGTAATCAACGAACTTGCGCAGAGCAGCAGCGCGTCGGCTGGCTATCTTGTAGACTTCACAGCGCGTCTTGCCGGCGTGGGCAAGCAGGCCGGACTCACACAACAGCAAATAATGGGCTTTGCCTCAGTGCTCGACCAGAATATGCAGCAAGACGAGGCTGCCGCTACTGCCATGCAGAACCTCATTGCCAAGATGTATCAGGAGCCTGCCAAGTTTGCCGCTCTTGCCGGCAAAAGTGTCAAGGAGTTCTCTGACCTTCTCAAAAACGACGCTAACGAAGCATTGCTTCAGTTCTTTGGCGCAATGAAGAAGCAGGGAGGCTTCGAGTCGCTCGCGCCTATGTTCGACCAGATGGGCATGGATGGCTCGCGTTGTGTAGCCGTATTCTCTGTCATGGCCGATAAACTCGGCGACATCAAGAACGCGCAGGATATTGCCAACCGCGCTTATGAACAAGGCACGTCGGTCATTAATGAGTTCAACACACAGATGACTTCAGAGCAGGCTCAACTCGACATGGCAAAGAAAAAGTTCATGGAGCTTAGCATTGAACTTGGCAAGGAGTTGCAGCCCGTGGTTAAATACACTATTAGTACCTCGGCCATACTTGTCAAGACTCTCTATCAACTCATCATATTCACCAAGAGCCATATTGGCACGCTCGCCACGCTTGCCGTTGCCATCGCTGCAGTAACGCTTGTCTACAAAGCACAAGCGGTTGCGGTTAAAATCAACGCAGCGTGGAGTAAGATTCTCAATGCCTACGATGCCACAAGCATTGCCTTAAACAAGGCTAAGGCAGTGGCGGTCAACTCTGTCAAGATAGCTTACTATTTACTTACCGGTCAACTGCAAAAGGCCAAGGCTGCTATGGATGCCATGCGTGCGGCAAGCATATCCAATCCTTACGCGGCTGTGCTCACCGCTGTGCTCGCTCTCGGAGCTGGCATCTACTATCTGGCAAAGGCTATTCGCGACCATAACAAGGCGGCTTACGAGAACCAGCTTGCCGTCAAGAAAATGCGGGCGGCTCATAAAGATATGGTCGATGCGCAGAAGGAGGCCAACCAAAGCATTGCCGAGGAGAAAACGCGCGTCATGCAACTTACCAATGTTGTCAACTCCAATGCTTACAGTTACGATGAGAAGAAGCGTGCCATGATTGCGCTTGAAAAAATAGTGCCTGGCTATCACCGCAATCTCAACAACGAGGCAAGGCTTATGGAGTCCAACAACATCGCCATCAGAAAATATATCAGCAACCTCAACGATGCTGCTATGGCTCAGGCTCTGTACAATAAGATGGTTGAACTGCAGGGCAAGAAGTTCGACCTCGACCAGGAGATTGCCAGACATAAACATTCTGCCAAGGCTGTCCAGGCTGAGATCGACCGGCATCCCGACTATTATAATGCCACACAAGACCAAACCATATACACGAGCTTTGGTGTTATGTTGCCAACCGGCCAGAAGGTTGCCACTCAAGCTAACATCAACAAACACAATGAGCTGAAACAATGGAACGATGCCGTGCGTGAATCGGAGCAAAGTGCAGCTATCGTAGAGTCACGCATACAGAACATCAATGTCTATCTTAAAAAGAATGTCGGGGTGGCAAAGCAGTTCAACGCTCTAATGGCTAAAGGTGGCAACGACTCTTCTGGAGTCTCCACCGATTGGAATCCCAATACTTCACCAGTCGGCTCGGCTGGGCTTAAAAATACTGGCAATGCTTCAAGGGAATCTGCAGCCAAGAAACATGAGCGCGAGATGAAGGCTGCAACCAGGGCTGCTTATCAAGCTGAGGTTAAGGCTGCAAAGGACAAGACTGATCAGGAGCAGGCTAATAATATTCTCGCTTATTCGCAGGGCAAGAAGTCATACACCGAATATCTCGACAGTCAACACGATATCGCCGTGCGTGGTTACCAGGCTCTGGAGGCTATCTACAAGAAGTATGGTACTGAATACGGTCAGTGGCAGGAGAAGATTGCCGACGAGCAGCGCAAACGTGAAGACGACCATTCCAAGGCTTTAATCTCTGACATTGAGCTTAACCGCCAACGTGAGGTGGAGGCTGCCAACCGCGACTACAACGACTCCAACTCCAATGTCTACCACGACGAAGAGGCTCTTAACGAGCGGCTTTTCGAGATTGATATGTCTGCGCTTGCCGACCGTATCGCGGCTCTTAAAGAGGGCTCGCAGGAGTGGCTCGATGCTCGCCACGAGATGGCACAACGCGAGAATGAACACCAACTTTATCTTCAGCAACACTATGCCGAATTGCTTTCACAATACCGGGAACAATGGACAACTAAGGATGTCAAGGAGCAGGAGCGCATAACGCTCCGTGGTCTTGACTTATTGCATGAAAAAGGTCTTCTCAAGGAGCAGGAATACCAGCAGATGCTCAAGCAAATCCGTCTTCACTATGCCGAGCAGGAGTCTGCAGATAACCTCAAGAATTCCCGTGGTGAGCAGTTCCGTGCCAACGCACAGTCGGCCTACAACACGGCATCCAACAATGCCAAGGCGAAGTATTCCAACGACCATCCTACGGGGCAGGGCATTACTTCTCTCGTCACTTCCGACATCGACATCTACAAGTCTACTATCGACAACATCAAGTCGATGGAGCAGGAGGGTCTTGTGTCCCACGAGGAGGCTATGGCGGCAATGGGCGATGCCACTGCCGGGATGTGCAACGGCATTGTCTCCAAGATGCAGGCTGCTATGGATGCCATATCGCCGCTCATGAGTGCCATGTCGTCCTACTACTCGGCACAGTCAGATTATGAGGTTACTGTCACCGAGAAGAAGTATGAGAAGCTCATCAACGCAGCTTCCGGCAATACCGCCAAGACCAAGAAACTTGAAGAACAGAAGGAGAAGGAGGTGGCAAAGATTAAGACCAAGTATGCCCGCAAGCAGGCTACCATGCAGATTGCCCAGGCCATTGCCCAGACTGCCATCTCTGCCATTGCCGCCTACAGTTCCGCCATGCAGGGCGTGCCTTATCCTGCCAACATGGTGCTTGCACCTATTGCCGCCGGCATAGCCACTGCCGCCGGTCTCATTCAGGTGGCGACTATCAAGAAGCAGCAGAAGGCGCAGGAGGCTGGCTACTACGAGGGTGGCTTCACTGGCGGTACAAGCTACCGCCGCGAGGCAGGAGTGGTGCATGAGGGTGAGTTCGTGGCTAATCACCGTGCCGTCAACAATCCGCAGGTGCTACCGGCTCTCCGCCTTATCGACGAGGCGCAGCGCAACAACACCGTGTCGTCGCTCACCGCTGCCGACATCTCGCGCTCATTGGGTCAAGGCTCCGCTGCGGTTGTCTCTGCTCCTACGGTCAATGTCACTACCGACAACTCCGCACTCAACGCCACTCTCACCGATGCACGCGATGTCATCGACCGCTTGTCGTCAATTCTCGCCGACGGCATCCACGCCGAGTGCTACATCGACGGTGAGCGAGGCATAGCACGCAACCTCGACCGCTTCCACAAACTCCAATCAAGAGCCTAAAAAAATATCGCTATGATCACTTGTGTTATCAACAAAAAGGTGGCCTATCCCGCCACTGAAGAAAAAATAAAGGTTACGCTCAATAACCCGTACATCCAAGACTCAGGTTCCTACACCTACGACATCTCTTTCCCCATGTCCATCCATGCCAACCAGCTGCTCTTCGGCAATATCCACCGCTTCGATGTCAGCAAGCGCATTGCAGCTTTCGACGACTGCAAGCTCTATGCCGCAGGCCGGCTTTTCATATCTGGTAAAGGTACTGTCACCTCCGTCTCAGACACAACAGTCAAACTGCAGGTAGTCGGTGGCAAATCGCGTATCAAGTACAACTCAAAGTTTGAAAAGCATTTCATTGACAACATCAACTACGATATCGACGGCGACAGCGTCTATGGTCTCGACAGCACAATGCACCCCGATACGCTCAAGCCTTCGCAACTGCCTGGCAAAATCTACATTACGCTCGACAACTCGTCGCGCGTCGGATGCCTGACTGGCATATTCAACCCGGTTTGGGATGAAACCAACGACCGCTTCGTCAACGATATCCGCTTCCCTCTCTACCGCATACCAAACTCCAACGGACAACTCGGTGCACGCATGACAATGCACAACATCGCCATACAGCCATCGCTGCAACACGTGCTCACAAGAACACTGCAATCGGAGGGCTACAAGCAGGTGAATTTCCGCTTTGACACATCCGTCTTCGGACGCCTTTACATAGCCAACGCAAGGCAAACCACCGACCCAGCCAAAGCTCTACCGCACTGGACTGTATATAAATTTCTCGACGAAGTGTCAAAACTCATGAATGTGGCGTTAATCTTCGATGACATAGACATGGTCGTAGATATCCTCCCTATAGACGATGAATACAACAGCGAAAATGTCACATACGAGTGTGTTGCGGAGTACTCCTGCGAGTACGACGAAGACTCAGTGGAGTCCATCTACACTTCCAATATTGACTATAGCTTCGACAGTTCCACCGAACGTTCATGGAGCGACTGCATACCTGCCGACGTACAGAAAGTTTTCGACATCAAGGAATATAACAGTATGGCGGAGTTGTTGCAAGACTTTAATGGCATGAGCGACAAAATGAAACGTCGTACAATATTCAAAACACAAGGCACTTTTTACCTCTATGCCAATACCGCTGCCAATTGGGACGACAGCGGAAAAGAATGGGAACACCTTGTCAAATGCGGATTCTTTAGTCCAATCGTGCGCGACCGCAATTCCGACTCCAGTATCAGCGTCAATATCGTGCCGGTTGCCATCGCAAGGATAATGAGAGGGCACGCCAAACCTGAGATTGGACAACTAGAAGGCTATCTGCTTGCCGATGGCTACGTCGTCGTTCCGTCAATACCTAACGATTCTCCTGACATTAACGGGTCATTTACCGATGACGACGGCGACTCGTACTGCTCCGTGCAAGAGGCAATCGAGGGAGGCGCCGAAGACGTTGACGAAGAAGAGCAGGAAAACGACGATAAATTGTCTATATTCATAGCAAGTAACAATGTATTCAACCTAAAGACCAAAAAGCCAACGCTCTTCTATAATCGTCTCGACGGAGAAGACACGCGGTGTCGCTACCCCGTATCCTACTCCGACTTCCGGGCTTGTCCAGAATGGAGCGGCGAGAACGAAACCGCTTCACTCTCTCTAAATATTCTGCATGGGCTCGCTCACGTAAGATATGACGGCAGTGTTATTGGACAGCCCTCATCTGGCATCGACGTCGACTCCCACAATCTCCTGTGTATCAAGTTTCTCACCGACGACATCCCTGACCCTTCCAAAATCTATATCTTCCACAACCGCCGCTTCATCTGTCAGAAAGTGGAGCTTGAGGTGTCGGGCGAGGGCATCAGCCGTCTGAAGACCGGCTACTTCTACGAGATATTATAGCTCCCCGACAAAGTGCTTCGTCTCCTCGTGCGCCACTTTCGGCCTCTTCAGATACTTGTTCGTCACCGATATGTCTGAGTGCCGTGCCTGATCACGCGCCACAACAATGCCCTCGGCATTGGCAAGGTCGCGTATGCCGGAGTCCTTCAGAGAGTAGAACTGGTATGCAGCAGGAAATCCCAACGCCTTGCGCATCTTGTTCCACTCCTGACGGAAGCGGTTTACATAAAGCTGTTTTGGTCCTGGTGTCATTTCCTCGCCAAAGAGATAGTCTTGCGACGGGTGGTCGAATATCTTCAGCTCAATCATCAGCTTCGGCACAGTGTCGTTAAGTGCAACGACCTGCCCCTTGCGGTTCTTCGCCACATTGGGCGACACATATACGCTTTGCTCCTTTATGGATATGTCGCCAATCTTTATGTAGCGCAGCTCGTCAGGTCGTATGAATGTGTAGTATTCCATCATGCAGGCAAGATAAAACGAAGGGTTGTATTTCGAGGTCCACTCCTTCACCTTGCGCAGATTCTTCGCATCCAATGCGGAGCGCAGCTTCTCGTCCTCGCGCAGCATATGTATATTCTCAATAGGATTTTTCTCAATGTATTGCCGGTCTACGAGCCATGTGGCAAATGCCGACAGCCATGTGCGGTAGTTGTTGCGCGACTTCGCGCTCAAATCCTTGTCGAGGATAAGGTAGTCGAGAAAGTCCACCGCAAACACACTGTCAAACTGGTACACATACTTTATCCTCACGCCGTTCTCCTCGATGTAGATGCGCAACTGGTTCAGACGGCTGCGGTAGTCGGTGGCTGTCTTCGGCTTGAGTATACCCTTCTTCTCTGCCGTTTCAGTGTAGGCAATATATCTGCTGAACACCGTGTCCAGTTCGGTGTATTGCCTCGTCTTGTCGGCATTGACAAACGGGTTCCATCCGGCAATAAGTCTCTGTGTGAGGTTAAAAATGAGGAGCGTGGCCATCTTTTCGCGTTCCTCGCGGTCGTGGTACTTGTCGAGCATGTATTTCTTGCGCTTCATTCCTCCTAAAGTAGGATCGTAGGCGAAGAAGTCTACATAGCAAGTTTTACCCTTGTGTAGTCGTGGAAGGGTATAACCTATTATTTCTCTACTCGATAATAAATTTTTAGCTTTTGAATACATTTTTTTACATTGTTCGACTCCTGCCAACCAATGTTATTAAACTATCCAAGTCTGTGCTGGTGTCCGAATCCGGAATCACCATATACGAGAAATGTCCGCAACTTCTTGTTATCAAGACAGTTTCGGACATTCTTTGTTGCGGAGGCAGGACTCGAACATGCGACCTCCAGGTTATGAGCCTGGCGAGCTACCAACTGCTCCACTCCGCGATATTAACCATAAAAGCAATTTTGAATTATTAGCGATTGCCGTATTTCTGAATTGCGAGTGCAAAGGTAGTGGTTTTTGTTGAAACGTGCAAATGTTTTGACGATTATTTTTCAAAAAACTTCATTTTTGTCATTTTTATATAGTTTCTCCGGCACTTCAAGTGATAATCACGTACCCTATGTAACAATACAAAGCTATGGCATAATTATGTTAATTTTGAAAACGTATTACGTTAATCAAAATATTTGTTATACTTTTGCATTGTAATTGTAGAAACATGAAGGAAAACAAGAATAAAGAGCGTCGTGGTGGGCGCAGGGAAGGGGCAGGAAGACCACATTCTGACAGCAAGCTCTATACATTCAGGGCTTCTGGGAATGTGGCAAGGTTTATTGATGCCCAAGCGAACAAGACCGATTTCATCAAGAATTGTATAATCAAGGAGATTCACACACTTGATACGAGCATCCGCAAGATAGGAGATATCTATCCCGTGACAAAAGTAAAGGACTTGAGTTTGCCGTTCTTTGATGTAGGGATAGTTGCAGGCTTTCCAATTCCTCTTGACAATGATGAGAGAAGTCAAGACATCGAGCTCCTAAAGATGCTCTGCCCTAACCCTGAAGCCAGCTATCTCATTAGAGTGGATGGCAATTCCATGATAGATGCCGGAATATATAGTGGCGATGTAATCATTGTCGACAAGAGCAATCGCACGCCAAGTCCGGCAGAAGTCGCAGTATGTGAGCTGAACGGCGAGTACACATTGAAACACTTTGTCAAAAAGGATGGTGAGGGATGGCTCGTTCCTGCCAATCCGAAGTATCCCAAAATTAAGGTGACAGAAGATGATACATTTAGTATATGGGGCACTGTCACCTACATAATCCATAAGCCAAGAGGTTGAAAATATGTATGCACTGGTAGATTGCAACAGTTTCTTTTGTTCCGTCGAGAAGGTGTTCCACCCCGGTCTTGAAGGAAAGCCGGTCGTTGTTTTGTCGAGCAACGACGGCTGTATCGTTGCGCTCACGCCAGAGGCAAAGGCTGTGGGCTTGCATCGTGGTGATCCTATATTCAAAGTAAGGAGTATTGTTGACTGTCATCATGTTGCAGTGTTTTCCACCAACATGTACCTTTATGCCGCAATGAGCAAGAGGGTGACAAACATCTTGCGCAAATCCATTCATCATGTGGAGAACTATAGCATTGACGAGAGTTTTTGCGACTTGACTGGATATGACGCTCACTTCAATCTTGTCGGCATGATGCGCGACATTGCAAATAAGATAAAGTTATGGACTGATATTCCCGTGAGCGTAGGCATCGCACCGACAAAGACACTTGCAAAGATGGGAAGCAAATTCGCCAAGCAGTATGCTGGCTATCATGGCGTGTGCATAATTGACAACGATGACAAACGGCGGAAGGCCTTGGAAATGTTCTGTCTTGCTGATGTATGGGGGATAGGAAAGCGAACTTTTGAGAAACTGAACTACTACGGGATTCATACCCCATTGGAGTTTGCCGACAAAAGCGAATCGTGGGTTAGGTCGCACTTCTCGAAACCAGGATTTCAAACATGGAGGGAACTCAACGGGATGCCATGTATCGACACATCGGAAATTGTGCGAAAGAAGACAATCTGCACAAGCAGGAGCTTCGGAAACATGGTTGGCGACATTCAATCGCTGAAGGCAGCAGTGGCAACATTTGCCTGCAGCTGCGCCAACAAGCTGCGTGGCGAGGGGACGGGCGCAAAGAGCGTGACGGTGTTTCTATGCAGCAATAGATTCAGGGAGGACTTGGAGCAATACAGCAATGCTGCTTCCCAGTCTTTCCTTACGCCAACTTCGGATGCGATGGAAATAACAAGTTCGGCATTGAGCATACTTGCCCAAATCTACAAGAAAGGGATTATGTATAAAAAGGCAGGTGTAGTCGTTGGCGACATAGTTCCAGCAAGTTGCTTTCAAGCAGAATTGTTTGATTCTATACCAAACCGTCCCCAACGGGCAAGGCTGATGAAGACAATGGACGAACTCAACCACCGCTATGGCTTGAAAACATTGCGATTGGCTGTTGAGGGTGAGGAAAAGCAGCCTTGGAAAGTGAAGAGTGAGCATCGCAGCCCTAATTATCTCACAAATTTCAATGAAATTCTAACAATACATATTTGAAGAATTGCGTCAGAGACACATAAAGAACTTTTGAGCGGAATGAAATCTTGGATGATAAATATAAATAAATGTTAACTGTGAAAATCTTAAAATCAGGCATTGACTCTATTTTCAAAAGAGGCTCTAAATAAACATTAGGATAAGCAGAACTTAATTTACCATAAACGGAAGTGGCATGCAACATTTTTTTTCTAAGCTCATCCCACAAAAAACAAGCATAGCAACTTACCAATACATGAGAATGGTAAATTAAGGAATTTACACATATTTACCATCTGTCGTTTAATAATTGTAAATATTTTATGCGTGATGACTACATTTATTAACGTATTTTTGAATTTGAAAGAAAGTTAAACGAATTTTCAACTGTAAGTAAATCCGTCTTTTATTTTGTTATAGCTATTAGAAGACGATTCGTGTATGAGAAAACCTAATATAGCTAACTGAAGTTTCGCAAATAACCACACGTACTGAATTTATTACTAACAATTTAAAAATAAGAATTATGTCATCATTTAGACGCTTTATCTTAGCCGCATCGGTCTTGGCTTCAGCCAGCATTGGTGCACAAGCCCAACAGCCATACGGCGGTTGCTGGCATCCCGACAAGGTGAAGAACTGGAGTCCGGAAACCGACGCCAATGCGAGGTTCAACCGATCGCGCGTGCCATTGGCAACACGCTTCAAGGAACCGACCATCATGAAAGCCAACGAATACCAATGGTATGAGGGTGAGCTTTGCAACGCTACCATTCTTTTCCCTACATGTTCGCAGTGCCCGTCGCAGGGCGACTACAACTTCACGGGTTATCAGCCAACCTACTGGCAGTACATGGACAAGCTCGTGTATTGGGCAGGCTCTGCCTCCGAGGGCATTATCATTCCGCCGCCGGCTCCCGTTGTCGACGCTGCCCATGCGCAGGGCGTGAAGGTGCTGGGACAGATTTTCTTCCCGCCGACCTACTATGGCGGCACTTACGACTGGGTGGTGCAGATGTGTACCAAAGAGAACGGCTCCTACATATATGCCAAGAAACTCTACGAGATTGCATCCTACTTAGGCTTCGACGGATGGTTCATCAATTCGGAGTCGGGCGGACATGACGGATGGAACGACTGGATTCGTGAGTACATGAGTTATGCCGAGGCTGGAGGACAGCCTTGGATGGAGATACAGTGGTACGATGCACGCAACATCGTTGACACCGAAAAGATGAAGACCCATATCAACACATCGCAATTCCTTGAGTATGGCTCTGCCGGCGACCACCGCAGCGAGGCTGCAAGCATAGGTTGCACCGAGGCTCAGACTTTCTCGAAGATTTATGCTGGTGTGCAGGTGGTAAACTCGGGTTACGACGGATGGGGCGGACAGCTCCGCGCTGCCATGCCGAAAGACGGTCACGTCGGTTCGCTCGACCTCTTCTGCCCGGAGGAACGTCTGTGGAAAGACTGGGTGAAGAATCTTCTCAACACGCCCGACAACTGCGGCGAAAAAGCCTACGACGCCGTGAAGGGTGTGTTCCGCTATGAGCAGAACATGTGGGTGAACCCCAAGGGTGACCCGTCATACATCACCCCCGAGAAGGAGACCTCATGGATTGACCCGACCCCGACTTGGCCAGGACTTTCCAACGCCATGTGCGAGCGCTCTGCCATTCAGAGCATGCCGTTTATGAGCTCTATGTGTGTGGGCGTGGGCAAATACCGCTTCGTGCACGGCAAGAAGCGCGGCACACACGACTGGTATCACTCTGGCGTGCAGTCGGTGTTGCCGACATGGCGTTGGTGGATAGAGAACCGCGGCGACCTAAAGGTAGACGTCGACTGGGACGATGCGTGGAACGTTGGCTCAAGCTTCAAAATATCAGGACCGCTCTCGGCTGGCGACCATCTCATGCGCCTCTACAAGACCATGATTCCCGTGACTGACGGCGGCACTATGAAGCTTGTCTATAAGGGAGCACAGGGAGCCACACTCGAGGCACAGTTCTCAACCGAAAGCTCCGTCAACCCCAACGTGACTATACAGCCATCGTCCACAAAGGAGGAGAACGGATGGACAATTGCCGAATACGACCTCTCGCAGCTCAATGGCAAAACCATATATATGATTGCGCTCAACATCAAGGCTGCAGCAGCCGTCAATGCCTTCGACATGAACCTCGGCGAATTGGCTATGTTGCCTGCCGACTACAATCCTGGTGCGCTGAAGGTCACAAACTTCAAAACAACGTCAACACTCGGCGACGGCAAGAACGACCTCCGTCTACTTTGGGACTTCGATTGGAGCAACGACTTTGACCACTTCGACATCTACGTGAAAGACGGTAGTGGCGTGAGCAACCTTGTTGGGCAGACACGCGACGAGGCTTTCTATGTTCCGTCGTTCGAACGCCACGGCAGCGATGCGAGCATTGAGGTGCGCCTTGAGGCTGTTATGAAGAATGGCGAATCGTACGAGGTCGGCAAGATCGACCCCAAATATCCGCAGGCAGCAGCTCCAACCGTGAGCCTTATCATGGACAAGAGTTATATGAAAGTGGGCGAGACTGCTACCATTACTGCCCATGGCACTGGCAATCCTACCGGCTTCAAGTGGACTCTGCCCGAGGGGCTTGAGTTTGCCGACGGCACATCTGCCGAGAGCAATCCCGTGAAGGTGAAGGCTACAAAGACCGGCCGCCTGACCTTGGGTGTGGAAGCGACCAATGCCACCGGAACATCCAACACTAATATCCAGGCCATTGACGTGCTCGACGACACAGAGTACAGCAAGGTGGAGAATGTCGTGCGCGGCAAGACTGTAGTGGATTATAGTGGTTCAACCAACACAACTGAGGTGCCGGCTCGCATCATCGACGGTGTGACAAAGCCTTCCGACTCGTCACAGAAATGGTGCAACGTAAGTTCGGAGAACTGGGTGGTATTCGACCTTGAGAATGCCTACCGCATCTACGGATTCAAGATTTATGACGGCAACTACGGCCCCGAGAAGGGCGTCGACCAGATAAAGAACTACAAGATTGCCGTTTCTGACGACGGCAAGACATGGAAGAACGTGGTTGAAGAGAACGACGTGGCCGACCAGTCGCTCAAGAGTGCATTCATCGCTCCCGTAAAGGCACGCTATGTGAAGCTTGTCCCCGAGGTGGAAGGCACACTGCGAATATGGGAGTTTGAGGTGTATGGCATCGACGACACCAAATTCACTATATCTGCCGACAATGCGCTCTCAATGGAACCAAACACTACGGGCAACATCGTGGTGAAGTACGATCTCAACGGCGACAAGCGCGAGGCCAACTTCGCTTGTACGGCAACTACAACATCTTCGATAGTAAGCTTCGGCAAGATAACCGAGGACAAGGACAAGGCTGAGTTCACAATTCCCGTGGTTGCGTCCAACAATGTGGGACGCTGTGAGGTGGAGGTGCGCGTGACTAACGGCACTGCCTACAAGGTGGGACGCGTGAACGTGTCGGTCGACGACAACACTCAGCCAAGCGTGCTCGCAGGAAGTACAGCCACGGTGCGCCACTACAAGTCAGACAGCAACATGGGCGGCGCGGCGTTCGACTCGTTCACCCTCACAACATTGGGCGACGGCGACAAGACGGCAGAGGGATTGTCGGCTATCGAGGAACCGTCCACACACAACTACGACACATGGGCCATCTTCGAGTGTCCAGACGACGAAGGCTGGAACCTCACCAAGGTGAAGGTCTACTTCCCCGACAACAACAGGGGCGTGAACGACAACGACAAGGAGGGCACTGTCAACAAGGACGTGGCCATTGCCTTCAGCAACACCCTCGACCTGCTCACCGTAGCCAAGACCTTCGAGAACATAGGCGAGACATCGTCGGTTGAATATCTCTTCCCGGAGGCACAGAAGTGCAAGTATCTGGTTGTGAAGTGTAATGTCAACCCCTATTTCTATCCTTCTCTTGCCGAGGTTGAGGCTTTCGTGCAGCCCGACGTGCCCGCCGGACCGGTCGATATGACAGGATGGACAAAGGACGTCATTGCAGAGCGTGCCGAGTACAAGATGGTTAACTACACCTTCTATGATGATTTCGGAGCTTTCTACTCGACCGGAGTGCAGACCGAAGGGGCGATAGCCGACGAGTCGCGCATGGTGACGACAAAGAACGGCACACAGTTTAAGCTCGCTCCATACGACGAGAACAACGCCCTCGCGATGGCCAACGACGACACCTACGAGTTGAAGATGGTTTCGCCCACAAGCGCCGCCAAGCTCCACTTCCTCGCGTTCAGCCCCATGCGCAAGCCAAAGATGGAGGTGATAGCCAACTATGAGGACGGGACGAAGAGCGATGCCGCCACATTCTCTCTGCCTTATTCCCACATCGACGAGCTGGAGGACAATGAAGGCAAGGGTGAGGCTGTGTTCGGTCTTGGCATCTACGACAACGACCGCACTGAGGCAGCATCAAGCTGGGATGGCTATTTCAATCTCTACGAGTATGAGATGGAAGTGGACGAGTCTAAGAAGATAACGTCGCTCAGCGTGCGCCGTTCAAGTGACACGGGAATGCCTATCCTCCTCGCTGTTTCAAACAGCAAGGGTACTACAGGCATTAAGGATATCACCATTGGAAACAATGGTGTCGCACGTAGAGTTGTGGGCATATACAACATTGGTGGCATGAAAGTTGAGCGTGCTGTAGCCGGACTGTATATCATAAAATACTCCGACGGCTCATCAAGGAAAGTGCTGTTGAAGAAATAAATAAGAAATAAATAAAATTACGAGAGTGTGTCAAAAGGAAGCAACTACTTTTTACTTCCTTTTGGCACACTTTCGTTTTTTTATATACGATGGTGTGTTTTCCCGCAACAACAGGCGTTCGCAGAATAGTTGTAAGAGCTGTGGGAAAAGTTGTAAGAAAATACACAAAAAAGAATAATTCTTTCACGTCAGTTGCCAGTTATACGCGATAATTGCTTACCTTTGCCATTTAATATTGCCTATATAGCAGTAAGTATGAAGAAATTGTATGTCTTTCTGTTGGTGTTATTATGCGCTGCCGTAAGCCGTGCGCAGGAGCTGGATAACTACAATGACACCATCTTGTCATTGGATGACGTGGTGTGTGTGGGTGAGCGCCCACATTACCTAACGCCGAGTCAGACACTCTCCGGCGCAACCCTTCAGAATCTTTCCACGTCTTCTGTGGCAGACGCGCTGAAGTATTTTTCCGGCGTGCAGATAAAGGACTACGGCGGGTTGGGTGGACTGAAGACGGTGAACGTGCGCTCACTCGGTTCGCAGCACGTCGGCGTCTACCTTGACGGCATACGTATAACGAACGCGCAGAATGGGCAAGTCGATCTCGGAAAGTACTCGCTTTCCAACATGGAGTCGGTTTCGCTCTACAACGCCAACAAGAACGAGCGACTGCAGTCGGCGTCGGAGTATGCCTCGGCTGCCACGGTGTACATGCAGACGAAGCGTCCCGACCGCACTACGTTCAACGTTGAATATGGTAACGGCTCTTTCGGTTTAAACAAGATAAAGGGATACTTCGCATTGAAAAACCTCTTCTTCGTCGATGCAGAGTACCAACATTCCGACGGCGACTACAAGTTTCGTTTCCGTTCTGCCTCTGAGGACACCATCGGAAGACGCCACAACTCAGACATTTCGTTTTATCGGCTTGAGGCTGCAGGGTTCTACAAGGGCCTATCAACCCACGTTTACTACTATAACTCCGTGCGTGGACTGCCTGGTCCCGTCATTCGGCGACTCTCCGACCAGTGGGACTCCACCGACCGACAGTGGGACCAGAACTTCTTCGTGCAGTCGTCCTACAGGAAACTTTGGGAAAGGTTCGGGCTTAGGGCAAACTTGAAGTACTCCTACGACTATCTCCACTACTTGCAAGACCCCTCTACGAACGCCTCCACCATGTACTGCAACAACCACTACACGCAGCAGGACCTCTACGCCTCTGTGGCAGGCGCCTACACGACGGGCTTCTTCTCGCTCACTGCAAGCACCGACCTTAGATGGACTGACCTCAACTGCGATGTCTACAAGTTCAGCTACGTCTACCGCATCGACTCCAAGAGTTTGCTGTCGGCGATAGCCTCCTACCATGGCGTAGAGCTCAACGTGGCGCTGCTCTACACCTACATACAAGACCACACACGAAACCAGGCTTCGCCGCTGAGGCGCTTTACGCCCATGTTTCTCGCCTCCTACAAAAGAGGTCCATGGGTAGCACGCGCCTTTCATAAGCGCATCTTCCGTGCCCCGACGCTCAACGACCTCTACTACACGCTCGTCGGCAACACGAAGCTGAAGCCGGAGTACACCTCACAGTGGGACGCAGGCTTCGACTTCAAGGGCAAGAGCCTACATTTTGCCGTCGACGGTTACTACAACGAGATTGAGGACAAGATAGTGGCAATACCCATGAAAAGCCAGTTCCGTTGGTCGATGGTGAACTTCGGCATGGTGAAATCGCTTGGCATCTCGCTCTCCGGAGGCTACAATCATGAGTGGGGAAAGTTCTCGCTCGCCACCAACGCCAACTACACATGCCAGAGCGACCGCGACTACAGCGTGCCCTCCGACCCGGAATACAAGCACTATGTACCTTATTCTCCGCTACATTCCGGCTCGCTCATCGTGGACCTTGGCTACGACTCCTACTCCCTTTGCACGTCTTTCCTCTACACGGGCGAGAGATTCGCACTCATCTCCAACAACCGCGACGACCTGCTCGGCGACTGGTACACGCTGGACTTGAAGCTCAACAAACGCTTTCTGTTGAGGAAAGGAATGATTGTGCAGACCACTATTGAATGTAACAACCTCACCGACTCCCGTCATGAGGTAGTGAAGCGCTATCCCATGCCGGGCAGAAACTGGAAATTCACCGTGAAGTTTGAAATGTAAAAAAAATAGGGAGCAAAGAATAATACCCAAAAGACATGAAACTACGCAATATACTCACACGTTATATCAGCATGGCGATAGTGGCAGTAGCCTTCTCCGCCTGCTCTCTTGAGCCTGCTGACGACGCGGGGCAGACGGACAGCGGTAGCACAGACGATCGCCTGCTCGTGCTCTGCGAGGGACTCTGGGGCATGGACAACTCCACTATCTCATACTTCGCCGACGGCAGATTGGTCAACGGATGGTTCAAGGCGAACAATCCGAGGATGCATCTCGGCGACACGGGCAACGACATCATTCAGGTAAACGACACGCTGATAGCCGTTTCCGTCAACTGGTCGAACATCATACAATACATGTACCCCGACGGAAGGGCCATCGCCGCCACGGAGGACATCCCCAACAACCGCCGCCTCGCCACAGACGGCACGCGCTATCTCTATTGTACTTCTTATGCCAACAAGGGCTACGTCGCAAAGATTGACCTCGTGACGAAGAAGACGGTGGACACGTGCAAAGTGGGCTACGAGCCGGAAGGCATCGCCTATTACGACGGCAAACTCTTCATTGCCAACACCGGAGGTTATTCCTTTCAGGAGAAAGACCATAGCTACGAGTCGACCATCTCCGTCGTGGACGCCGCGTCGATGAAGGAGCTGCGCCGTATCGACACTGGCTGCATCAATCTCTTCGGTACGATGTCGCAGAGCGGCGAGTTTATCTGCGTAAACTCCGCCGGCGACAACTACGACGTGAAGCCGAAGTCGATAGTGCTCAACATGGCGACGGAGCAATTCAAGGTCTACGACTTTCCTGCCACCTACAGCTGCGTCTACGAGAACCGTTTCTATCTCATAGGGTCGGAATTCTCCTACAACACTATCGGCAATGGCGGCTACACATACAGCGTGCACACCATTGACCTACCGTCGTTGAAGGAATACGACGGCTTGGGCAGCTACTCCTTTGCTGTAAGCACAATAATGGATATGCAGGCACCCTACTGCATCTACATAAGTCCTTATTCAGGACACCTATACGTGACCGATGCCCGCAGCTATGCCACCAACGGCTATCTCTACGACTTCAACCCAGAGACGGGCACGTCGACAAAGATGAGGCTGCAAGGGCTTAATCCGGGGCACATCGTGGCGTTGAGACCACAATGAATTACAAAACATAAATAAAACTCTATGAAGAATGTTTTAGCTCTTTTATCCTGCCTGCTTATCAGCCTTGGGCTACAAGCGCAGAGCGCTCTCGGCTACAAGGTCGTGGAGCTTCATCAAGCTCCAGGTCAATCAGTCAACGAACTGCCTGAGGCTGACAGCGAAACTACGCAGGAGGAGGTGTGCATGAATGCAATGGAAACGCTTGCGCAGAACAATATTGTTTCGCTCGGCGCTTACGGAGGCTACATCACGGTAAAGTTTGACGAGCCAATAAACAACGGTCCTGGCTCCGACATCCTTATCCTCGGCAACGGCTTCTACGCTGCCAATGACCCCGCAAACGGCAGCCAATCCATAGGTGGCAGCATAGAGCCGGGCATAGTGTATGTCGGCGTGGGCGACGACGTGGCGACAGCTAAGTGGTATGAGCTGGCTGGGTCGGAGTATTTCCGTTCGGAGATACACGATTTCTCAATAACTTACTACAAACCTCTTTCCGAGGCGTTGGCAGACAACTACATACGCTGGCGCTGCACGTGGACCGACAAGGACGGCACGCCGCGCGACTCCACGGGCTATCAGCCCAAGAATGTCTACCATAGCCAAAGCTATTGGCCGCAGTATGAACGGAAGGACGAACTGACGTTTAAGGGCGGCAGATTGCCCAATAATGCTGTCGACCAAAGTGGCAATGGCACTTATTGGGTGCAGTATCGCTATTCTTCCGACTCCTACGGCTACGCCGACGCCTGCCCGGCGCAGGACAGTATCGCCTCTTCCTTCGATATAAGTTGGGCAGTGGATGCAGACGGACGCCCCGTGCAGCTCGAAAACGTCAACTTCGTGCGTGTTGCCACGGGCGTACTGCAGCAATGCGGATGGCTCGGTGAGACGTCTACAGATGTTTGTGCCTTTGCCAATCTGCACAAGATTCCTGGCTATGACGCCAATCCATACATTATTACACCGCGTCCTAACCCCAACAATCCGACGTCCATCGCTCTTCCGTCGTCTGACGGCATGAGGACAGACGGGGCTTGGTACACGCTTACCGGACAGCGCGTGAGCGCCCTTCAGCGTGGAAGAATATATATTCACAACGGCAAGAAGAAGGTGTACTAAAGGATAAGGCTGTTTTGTCAGCAAGAAGAAAGAAAATGGAAAGAAAAGAAATAAAAGGACGCTTCGCTCCGTCGCCGACAGGACGCATGCACCTGGGAAACGTGTTCAGCGCCATGCTATCGTGGCTGTCGGCGAAGTCGAAAGGCGGCAAGTGGCTTCTGCGTATTGAGGACATCGACCCTCAACGCTCCCGCCGCGAGTATGCCGACCTCATCATGGACGATCTCCATTGGCTTGGGCTCGACTGGGACGAGGGACCCTACTATCAGAGCCAGCGTGGCGACATCTACGAGCACTATCTCGACGTGCTCAAGCGTAAGGGTCTCACGTATCCATGCTATTGCACGCGTGCCGACATCCTTGCCACGCAGGCTCCGCATGAGAGCGACGGGCGCGTGGTCTACAAAGGCACGTGTCGCAATCTGCCGCCCGGTTCGCGGAAGGGGCCGGCTGCGCTGCGCGTGATGGTGCCGGAAGTGGGGCAGGGGACAGTTGTTTTCACTGACGGACACTACGGCTCACAGTCCGTAGACTTGGCAACGCATTGCGGCGACTTTATCGTAAGGCGCAAAGACGGCGCCTGGGCTTATCAGCTGGCGGTGGTAGTTGACGATGCTCTGATGGGCGTCAACGAGGTGGTGCGCGGTCGCGATCTCCTTCTTTCGTCGCCTCAACAGATATATCTTGCACGCCAGCTTGGCTTCAATCCGCCTTCGTTCATCCATCTTCCATTGCTCTGCAACGTCGCGGGCCAGCGCCTCTCCAAGCGCGACCGCAGTCTCGACATGGAGCAACTGCGCCTTCGCCATTCGCCGGAAGAGATTGTCGGCTTCCTTGCACACGTGGCTGGACTTCAGACAACGTCGCGCCCCGTGGCGCCAACAGAGCTATTGTCAACATTCGCATGGAGCAAAATCCCTCTCGACGACATCATGCTGAGTAGATGAGCATGGACAGAAAATATTCTGAAAAGCTTTGCTAATCCAAATATATATATTACTTTTGCACACGTATAGAAGATTGTGCAAATGAGAAAAGCACGCTTGTACGCTATATATATTATAAGGTATAAAAAATCATCGTAACACTCAACATCCAATATGTCAATATCCAAGACTCGACAAAAACTCGTTGATGTGGCGCGCCAGTTGTTTGCCAAGAACGGCATCGCCAACACCACAATGAACGACATTGCTGTGGCGTCGGGAAAAGGACGCCGCACGCTCTACACTTATTTCAACAGGAAGGAAGACGTGTATTCCGCTGTTATAGAGTCGGAACTTGAGCGGCTCAGCGACAAGCTTGACGAAGTGGCGGCTATGAAGATGCGTCCGCAAGACAAGATAATAGAGCTTATCTACACGCATTTGAGCATGATAAAGGAAACCGTCGTGCGCAATGGAAATCTGCGTGCTGAATTCTTCAGGAATATATGGATGGTGGAGAAGGTGCGCAAGAAGTTTGACGATGACGAGATAGAACTGTTCCGCAAGGTTTACAATGAAGGCAAGGCAGACGGTGAATTCGACATCGACAATGTTGACCTCGTAGCCGACATCACGCATTATTGTATAAAGGGGCTGGAGGTGCCGTTCATCTACGGACGCCTTGGACACGGACTCACCGAAGAGGCGAGCAAGCCGCTCGTGGCGAAGGTGGTGTATGGAGCCTTGGGCAAGCGCAACGCTATAAAGCAATGAACTTCTTTTGTTCAATGTGTTTAAAATACAGGAGAAAACTCGAAATATCGCTTGATGCTCCTCTTCTGCACCAACTACACACCTACTATAATAGTTGTCATAACTCAAGTTTTGTCATATTTGTTTATTCGTTTTCAACTATTTGTTGTAACTTTGCACCAAATAGACAATCATTAGCATAATGAAAGCGGGTATTCAATGTATCTGTTTATGCTAATTTGTAAAACAATAAACAAAGAAAAGAAATGGGATTATTAACAGGTAAGACTGCCCTTGTCACTGGAGCAGCCCGCGGCATCGGTAAGGCTGTCGCAATGAAGTTCGCCTCTGAAGGTGCTAACATCGCATTCACTGACCTCGTGCTCAACGACGATATGGCCGCAGGACTTGAGGCTACACGCAAGGAGATAGAGGCTCTCGGCGTGACATGCCGTGCTTACGCCGGCAATGCAGCCGACTTCGAGGAGACCGACAAGGTCGTTAAGCAGATTCACGCTGACTTCGGATCAATTGATATTCTTGTAAACAATGCAGGCATCACCAAGGACGGACTCATGTTGCGCATGAGCGAGGCACAGTGGGACGCTGTACTTAACGTCAACCTCAAGTCTGCTTTCAACTTCATCCACGCTTGCTCGCCAATCATGCTTCGCCAGCGCAGTGGCTCAATCATCAATATGGCATCGGTAGTGGGTGTTCACGGCAACGCCGGACAGTGCAACTACGCTGCCTCTAAGGCAGGCATGATAGCTCTTGCGAAGTCAATCGCACAGGAGCTTGGTCCTAAGGGCATACGTGCCAACGCCGTAGCCCCGGGCTTCATTGAGACAGCCATGACTGCTCAGCTGCCTGAGGAAATCCGCAAGGACTGGATGAAGAAAATTCCTCTCCGTCGTGGTGGTCAGACAGAGGACATTGCCAACGTTTGCCTTTTCCTCGCCTCCGACTTGGCAAGCTACGTGAGTGGTCAGGTCATTCAGATCGATGGCGGTATGAACATGTAATACATTTTTTAGTATATACGACAATAGAGACAATAGAGACAAAGAGGTTAACCGCGTATTGTCTCTATTGCCTCTATTGTCGTTTTTTGTTGTAGAATAAATTTATTTTAGATAAAAGCATGGAAGTAGTCTACGAGGACAACCACATCATCATCGTCAACAAGGCAAGTGGCGAAATAGTGCAAGGCGACAAGACGGGCGACCGTCCGCTTGCCGACATTGTGAAGGAGTACATCAAGGAGAAGTACAACAAGCCGGGCAACGTTTTTCTCGGTGTGGTGCATCGTCTTGACAGACCTGTTGGCGGCCTTGTTGTCTTCGCCAAGACCTCTAAAGCGCTCTCAAGACTCAACGACATGTTTCGCAACGGCGACGTGCACAAAACCTATTGGGCGATAGTGAAGAAGCGCGACATTCCCTCTGAGGGCACTCTTACGGGATGGCTCACGCGCAACGAGCGTCAGAACAAAAGCTATGCACACGACCATGAGGTGGCGGGAGCCAAGAAGGCTGTGCTCAACTATAAGGTGCGATCCGTGTCGGACAATTATATGCTGCTTGAGGTGCAGCTGCTTACGGGCCGCCATCATCAGATACGCTGCCAGCTTGCCTACATGGGATGCCCGATAAAGGGCGACCTGAAGTACGGGGCGCCACGCAGCAATCCCGACGGCAGCATCTCGCTGCAGTCCCATCGTGTGGAGTTTGTGCATCCCGTCTCGAAAGAAAGGATATGTATTGAGGCTCCCGTGCCTGCCGACCGGCTCTGGCAGGACTTGGCAAGTGGTGCGCTGTAGGCGCAGCCACTGCACAGTAATCAAAGAATTGTCTTAACTCAAATATAAAATCCGTCAGAATGAAGCCTATTGTAAAGAAAACTCTGAAAGCCTCGGCATGGGTCGTGGCGACACCTCTTCTGCTTGTACTGCTCTTGGCAGTCTTGCTCTATGTTCCGTCAGTGCAGAATTGGGCGGTGAAAAAGGTGGCAGAGTATGCCTCTTCTTCTTCAGGCTTCACAGTCTCAGTGGAGCGTGTGCATCTTGGCTTTCCGCTCGACCTAAGTGTCAGCGGGCTCCTTGCCGTGCAGCCAAGCGACGATCTTCACTCTTCCAAGGACACCATTGCCGATGCACGGCAACTTATTGTCGGCGTGAAACTCCTTCCTCTCTTCTCGGGCAACGTAGAGGTGAAGTATCTCGACTTCCGCAATGTGAAGATGAACACGGCGCAGTTTGTGCCCTCTGCGCGTGTCAAGGGCAGCGTTGGTCGGCTGAAAGTGGAGCCAAGCACCGTAGGACTTGCGGGTGAGAGCGTTAGTCTTGGCCCCGTCATTCTCGACAATGCCAATGTAGACGTGGCGCTCAGCGACACCGTACCCGAAGACACATCAAAGACTCAAAACAACTGGAAAATTCTTTTTGGCAGACTCAGCGTAAAACGTTCTTCTGCAACCATACACATGCCTGGCGACACGCTGGCAATTGGCGTGCGCATCGGCGACGCTACGGCAACCCTTGGCAACATTGACCTCGGCAAGGGCGTATATCGTGTCGGCACATTCGACTGGCGCGACGGTGCCGTCACCTATGACAACAACTTCGCAATACGTGGGAAAGGCCTCGACTTCAACCACTTGGCTCTATCGTCCGTCTCGCTGCATATCGACTCCCTTCAGTTTGCCAGCGAAGGCAGCAAGCTGGCTCTTGTACTGCGACGCCTTGCTTTTAAGGAGAAGAGCGGCATCGCCGTGAGCAACGCCACTGGCCACATATCTCTCGACACGGCTCACATCTCGCTGCCCGACTTCCGTCTGTCTACTCCCGTGTCGCGTCTGACAGCAGTTGCCGACATGGACTTCTCCACATTCTCCGACAATAATCCGGGCGTGATGAAGTTGCGCCTTGATGCTTCTATCGGCAAATCCGACATTATGCGCATTGTTGGACTCATGCCCCTGCAGTTCGTCTTGCGCCTTCCGGAATATCCGCTTGCCCTGCGTGCCGACATCAACGGCAACATGCGCAGTCTGCGCATAGGCGAGCTTTCTGCTACGCTCCCCACAGCTTTTTCTTTGAAGGCCGACGGAAGGGCTGCCAACCTTGCAGCTCTCGACCGTCTGACGGCACATATCAATTTGAAAGCACGTGCCGACGATCTCGGATTTCTTAAGCCTATAATAGATCCGACGTCGTCTGCCACATTCCGCATACCATCCGGCATAACGCTCGACGGCGATGTCGACGTCAACGGGCCACGCTACGCCACGCGCTTCGTTGCCACGCAGGGTGGCGGCTCGCTGCGTGCCAATGCCACTCTCGACTCGCGCCGCCTCGCCTACACAGCCAATCTAATAGCCGACAAACTGCGTCTTGACGCCTTCCTTCCTGGCATGGGGCTTAGTCCGCTGAGCGGAAACATCATGGTTGAGGGCACGGGCTTCGATTTCCTTTCGCCGCGCACAAGTATGAAGGCTGCCGCCTCCGTGCGCAAATTCGCCTATTCGGGCTACGATCTTTCAAATCTTAATCTGCATGCCAATGTCGGCAAGGGAGTGGGGCAGGCAGTGCTCGACAGCCACAATCCCGTGCTCAACGGCATCATTGACCTCCGCACGCTCATGGACAGACGTAAGCTGGAGGCCAACCTTGTCTGCAATCTGCTCAATGCCGACTTCTACCGTCTTGGATTGACGAAGAAGCCGCTTGCCGCTTCGCTCACGGCTAACATGGAAGTGAAGTCCGACTTGCGCTCAGCCCACAGCGCCAAAGGATTGATTGGCAACATCGTCGTGCGCGACTCCGACCGCGCTTACCGACCGGAGAACGTCGTGCTCGACGTCTTTACGCGCCGCGACTCTACTCATGCCGATGTTGTCTGTGGCGACTTCACGCTTCGGCTTGACGGTCACGGCTCCGTGGAGCATATCCTCAATCGGTTCACATCGGTCAACAAGGAGCTTGTGAAGCAGTCGAAGGAACGCTACATCGACCAACTGCGTCTGCGCGAGCGAATGCCGAAGCTCTCGCTCTATCTTGACGCTGGTAGGGAAAACGTCTTTGCACGCACCATGCGCCGCTATGGCTACGACTTCCACAACGCCTACATCGACATGGCTACGTCGCCATCGAAAGGCATCAACGGACGCGTGAGCCTCGACTCCTTATGTGCTGCCGGCGTGCAGCTCGACACCATACGTCTTACATTCCGCTCCGATTCCGTGAAGACCGACTTTGAGGGACAGGTGCGCAACAACCGCTACAATAAGCAATACGTCTTCAACGCTCTCTTCCGCGGCGCCTTCTACAAGCAGTCGCTCTATTTTGGCACGCGCGTCTTTGACGACCGCGACCGCCTTGGTGTCGCTCTTGGCTTGAAAGCCAACATGGAGCCGGGCGGCGTAAGGCTGATGCTTGGCGGAATAGACCCCGTGCTTGGATACAAGAAATTCAAGGTGAACAAGGGCAACTACATTTTCTTCGCCGACAATCAACGCATCTCTGCCGACATGAAGTTGCAGGCGGAAGACGGCATGGGCGTGCAGGTGTATACTAATGACAGCACCGATGCCTTGCAGGACATTACCGTCGGACTCACGCGTTTCGACCTTGAGAAGGTGCTGTCGGTCATTCCATACGCACCCAATGTGAAGGGCATAATGAACGGTGACTTCCACTACATCGACATGGCTGACGGCACGATGTCGGTGTCGTCGTCGGTGCGTGTCGACGACATGGCGTACGAGGGATGCCCGGTGGGCAATCTCTCAAGTGAGTTTGTCTATATGCCGAAGGACGGCGGACGCGAGCATTACGTCGACGGAACGCTGATGATGGACAATTATGAGGTGTGCACGCTCAGTGGCACGTACAATTCCACGGGCTTCGGCAATCTTGACGCCGACCTCAGTCTGTCGCGCACACCATTGCTCTTGCTCAACGGCTTCATCCCCGACCGCCTGCTTAGCTTCCGTGGCTATGCCGACGGACACGTCAAGGTGGAGGGACAGCTTGCCCGGCCGGATGTGAACGGCGAGTTGCTCTTCGATTCTGCCTACGTTGCAAGTGAGCCTTACGGCGTGGAGATGCGCCTCTCTGACGACCCCGTCACGATTACGTCGAGCAAGATGCTGTTTGAGAATTTCCAAATGTTCGCAGGCAACGGCAGCCCACTGACGCTCTATGGCAACCTTGACTTCAGCGACTTGTCGAACATGACGCTCTATATGCGTATGCGTGCATCCAACTATCTGCTCATCGACTCTAAGGAGAAGGCCCGCTCGGAAGCTTTCGGCAAGGCTTACGTCAATTTCCTCGGACTTGCCGACGGACCGCTCGACGGCTTGCGCTTGCGCGGACGACTCGACGTGCTCGGCTCGTCGGACATAACCTATATCTTGCGCGACTCTCCGCTTTCCACCGACAACCAGCTCGACGGGCTCGTGAAGTTTGTCAACTTCCGCGACCCCGACGCCGTCGCCGTGGAGCGCCCGCCGCTTACGGGTCTTGTCATGGATCTCACCGTGAGCATCGACGAGGGTGCGCATGTTCTTTGCGCCCTCAACGCCGACAAGTCAAACTATGTGGACATCATCGGCGGAGGCGACCTGCGTATGCTCTACACGGCGTCCGACGGACTGAGTCTCTACGGACGCTACACGATAGGGCAGGGCGAGATGAAATATTCGTTGCCCGTTATTCCGCTGAAGACGTTCACCATAAAGGACGGTAGCTATGTGGAGTTCTTCGGCGACCCGATGAATCCGCGCCTGAACATCACTGCAACGGAAACCACAAAGGCTACGGTGACGTCGGACGGTGGAGCAGGGCGCAGCGTGCTCTTTGAGTGTGGCGTGGAGCTGACCAAGACGCTCAACGACATGGGACTACAGTTCACTATCGACGCGCCCGACGACCAGCAGATGCACAACGAACTGATGACACAGTCGATAGAAAACCGTGGTAAACTTGCCGTGACGATGCTCACGACGGGCATGTATCTCGCCGATGGCAACACGAGCTCGTTCTCCATGAACAACGCCCTGAGCGCATTCCTCAGCTCGCAGATTAACGCCATCTCTGGCAACGCTCTCCGAACGCTCGACCTCTCCTTTGGCATGGACAACACAACGCTCGGCTCCGGACAGATACATACCGACTATTCCTTCAAGTTCTCGAAGCGCTTCCTCAACAACCGCCTACGCATCGTCATCGGCGGAAAGGTGTCGAGCGGAGCGGAGGTGGAGAATCAGAACGACACGTTCTTCGACAACGTGACGCTGGAATACCGCCTTTCACCAAATTCCAACAAGTATTTGAAGCTCTTCTACGACCGCGATTCCTACGACTGGCTGGAGGGCTACGTGGAGCAGTTTGGCGGTGGCTTCATGTGGCGGCGCAAGCTGCAGAGCCTGAAGGATATTTTCAGATTCAGGAAGTCTTCCTCTACGATGCTGCCAGAGCAGCGTGGCGACACTGCTGTGCAGAAGCGCGGCAAGCAGACAACGGAAATAAGGACGAACGAAAAACAATGACATGAGATTTAAGAAGTATATATATATAATAATGTGGGCAGCTGTCGTGGCGGCGTGTTCCTCTACGAGTTCCGTTCCCGACGACGACAAGCTCTTCACGGGGCTTGCCAAGACCCGCTACGAGAACTATGTTCCGTCGGAGCATTTCACCTCGACGCAGGAGGAACTGGAGGCGGCGCTTGCCACAGCCCCCAACGGCTCACTCTTCGGTAGTCCTTACTACAGGTTGCCGTTCTCCTATCGTCTTTGGATTTACAACGCCTTCTACAAGTCGGAGAGTGGCTTCGGCAAGTGGGTGAAGAAGACGTTTGGCAAGGCCCCCGTGCTTCTCAGCGCTGTCAATCCGCGCCTTCACACGCAGGTGGCGCGTGAGTTGCTGCGCGCCCGCGGCTACTTCAGCGGCTACGTGGGCTACGACGTGCTCACGACTGACAGCTCGAAGACGGCGAAAGTGCGCTACACTGTTAACCTCGGAGAACTCCACACCATCGACACGCTTACCTACCGCAACTTCCCTCAAGAGGCGAAGGAGCTGATAGATTCCACGGCTTCGGAAGCGCTTGTCAAGAAGGGCGACCCCTTCGACGTGTCCACTCTTGAAGCCGAGCGCACGCGTGTCTCCACGCTTCTGCGCAACAATGGCTTCTTCTATTATCAGCCAAGCTATGCCACATTCCTTGCCGACACCATCGCCAACGCCGGAAAGGCACAGGTGCGCTTGCAGTATGCCGACAGCTTGCCTGCGCGTGTCGGACACAAGTGGTATGTGGGAAGGATCAATCTTGAGCTGCGCAAGCAATCGGCAATAGAGCAGCTTGCCGACACTACGCGCCGTCGCAACTACACCATCGTCTACAACGGCAAGCGGTCGCCAATACGCCGCAGTGTCATTACGCGCGACATGAAGTTGCGCCCGCGCCAACTCTACAGCTATGCCGACTATCAGCAGACAGTCAACACGCTTACGGCAAAGGGACTCTTCTCGCGCGTTGACCTTTCGTTTGCTCCTCGCGACACAACGCCCGACTGTGACACGCTCGACCTTACGCTCAACTGCGTCTTCGACAAACCATACGACATTTACTTTGAGGCAAACGTCGTCGGCAAGACGACCGGACGCGTCGGACCAGGCGTCACTCTCGGTTTTGCCAAGCGCAACGCCTTCCGTGGAGGCGAGAAGCTCTCGCTCAATCTGAAAGGTTCCTACGAATGGCAGACAGGTCATCAAGCCGATGGCACCAGTTCGAAGTTCAATTCCTATGAGTACGGTGCCGACCTCTCGCTTGAGATGCCACGCCTGCTCTTCATCAACGGCTTGATGAAGCGTCTGCGCCGCCAGCGCCGTGCCAAGGGACTTGCCGTCCATCGCGACTATGCCACGCCGTCAACGCTCATCAAGGCGTCGAGCGACGTGCTCAACCGCTCGGGCTACTTCAAGCGCCACATCGTGTCGGGCGAGCTAACCTACACCATGCAGCCGCGTGCCACGATGATGCACCAGTTCTCGCCGCTCATCCTGCAGTATGAGTACATGACAAACATGACGGAGGCATTCGGCGAGGTGCTCAACAACAGCCCTTACTTGCTGATGGCAATGAGCGACCAGTTTGTGCCGAAGATGCGCTACACGTTCACATATCAGTCGCCCTCCTCGATGCGCAACCCGATTTATTGGCAGTTGTCGCTGAGCGAGGCTTCCAACATCCTCTCGCTTGTCTACATGGCTTTCGGCGAGAAATGGAACAAGAAGGGCAAGACGATGTTCAAGAATCCGTTTGCACAGTTTCTGAAGGTGGAGACGGATTTCCGCAAGACTTGGCAAGTGACGGAGCACAGCTCGCTTGTCGGGCATATCAGTGCCGGCGTTATATGGTCGTACGGCAATGCGGAGAGTGCGCCCTACAGTGAGCAATTCTACGTCGGAGGTGCCAACAGCATCCGTGCTTTCAACGTGAGAAGCATCGGTCCGGGCAAGTACTATGCCAATAGCTCGCGCCTTTCCTATATGGACCAGACGGGCGACATAAAGTTGCAGATGAACCTTGAGTTCCGTCCGCGCGTGTTCGGCAATCTCTATGGTGCTGTGTTCCTCGATGCGGGCAACGTGTGGGCGATGCGCGACGACGGCTACCGTTCTGGCTCAAAGCTGCAGCTGAAAAATCTGCTCAGTGAGATGGCGCTTGGCACGGGCATAGGCATACGCTACGACCTCGACTTCTTCGTGCTGCGTCTCGACTGGGGCATTGGTCTCCACCTGCCCTACAAGAGCGGCTTCTACAATTTCAACAACTTCAAGGACAGCCAGAGCCTTCATTTCGCCATCGGCTACCCGTTCTGACAATGGCTTGCCGACGTAACACCTAACATTATATTATATTTACACATTATATATATGGCCACACTTACAGAATCTTATGTCTACATCGACAACATACGGCTTCACGCCTGTCATGGCGTGCTCCCACAGGAGCAACTCACGGGCAACGACTATCTCGTCAGCGTGCGCGTAGGCTACGACGTGAGCCGCGCCTTCACCTCCGACGACGTAGCCGACACGCTCAACTACGCCGAGCTCTACGCAACGGTGCGTGAAGAGATGCTCAAGCCCTCGCGCCTGTTGGAGCATGTGGCGGGGCGCATAGTAAAGCGCCTGTTCGACGAATATGCCGATATTTCCTCAATAGTGCTCCGCATTACCAAGACCAACCCTCCGATGGGGGCCGACTGCGACGGAGCGGGGGTTGAAATACATGTGGAGCGTGAAAAAACTAAATGAATATTTTCGGTTTTTTCAATTAATTAGCTACCTTTGCAGCCGACAGGGACAAAGATAGCAGCCGACTACAGGTGGCGTAATTCCTGTAGCATCTAACAGAACAAAGACACGAAGCATAAACCGTTTATGACAAAGAGAGTACTGCTCGCACTGCTTTTCATCATACTTCTACTGCCTGTCACAGCTGTGGCAGGCAAGAAATTCACGCTGGTCATCGACGCCGGACACGGCGGACGCGACACAGGAGCGCCTGGAACGATGTCGGTGGAGAAGAACATCAACCTTAACGTAGCGCTTGCTTTCGGCAAGTATGTCGAGCAGAACTGTCCCGACGTGAAGGTGGTGTATACACGTAAGACGGACGTTTTCATTCCGCTTTATGAGCGTGCGGAGATAGCCAACCGCGCCAAAGCCGACCTCTTTATCTCGGTTCACACCAATGCCTTGAAGGGCGTACACACGGCAAGAGGCTTCGAGACCTACACTCTCGGCGACGGACGCTCGCACGCCACCGCGACGAATCTTGAGGTGGCGAAGCGCGAGAACTCCGTGATATTCCTTGAGAAGGACTACAGGCAGCATTACGTAGGCTTCGACCCCAACTCGCCTGAGAGCAACATCATGTTTGAATTCATACAGGACAAGAATCTCTCGAAAAGCATCGACATGGCGAAAATGCTGCAAAATCATGTGTGTCGCGAAGCCAACAGGCCCAACAAGGGCGTGCATCAGCAAAATCTCGCCGTGCTTAGGCTTACATCTATGCCTGCTTGTCTGATAGAGCTGGGCTACATCTCCACTCCCGACGAGGAGCAGATGCTCAACGACCGCTCGAAGGTTGACCTCATTTCGCGTGCCATCTACAACGCTTTCGCGGAATACAAGAACAAGTACGACACGGGCATCACAGTGCCGTTCAAGCCGCAGTCGCAGGCTTTAGCGGAGCCGGAGAACGCTGCTCCCGTAGCTTCTGCCGACGTGCAGCCGGACGAACGCGCCACGCGCTTCGGCACTCCCGACACTACGGCGGCGGAGCGCCGAAGCAGCAACGCGGCAGCGAGCCGCAACAGGTCGGCTTCCGCAACTCGCGACCGCCAGTCAAAAAGCGCTTCTGCGCAGCCGGAAGCCGGCAAGTCGCAAGCTAATACAACTTCAGCCAAACCAAAGAGCGCTGCCCCTCGGTCAAACGAGCGCAAGCCGGAGACTTCTGCTGACGCAAGCCGCCCCGTGTTTAAGGTGCAGATATTCGTCAGCAAACAGCGGCTTAAGAAGGGCGACTCACATCTCAAGCAGCTTGACAACGTCGACTTCTTTCAGGAGGGCGGCTTGTATAAGTACACTTGCGGTGCGTCCAACAACTACAACGAAATATTCCGGCTGCGGAAGGAGCTAATGGAAAAGTTCCCGGGCGCTTTTGTCATAGCCTTCAAAAACGGCGAGAAAATGGATGTCAACGAGGGTATAAGGGAATTTAAGAGAAATCGTAACGCAAGAAAATAATACACTGATAAAAATAAATACTAAATATGAAAGCATTCACGAAAGAAGTAAAAATAGCAATCGTCGCCATCATTGGCGTAGTGATACTGTTCTTCGGTATGAATTTCCTCAAGGGACTCAATCTGTTCTCGTCGACTAACGACTACTACATTGAGTTCGAGGACATCAGCGGACTTGGCTCCTCAACCCCCATCTACGCCGACGGCTACAAGGTGGGAACTGTGAAGAGCGTCATCTTCGACTACTCCGGTGAACACCCGACACGCGTGCTTGCCGGCATCGACAAAGACATGCGCATCCCGGCAGGCAGTTCTGCCGAAATCGTGAGCGACCTCATGGGCAACGTGAAGGTCGACCTCTTGCTTGCCAACAATATGCGCGAGCGCGTGATGCCTGGCGGAACAATTATAGGCGACGTCAACAGCGGCGCCATGGGAAAGGTGGCAGATATGGTGCCGTCGATAGAGCGGATGCTTCCGAAGCTCGACAGCATCCTCAGTAGCGTCAACACGCTGCTTGCCAATCCTGCCATTGCCGCTTCATTGGGAAACATACAGACCGTCACGCAGAACCTCACCGTCTCCACAGCGGAGCTTAACACGCTTATGAAGTCGCTCAATCGCGGCGTGCCCACTCTCATGTCGAAAGCCAACGGCGTGCTCGACAACACGACGCAGTTCACGCAGAACCTTGCCGCCCTCGACCTCGCCTCTACGAAGCAGCAAATCGACCAGACGCTTGCCAACGTCAATCAGGTTACGGCGAAGCTCAACGGAAAGGAGGGCACTCTTGGCTTGCTCATGAACGATCCGGCGCTCTACAACAATCTCAATGCCACTATGAGCCATGCCGACTCGCTCGTCATCGACCTCAAGCAGCACCCGAAGCGCTACGTACACTTCTCCGTGTTTGGCAGAAAGGACAAATAGGATAGACGAGGGGCAAAGCTTCTCGCCTATTTAGAATTTGTATAAATTAAGCAAAGCCATTGTTTCACGGCAAAATCGGGCTTACAACGTTGTTTTCCTTACATATTTAATATAACGGTAACGAATGTTTCACCAAAATTAAGCCCATTTTCTAATACATCCACTAACCTCCCTTATATCAGAAGGTTAAGTGGATTGAAGCCGTAAAACAGCCCGAAAAATCATAAAAAACGCTAACTTGCGGAAAATTAACGCATTATAGACATTCCACCGAACATTAAAAAAACGACATATTTGCTCACTTCAAAAATAATTACTAATTTTGCATTCGGAATTATAACAATAACTGTCGAAAGACGTTTGCAAAACAACAATATAGCCAATGAATGTAAGTCCTGACAAGCTTTGGGACAATTCTCTTGCGCTCATACGCGAGAATATTTCAGAGCAACAATTCAACGCATGGTTCAAGCGAATCGCCTTCGAATCCTTCAATGAGGATACGAAGACGCTACTCCTTCGCGTACCCAGCATGTTCGTATGCGAGTACCTGGAGGAGAACTATGTCGACTTGTTGTGCAAGGTGCTTACGCGCTTCTTTGGCAAAGGCATCAGTCTTTCCTATCGTGTTGTTACCGACAGTGAGAACAAGAAAACACAGACCATAGAGTCGGATGAGCCAATCGACGAGACGCTGAAGCCTCGTCAGCGCGAGCACGCCAACGAGGCGCCGACCATGCTCGACGCTGCCCCTACACAGCAGATCGACCCGCAGCTCAATCCTCATCTTACTTTCAAGAATTATATAGAAGGCAACAGCAACAAGTTGCCACGCGCTATCGGACAGTCGATAGCCGAGCATCCGCAGAACATACAGTTCAATCCGTTCTTCGTGTTCGGACCCTCAGGATGCGGCAAAACCCATCTCATCAACGCCATTGGCGTAGAGACGAAGAGGCTCTATCCGCAGAAGCGTGTGCTCTATATCAGCGCCCGACTCTTCGAGGTGCAGTACACGAACGCCGTGCTCCGCAACACCGTCAACGACTTCATCAACTTCTACCAGACCATCGACATGCTCATTGTCGACGATATTCAGGAGTGGGAGGACAAGAAAGGCACGCAGAACACCTTCTTCCATATCTTCAACTATCTCTACCGCAACGGAAAACGCATCATCCTTGCGAGTGATAGACCTCCCGTGGAGCTGAAGGGAATGAACGAGCGACTCATTACGCGCTTCTCAGGCGGACTCATAGCGGAGCTTGAGAAGCCCAACGTGCAGCTCTGCGTAGACATCCTCGAAAGCAAAATCCGCCACGACGGGCTCAACATCCCGGAAGACGTAGTGAAGTTTATCGCTTCGACAGCCAATGGCTCCGTGCGCGATTTGCAGGGCGTCGTCAACTCGCTGATGGCTTACAGCGTTGTCTACAACTGCAATGTAGACATGCAACTCGCACAGCGCGTTGTAAAGCGCTCAGTGAAGATAAGCGAGGAGCCGCTCACCGTGGACGAAATCATAGAGAGCGTTTGCCAGCACTACAACGTAACACCTGCCAACATCAACAGCAAGAGTCGCAAGAAAGACTATGTTATGGCACGCCAGGTGTCGATTTACTTGGCACAGAAATACACGAAAATGCCGGCAAGCCGCATCGGAAGGCTCGTCGGAGGACGCGACCACTCCACCGTCATATACAGTTGCAACCAAGTGGAGCGCCGCTTAAAGATAGACAAGAAATTCTCAAGCGAGATAACGAGCATAGAAAACTCGTTCAAGACAAAATGCTGACATTGCACCAAAGCGAAGGCAAGAGGTGCATTGCCAGCTTTTTTCGTTTTCGCGCGAAGCCCCCAGTTATAATTCCAATTCCTTGGGCAAGAAGTGCGAACGACAGCGCTCTTTGCAGTATTGTGAGAAAAATTTTAGGCCAAATCTTTTTCTATATCGTCTTTATTTGTTACTTTTGCGTCTGATAGAAAGAGGCTAAAAAAACCGAAATACAAGTATTAACTCAAACATAACATCAAGAACGATTATGAAACCAACTCTTTTTCTCCTTGCTGCCGGTATGGGCAGCCGCTACGGAGGACTGAAGCAGCTTGACGAGCTTGGCCCTCATGGTGAGACAATCATGGACTACAGCATCTATGACGCCATCAATGCCGGCTTCGGCAAACTCGTATTCGTGATTCGCAAGGACTTCGAGGACGACTTCCGTCGCATCGTGCTCTCCAAGTATGAGGGCCACATTCCGTGCGAGCTCGTATTCCAGAGCCTCGACGCTCTGCCAGAAGGATTCAAGTGTCCGGAAGGCCGCACGAAGCCTTGGGGTACCAACCACGCCGTTATGATGGGTGCCAATGTCATCAATGAGCCGTTTGCCGTGCTCAACTGCGATGACTTCTACGATCGCGACGCTTTCCGCGTGATGGGCAAGTGGCTCAGCGAGCTGCCCGAAGGTTCTACGGGAAAGTATGCCATGGTAGGCTTCCGCGTAGGCAACACACTCTCCGAGAGCGGCACTGTTAGCCGTGGTATCTGCGAGAACGACGAGCACCATCATCTCACGTCTGTCGTGGAGCGCACGAAGATTCAGCGCATCGACGGCGTTGTAAAATATCTTGCCGACGACGGCGAGACATGGGTGGCAATCCCCGATACAACTCCTGTGTCAATGAACTTCTGGGGCTTCACTCCCGACTACTTCAAGCACAGCGAGGAATACTTCAAGGAGTTCCTCTCCGACCCGAAGAATATGGAGAATCTCAAGAGCGAGTTCTTCATCCCGTTGATGGTAGACAAGCTCATTCACGAAGGCACAGCCACCTGCGAGGTGCTCGACACAACATCCAAGTGGTTTGGCGTAACCTATCCTGAGGATCGTCCGGACGTAGTGGCAAAGTTCCAGAAGCTTGCCGATGAGGGCGTTTATCCTGCCAAGATGTTCTAATAGGAACTGACAATATTAGTCATATAAAAACGAAGTGGCGCTTTAGCATGTCTAAAGTGCCACTTTTGCTAATTAGCGACATTGTTGACACACCAGCAGAAGGCCCTTGCCGTGCGTTCAGCCTCGGCTCCGAAGTGTCCGCCTGGGTTCCATTCGAGTGTGGTGTGGGTGATGTCGGGCTGTGCAAGAAGTAGAGAGTGTTCGGAGCGCACGCAGTCGCCGATGAGCTTCATGCGTTGGTTGCGGCAATGCTCCTCGCGGTCGCCAAGGCTGAGGAAGACCGTTGACGACTTCATGGGGTGGGTGCTCGCGTATTCTCCCCATTTCCGTATCCAGAGCGAAGGCGACGCTGCAGCGACGGCGCAGAATGCATCGGCTTCGCGTGCTGCCCATAGGGCGAACAGTCCGCCGAGGGAATAGCCGCCGATGACGCATGGCAAGTCGCCGAAGCGTGAGCAGAGACGTGGCAAGAGAGCAGACTGCACGTAGCGTAGCGTGTCGGCTGCATGGCAGCCCACTTCCTTGTCCTTCGACACGGCAGCGTCTGCCCACGGCATGAGCGCGCGCGCCCAGTCGCCGACGTCAAAGGCGGCGAGAGCTATGTTCGTGTCGCAGTTTGCAATTATCAGCTCCGCCTCGCGGTAGATGCCGTCGTTCTTCGCTTCATGGCGAGCCGTCGGCTGCACCAAAACAAAACGAGGACTGCCCGCTGTGAACAGCAGGCAGTCCTTTCCGTCTATTGAGATTCTTTCTGTTTGCATTATTTTATTTTACGACGATTTCATCTGTAAACAGCCATCCGCCATCCTCTGTAGTGCTGCCTTGCACGCGGATGAAGCGTGCTTTCTTTGAGCCTTTCCATGCAAGATTGCGGAAACCGAGTTGCACGTCGCGGTCGATTTCCCACGTTTTGTCATAGACTTCCGTGAAGTTCTTGCCGTCTTCGCTGACCGAAATCTTGTACTCCGACGGGAAGAACACCCATGCTCCGTAGGCCTGCATGAAGTCGGCAGAGACGGAAGATATTTTCTCCACCTTGCCGAGGTCGAGCGTGAGGTCGAGGCAATAGCCCTTGTTGCCGAGGAAGCCCTGCCATTTCTGGTCGCCGTAGGTCCAGCCGCCGTGCTTTCCGTCGACGAGTGTCTGGTCGCCCTGCGCTTTGTACTTGTCCTCATAGCGGTGGTTGAAGATAATCTTGCAGCCGAGAGCCTTGTGCTTCGTGGTCTTGAACGACTCCGGGCGCTCGCCCTTCTCGTGCTTGAGGTCGAACGTGTTGACGCCTTCAGCACGCAGATGCTCAATCTGCTTCAGCGCACGCTGGCGGAATTCGGGATAGTTCTTCGTCTTCGTGCCGTTCCATCCTATCTCGGCGATGGCAAGAGCTCGTGGATAGAGCATGTATTCCACCTGCTTTCCAGTAGGGATGTACTCCGTCCAGAGATTGGCCTGCACGCCCGTAATCTTGGCTCGCTCAGCCTCGGGCAGAGTGCCGCCCGGCACATAGCTGTACACTTTCTCCAGCGGCAGGTAGCCTCCGATGGCCTCCGGCTGCGTGTCGGGGGCGTCCTGATAGTAGTCGAGGTACCAGTAGCCGCTTGGCGAGAGCACTACGTCGTAGCCGTGCTCGATGGCCTCATGCGCCTTCTCCAGTCCGCGCCATACCATGACGGTCGTGTTCTTCTCCAGATTGCCGGCTATCACCTCGTCCCATCCGACGAGTTGTCGTCCGTGTTCGGAGAGAAACTTGCCGAAGTGTGCGATGAGATGAGCCTGTAGTCCATCCTTGTCGGTGCCAAGTTCCTTCATCTTCTTTTGGCAGAGCGGGCATGACGGCCATGAGACCTTGTCGGCCTCGTCGCCTCCGACGTGAATGTACTTTGACGGGAAGATGTCCATCACTTCCTTCAGCACGTTCTCAAGGAAGTCGTAGGTGGCGATGCTGCCCGGGCAGAAGTCCATCTGCTTGTAAGGCTCGTGCGTGCATGAAAGCTCGGGGTAGGCAGTGAGCACCTCGGCGGAGTGGCCCGGCATCTCTATCTCCGGCACGATGGTTATGCCGCGTTCGGCAGCGTAGGCGACGAGATCGCGCAGTTGGGCTTGTGTGTAGTAGCCGCCGTAGGCACCGTCGCTGCCTTCTTGCATGTATTTGCATCCGTTCTTGCTCCATTCTTTCCACGTGTTGCCTTGTCGCCATGCGGCGAAGTTGGTGAGGCGTGGGTAGCGCTTTATCTCTATGCGCCATCCGGCAGCATCCGTGAGGTGGAGGTGGAGGCGGTTGAATTTGTATTGCGCCATGATGTCAATCTGCTTCTTGACGAACTCAATCGGCTGGAAATGGCGCGACACGTCGAGCATCAGCGAGCGCCACTTGAAGGCAGGAGCGTCTGTCACGTCGCAAGCCATGATGGAGTTTTTCGACGTCAGCTGCGCGATGGTTTGCCAGGCGTGGAGAAATCCGTCGGCAGAGGCAGCGCTGACGAGCAGCGTGTCGCGCGTGATGTGTAGGCGGTAGGCCTCGGGCGACGATGGATTCTGGAGCTTCGTGAAGCGCACTACTTGGCGTGCGCCGTCGGACGACTTTGCTGTCCACGGCTTCGAGTAGATGTTGTCTGCCATTGCTCCTGCCTCATTGACGACCTTCACGCCGCTTGTGGTGCTGAACGTTCCCTTGCCAGCCTCAAACGACTGTGGCTTGGGCAGCAGCGACTGCGCCATTGTGACATTAGCTGACAGTATGCAGCCGAAGAGTGCGGCTGCCAATGATTTGTTTACCATAGATGTATTCTTTTGTTTGTTTGGTAAAAAGGATTGTTGCTTTGTTGTTATGTGTACAGATTTTGTTTTATTGTTAGTTATGCGTTTTAACACGTTAAAGTTTGTGATAAGATATCTTTAGTTGTCCAATTTGTAGGCTGCGTAGACGAGAAATAGCATTATCGCTGCCACAGCTACGAGCACCCAGTAGAGAATACGGGCATACTTCTTACGATTGCGAATGGCTTTCAGACTGCTCTCGCGGAATCTGTCAGCATCGTCGAGTCTTCTGTTTCTCATAACTTCTGTACTTTTGTGGAGGGGAAACAATTTCCCCCCCCTGATTTATAAAATGTTAATTCAGTCTGTTGTGTTTGTTGATGTGCTTGTGTTTAGCCCCTTTAGAACTTCACGTCAAGTTGTATGTCGACCATGTTGTAGTTCTCCTTCTTGAGGCTGCGGTCGTTGACACGAGCGTATTCCGCGCCAATCATGATGTGTTTGCCAATCCAGTAGTTGGCGCCAATCTCATATTGCGTCTTAGATGTGCCCCATTCAGCCTGCGGGCGGTAGAGGTCGTAGCGTGCCTTGGCGTAGAGTTTTTTCGAGATGACCGGTGCTATCATGAGCGCATAGAAGCCGTCGGCCTTGTCGCCTGCCTTGTAGTTGATGTTGCAGTCAGACTCCTTGCCGGAGCTGTATGCCGTCGTGAATCCGTAGCCCTGGCTATGTATGTACTCCGAGCGCACCGTCCAGTCATTGGCGGCATATTCCGCGCTGAAGGCGTAGCGGTTTTTCGGCAGCGAGCGAACGCCACTGCGTGTTACGGGTTGTCCCTGTGCGTCGAGCACGGGCTGATGATTGTCGTCGGTGACGGTCCATGTGCCCTTGCGTGCATACGAGCCAGTCCATCCGAAGGCGCCAATGCGCAGTCCCTTTACGGGCATCACCCACACGCCGCCGATGACGTCCTTGCGCTGGTCCACGTCCTTTTGGTTGGTGCCTTGTCCGTTGAAGACGCCCACCTGATAGTGGAGCAGATGGCGTCCGGCGCGGTTTTTGAGAAGGTCGCCCTGAATCTGCACGCCGATGTCGCGTCCGTTGCTGGCATGTTCACCGGAGCGGTCGTTGAAGCCGGAGAGCTTCGTGACGTTCTGCGAGTAGGACATGAAGCCCTGAGTGATGGGGTGCATGGGGTTCTCGAAGGTGAACGGGCGCTTGAACTGTCCTGCCTTTATCTTGAATGCGTCGAACTTCTGCCATTCGGCGAAGGCGTCCACCATTCGCGGCGACGAGCCGAGATTGCTCGTGTTGCCGTTGACTTGCAGCTGCACCTTCCAATAGAAGTCTTTCACGACGCGTCCCTCAAGGGCGAGGCGCACCATGCGTATGTTGAAGGAGTTGGCGTCCTTCTCGCCTTTGTCGTTTTCCTTGTCGCTGTATTGATACTGTGACATGACGTAGCCGCTGAACTTAATGTCGCTGAAAAGCGACATCTTGGGCGACTTCTCCTGCGCCGTCGCGCCCGTGAGGGCGAGAGAGGCAAGAGCGAGAGAGAAGATTTGTTTTTTCATATTCTTGTTATATTCTTTCCTCAAGCAATACGACGTTTTCCACGTGGGGCGTATGTGGGAACATGTCAACGGGCTGCACAGCCTTCACAGCGTACGCTCCGTCGAGCGCCTGAAGGTCGCGTGCCTGCGTCGAGGGGTTGCAGCTGACGTAGACGATGCGCTTCGGATGGGCGCGGAGAATGGTGTCGATGACATCGGAGTGCATACCGGCGCGTGGCGGGTCGGTGATGATGACGTCGGGACGTCCGTGCTCGGCGATGAACTCGTCGTTGAGAATGTCCTTCATGTCGCCGGCATAGAACTTCGTGTTGGCGATATGGTTGATTTCGGAGTTGACCTTGGCGTCCTCGATGGCTTCAGGCACGTATTCGATGCCAATCACTTGGCGTGCCTGGCGTGCCACGAAGTTGGCGATGGTGCCGGTGCCGGTGTAGAGGTCGTAGACGAGTTCGTTGCCCGTGAGCTGTGCAAATTCGCGTGCCACGGAGTAGAGATGATATGCCTGCTCGGTGTTGGTCTGGTAGAAACTCTTCGGTCCGACCTTGAAACGCAGGTTCTCCATAGTCTCGAAGATGTGGTCGTTGCCCTTGAAGACAGAGAGGTCGAGGTCGCCGAACGTGTCGTTGCACTTCTGGTTGTTGACGTACATGAGCGACGTAATCTCCGGGAACTTGTCGGCGATGTGCTGCAAGAGTCCCTTGGCACGCTCCTCGTCGCCCGGTTCGTCGTAATGGAACTGTATGAGCACCATCCATTCGCCCGTGTTGGAGTTGCGTATCATGATGTCGCGCAGCAAGCCGTGCTGCTGGCGGAGGTCGAAGAAGGTCATGCCCGTGGAGAAGGCGTAGTCGCGTATGGCATTGCGTATGCGGTTGTGGAGGTCGTCCATGAGCCAGCATTTCTCTATGGGGAGAATCTTGTCGAAGGCGCCAGTGATGTGGAAGCCTATACCGTTCATATTGTCAAACTGTGTGCCTTCGGCGATTTGCTCGCGTGTCAGCCAGCGCTTGTTGCAGCATCCGAACTCCAGTTTGTTGCGGTATTCCTTGATGTGCACGGAGCCCATGATGGGGCGGAATTCCGGCAGTTCGATCTTTCCGATTCGCGTCAGTTGGTCGTGCACTTGCTTCTGCTTAGCCTTGAGCTGCTCCTCGTAGGGCAGGTTCTGCCATTTGCAGCCGCCACACACGCCGAAGTGTTCGCACATAGGCTCCTGGCGCACGTCGCTCTTCTTTATGAAGCGTATAACTTCCGCCTCGCAATAGCTGTGTTTCTTCTTGCGTACCTGGAGGTCGACGATGTCGCCTGGCACGGCGAATGGCACGAACACCACCATGTCGTTGACGTGTGCAAGCGACTTGCCTTCTGCCGCTACGGCTTCAATGGTGACGTTTTCGAGTATTGGAAGTGGTTTTTTCTTTCTTGACATATGTATTATATATGGTTTACAACGAATTAGGCTGCAAAATTAAACATTTTTTTCTAAGGAGTGAAATGGAGAGTTAAAAAAATCTTTATCTCACTCCGAGTTCTGCAAATCCGATTTCGCGTGTGTCACCGACGGTGGTGTTGGCGGTGAGTTTCAGATAGCGTGTATTGACAGACGGGAAGCTGACGGTCTGCAGGATGGGGTTGTTCTGCAGGTTGGAGAACTCGCCCGTCTTCACGACGCTCGCGTTGGAGCCATCGGCAGCGCATGTTGAGATGGTGAAGGTGTGGATGAGTCCGCGGCGTCCTTCGCTTTGGTCGGGCAGGTAGAGCAGGGTGGAGACAGATTGCTCGCTGCCGAGGTCGATGATGATGTCGCGTTGTTCGGTGAAGTACACGGTCTGCGGATTGCGGTCGGTCGCTGCTTCAGCTTGCTTTTTGTCTGTGGCGACGAGAGAGAACGGCAGCGACTTGATGGCTTCTGCCGTGGGGTTCCATGTCAACTGTGCATCAGCTCCGCCGTCATAGACGCCGATGTTGTTGAGGCAGACGGGGCCTCGCGAGTCGAGGATGCGCACGCGGATGCCTTTCGACTCCACGGTGCGGAAGCGCAGTAGGCGCTTGTAGCCTATGGTTGTAGTCTCTTCAGGCTGGTCTACAGTCTTCCATTCGTTGCCGTCGAGGTACTCCACGGCGAATTTTCTCACGCGCTGTCCCAGCGGAATGTATTCCTGAAGCATGATGCGGTTCATGCGTTGCGGCTTCTTGAAGGCGAACGTGATGTCGGCTGTCGTGACGCCGTCGGGCGTTGCCCAGTAGGTGTCCCATGATTTGTCGGTGAGAGCCTTGGCGCCGAACGCCTTTCCGCGTTCGCTGCTCACGCGAGGCTTCATGCCTGCGACGAGGTTATGTGCAAGCTCGCGCTCAATGCGCTTGTGGAAGTTGACGGCATTGGCGGAGTCGATGGGGTTGATGAGTCCGTCGCGGTCGACGGGGAAGTTGAGAAGCAGCGTGGCGTTGTGTCCCACGGAACGGTAGTAGAGGTCGGTAAGCTGTTCGGGCGACTTCACCTTGCCGTCCTCCTCAGGATGGTAGAACCAGCCCGGGCGGATAGAGACGTCGCACTCGGCAGGAGTCCATTGGTTGCCGTCGGCATGGCCATATTGCAGTTCGGGATATTTCGGATAGCCCGGATACACCTCGCCCTTGCGCAGAAACGACCAGTTGGTTTCTCCTGCGAAACCTTTCTCGTTGCCCACCCAGCGGCAGCCAGGACCGCCGTCGCCGAAGACAACAGCTTGAGGCTGAAGGCTGTCGAGAATCTCGAAGATGCGCGGATAGTTGTAGTAGTTCTTGCGGTCGATAGTGCGCGTGTCGCGCGCGCCGCCATAGTAGCCGTCGCCTCCGTTGGCTCCGTCAAACCAAACCTCGAAGACGTCGCCGTAGTTGGTCAGCAAGTCGCGCAGCTGGGCGTAGAAGTAGGGGAGATAGGCAGGCGTGGCGTATTCGGCGCGTGAGCGGTCCCATGGCGAGAGGTAGACGGCGAATTTCAGTCCGTACTTGCGGCATGCCTCCGATAGCTCGCGCACGATGTTGCCCTTGCCCTGCTTGTAGGGTGAACGGCTAATGTTGTAGTCGTTGCCGGCGAAGGGCCACAGACAGAATCCGTCGTGGTGCTTGGCAGTAAGGATGACGCCCTTCATGCCTGCAGCGACGAGCGTCCTTGCCCATTGCTCACAGTCGAGGCGTGTGGGGTTGAACGTCTTGGGGTCGGAGTCGCCGTAGCCCCATTCGCGGTCGTTGAAAGTGTTAAGTCCGAAGTGGATGAAGGCGTATGTCTCCATCTTCTGCCAGTCGATTTGTTTCTGTTCCGGCACGGGGAGAAGCGGCGCCGGCGCCGTGATGTTCTCTTTAGCCTGCATGGTGGACGCTGTCAGTGCGGTAATGGCGACAGCGACAAGTGATTTGCTGATATTCATAATTTTGATTTGTTCGTTTGCGTTAGGAAAGTTTGTTGCGTTGCAAAATTACATAAAAATTATGAATGTAGGCATATTACTGTAATTTTTCAGCCTGCGTGTTAAAAGTTTTGTACGGTTAATTTTCCGTAATATATATAATGTGATGCGGTGAGATAACGGAAAAACTCGTATTTTTGTAGAATGTGCGAGCTATTCGTATGAATTACAAACTGTAGGCTATTTATTTTATTAACGATCAAATTTATATATATTATGAGCGGAGAAAACTATCAGAAAGGCAAGTTCTACACCTTGCCCGTTGTTGCCGTCAGGGATGAAGGCAGTAATTCTTTTTTCATTGTCAGTGCCAACGGACGCCAATACGCCATAAGGATGTTCGACTTCCAAAGGAGTCAGCCGGGCGTGGAGCGGATAAGCGAGTTGCCATGTATGGTGAAGGACGTGCATGGCGACAACATAGTGTTTGTACAGAATTTTGCGCAGATGTTCCGCGAAAGGTACGTCGATGGGAAATCTTATCAATTCATTGTCACCGGCATGGCTGACAATTTCGGACTCTCTTCAAGGTTTTACGACATTAGGGACATCAATGGAGTGCCGTTCCGTTTGAAATGTTGCGCCGATACCTATCTGATGCCCAACCAAAAAGTGAGGTGCATAGTGTCCAGGCCCAACCCGAACAAGATGATTTTGACGATTGAGAACGAGTCGGCTCCGGCAAGGCAACGGTGTGTCGGCATGGAAGAAATACTCGACAATGTAGGCATCGACGGAGCGTTGAAGAGGTATGTGCTCAGCGTATTTAGCCACGACAGTGACTTTGACGAGGCCCGCGAGTACTTGCAGCATGGCAATGCCGTGTGGGTGGTGAAGGCAGTGATGGCTGTGAAAGGCGTGGAGTTTTGGCGCGCACTCTCCATTTCTACCTGCCGTCAGCTTCTCCATTGCTACCATGCCGTGTGCATGTACTTGCTTGAAGACACCGACTATCTCTTGCAGTTTGACGGCTCCGAGCGTGAGGACTATCAGGAATGGATAGCCAGTCGCGTCGCCGCCGCCGACAACTATTTGAAATGTCTGTCCCTCGTCGAGAGCGGCGAAGACAGTTCAATGGTAGACTCCATCCTTGGCAAGATACGCCATTCGGGCTACATATACAATCCGCAGAGCCGTATGCAGATGCTCATCGCCCTCTTCTCCATGCGCCCGGCACTTTTGGAGGAAAAGATAGACTCTATTCTAAATCTTGTGGCAGAGTGTGCGAAGAACTGGCAGCAGCCATCGTTTGCCAAGGCTTTCTCCAGCTTCTTCCGCTTCTACATCATGTCCAACCGCGACCGCACCAATCGTCTTGCAGTCATCGACGGCGAGCAGAGTCACGTGTTGCTCAATCGCATGGTGCGTTCACTCTGCTTCTACCTCCTCATCACGGGCGGCAAGGAAAGCGACAGCCAACTCTATAAGTCGCTTCTTCTCCATTATCTCTCCTATGCGCGTACAAGCACGGTGCTCAATTCTGCCGACATAAGCAAGAATCTCGTTGACACACTCGTGGAGCGCGCCTTTACAACCCTTCTCCTTCCTGACGGAGGCACGCTCAACATCGCCTGGGGACAGGACTTCAGCAACGCCGAACTGTTTGCCTATCGCATGGCAAACGCCAAGGCTTCAGCTTCAACATTCCTCACGCGCTCCTTCGAGGCCCACAACGTGCGCTTCACAGTCAGCACCGACGGCATTACGCTCTCGCGCTCTTTTTCAGCAAGAAAGGAACGCAACGTCCTGCCGCAAGACTTTCTCGAATGGCACAACCTGCAGGTTTTTCTCGACAATCCAAGCCATTACTCCATAAGTCCAAAGTCGAAAGACCTCCACAAGTGGAAGACCTACTGGAACGATGTGGAGACCGGACTCTTTGAGAAGCGTTCTGCCGTCGTGAAGAAGCCAGTGAAGCTCGCGCCAGAGGCAGGTACGATTACGTATGTGCGCGTGATGTGGCAGGACGAGAACAATCCGTGTCGCTTCTATTGCAAGATAGAAGACCCTATGTACGACGGTGAGGGATGGCTCGATACCTATCAGAAGGGTGGCGCTATGGGCATGTTCCATTACGACCCGAAGTTGGGGCTTGACGCCTTTTATTACGACGGCAACCCGATAGTGTTCAAGGTGCGCGTAGAGTCATTGCTGCCTCAGCGGGACGAGACGCAGGTCTGCATTTTCGACTGCATGCCATTCATCGACGAGATGATAAAGGAGCAGGTGAAGTACGGCGAGGAGTCCGACTGCTCATTAGTGTATAAGGACGAGCGCACAAGCGTGCTGCTCGGTATAACAAGCTTTGGCTACGGTATCTTCCTCCCCATCACTGACGACTCCGAAACCTATGTCCTTGGCGACACGGTGCGCGTGCGCGTAACCGATTCTACGCGTGCCTCCGCCATCCAGGGCGAGATTGTAGGTATGGCGGAGAGTCCGGTGTGCGTAAGCGAAGCAGCCACCGCTGTGCTGCTCGACTATTGGGAGTACACAGGAGGGCGCAACTATGAGGCGACGGAAGAGGAACTTGAGGAAGAGGCAATGGGCGTGTCGGAGGACTTGTTTGCACCGTCCTACATGGCTGAAATCATCAATATACTCGACCATAAGGCTGTGCTTGCAGCCGACAACATAAAGGCATACGCCTTCCTTTCCATTGCCCACATCCTTGCAAGAATGACCGACAATAATTCCATGACGCAGTATCTTGAGCAGCGGCAGCATTTCCTCTGCATTCTTGAGGATTATGCCACCAACGGAAAGGTTAACGACCGCGAACTGGAACTTCTCGGCAGCAACGACGACATGGTGGAGCAGTTCCCTATTCTCAAGCAGCGACTCACGGAGATGCGCATCATCAACAGCATCGGGCGGCGCGAGAAGAACGATTTCCTTTGGAATATCTGTTCCACATACGCCCACGACCACATTCTCGCCAAGCTCGCGCGCCTCATGCTCAGCTACAACATGGCTGAAGGATTTGCGCTCCACGACTTCCAACAGGCTATCGTGGCGAAGCTGAAGAGTCTGCTCAATGTCAACGTGGAACTGCCGAAGATTTATTCCTTCGGCGAGGAAGACCAGCTTACGGAGTTCAAGACATCAATTGTCTTCCCGCCCAACAATGGCATGAGGCCCGACATGAAGCAGCAGACGTTCAACGTGATGAGAGTGATATGCGGCATGGTCAATTCCTATGGCGGCACGCTTTATCTCGGCGTCTACGACACAGGCTCGGCAAAGGGACTCGACGAGGATCTTGTCTTCTTCGATAACAACGCGGACAAGTTCGATCTTTATGTGCGCAACAACATTCGCCTTGCCCTCGGCGACAAGGTGAACGCCTCCATTGTCATCGAGCATCCAGATGCAGGCAAGCACTTCGTGTATGCCATAAAGGTGGCGCCGAGTAAGCAACCCGTGGAGTTGAGGCTCGACAACCATTACTATCTGCGTGAGGGCACATCCACTTATCCTATCGAACTCCAGCAGTTGCAGGAAATAATGGATGAGCGCAACTTCAGCAACTATTCAACGGCGGCTGTCGACATGGACTCTATAGAAGTGGAGGACTCCGGCTCCGTACAGCAACAATCGGCTGACGGCAGTGACTCTACGAAGCCCGTGGAGAAGAGGCACACACAAGACTCGGGCACAATTTCCACGAGTCGTGTGCGCAGCAATGTTGTGAACAACTGGGAGGAGGATTATCTCGTCAACACAGTGTGCTTTGTGCGCATCATGGATATTGGCAACTGGTGTGTGCTCGACGAGGTGGAATGGGACGAAGGACTGCTCACTCTTGCCGTGCATGACGACGAGACAGACGGCTCTCTCATCATTGCCTACGACAACGGACTGGTCAACAGCGTGCCGATGTCGCAGGTTATCGACCGTGCACGCGGCAGTATCAACAAGATGTATGCTGACCGCCGACCGCTCTTCATCTCGCCCGCAAAGAAAGACGACTTGCTTCTGACTGCTTATGAGGACGACAAGAGCAGGCGACTCTTCCGCCTTGACGAGGTGGCAAAGCTGCCCGACGGCAAGATGCAGTCGGCAGGACTTGCGCTTTCCGACGTCGAGTGTGAGCGCATGGTGCTCTGCGAGATTATCGGCGCAAGCCAGGCAAAGGACTTCAAGCACTTCCTTAATCTGAAGCGTAGCACGCTTGGCTATCCCGTCATGTCCAATTATAATTCGGAGGAGTACCATGCCCTTCAGCGTATGGGCATACTATAGAATGGAGGGTGTGCCAAAATAAAAACCGCTACGGATAATCCTGATTTGCGAATTTTGGCACACCCTCTTTGCTATGCGTAGCTGTGCATACCTCCAAGGACGTAGTTGACGCCGAAGTACGTCATGATGATAGTAAGGAAAGCCACCACCATGAATACGTGGAACGCTGTCGGACGACGCAATGCGGGCAGCGTGCGCGGATGAAGAGCTATGGCGTACACCATGAATGTGATGAGTGCCCACACCTCTTTGGGGTCCCATCCCCAGTATTGTCCCCACGACACGTTTGCCCAAATGGCACCTACGAAGATGCCGATGCCGAGGGCTGCCATGGCAGGGTAAAGGAAGAGTAGAGACAGCTGCTCAAGAGCGAGCATTACGTCAGTTGCATGGCGGTTGGCAAGGCGCACGATGAGGGCTGTCACGCCACTGATGAAGGTCAGCGAGAGCAGGGCGAAGCCGGTCATTATAATCGACACGTGTACGCTGAGCAGTGGAGAGTTGAGCACGGGCATGATGTGCGTAATCTGTGGATCCATCTGTCCGATGTGGCTGACGAGAAGGAAGAAGCCCGACATAAGGAAGCCGCACGTGAGCATGATGCGGAAGCGCAAGCCGAGAAGCAATGACACGAAGAGTACTATCCACGCCATGAAGAGCATCGTTTCGTAGCCGTTAGCCATCGGGAGCGTGCCGCTGATGGTCCAGCGGAGGTACTCGCAATAGCTCAGGGCGATGAATGTTACTGTCATTATGGCGTAGGAAAGGTCTGCCATGGTGCGGTCGAAGTTGGAGCGTACGCCGCGCCGGGAGTCGTTGTCGCCCTGAAGACGACATTCGCGGCAGAGGCGCGTGATGGTGTAGAGATAGGTCAGCACGCCCATCGTAAGGCATACGATGAAGAGAATTGTCGCGAAAGGAATGGCGTTGTAGGTGCGCTCGGCGTCGATTTGTTTTGCCGAGGGCAGCGAAGAACCTCCATTCTTTTGCTGATACTTTATCAACTTCCCTATTATCTCGTCCATCTGCTTATAGTTTTTAGCCTCCGCCTCGTCGAAGAGGACGGTGAAGACGGTCTGTATGAACTGCTGATGGTGGTAGTCCATCGTTTTCGGGAGGTTTTCAGTAGGGGCAAGCCATGTGGTTTTGCCCTTTTCGTTGTAGGGGAAAATTTTCAGAAGCAGTCCGCGGCGCACGTCCATGATAAGCTGAAGGCGGTCGTCGACGTCAGCCACCTGCGTGTGGAACTTGTCGTGGTTGCCTCCGTAGTACTCCTGTATGTACGGGCCTAAGATGTAGCCGCCCATGTCTTTATTGAAGAATTGGTTGGCGGAAACGTAGTCGGGGAGCTGGAGTGTCGACTTCATGTCGCCGTTTTTCAGTTTTATCATCGGCTCGTTCATCCACTCCTCACCCCAGAAAATCCATCCCGTGAGCACCTGCTCGGCAGTTAGTCCTTCGTATGTGTTTGAGCCGTATAGCTTCTTCGTGAAGTCGATGGCGAAGGTCTGGAGGGGGCAGATGCGGTTGTTGTAGAGAATGTTTAGCTCGCCAAACTTGGCAGCAGTGGCTGCTGGGAGCGTCTTGTTGCTGAGGTTGCTGCCTTGGTTGCCGTCGCTTGCGGCAAAGCCGTTGGCTGTAGCCATGCCGAGAAGCAGCGCCACAGTGAGCGCGCCGCGCTTCAGCATCGGGCTGCGGAGCACGTTGCGGTAGGCTCCGCGCGGGTCGAAGAGCATAGCAATAAGCGAAAGGAACAGTAGGGCATAGCCCGTGTAGGTGACGGGTATGCCGATTGGGTCGGCATTAGTTGAAAGTGCCACGCCGAACATGTCGCTGTCGTAAGAAGCCTGATAGATGCGCATGGATCCATAGGTGAAGATGTTGTTCATCGACACCTCGCCGTGTGTCGTTGACTTTCCGTCATTGATTGTGAACAACGAAACGTAGTCGGCGGCGGCATCCGTGCCCGAATGGTACTTCACGTCGAAGCGGTCGAGCCGAATGGAGAAGGGTAGTGTTGCGTCGTGGGGATTGTTGTCGTTGTCGTAAAGGGTGTAGCGGTCGGTGAAAACACCTTGTCGCAGATGTATTAATCCTCGTTCCGATCCTATGTGTGTGATGAAGGCGCCGGCGAGAATCACGGCAAACGAGAGATGTATCGCCACGCCCGACCATGCCTTCGTGGCATGTCTGACGAAATAGATGACGGCAGTTGCAGCAAGCAATGCCCAAAGAGCCGAAAACCACCATGCACCGTAGACATGTGTAGACACATAGTCGGAGCCTTTATACTTCTCCGCCACAGTAGCCGTTCCCATGCAAACGATGACGAGAACATAGAGTGTGAACATTAGTCTCTTAATATTCTTCTGCATAATATATATAAATAATGTGTATTGTATATTGGTGTTAACGTCTGCAAAGTTACCCATATTTGCGCAATAGCGTCTGCCTTTGGTTCCGTTTTTGCCTTTTCCATGCGTCAATTACCTACAAATAGGTATTCATTGTGAGGCGGTAATCATGTTGTTTCATGGCTACGCCCATAACGCAAAGCGCCCTGTAATGGAAAAAGCATTGATAATTCTAAGCTTTTTCCATTACAGGGCGCGTTAGCTTGTGCAGATGCCATCGACCGTGTGTGTGTCATGTGTCAATGGTCTATGACATTTAGTTTCTTCAGGGCGCGTTATGCAACTATCCGCAGCGTGAGGCGCCGCAGTTCTTGCAGATGAGGCATCCCTCCTGGTAAACGAGCGACTCGTGTCCGCAGACGGGGCACACCTGTCCCTTTGCCACCGTGCCGTCACTCACGTATTTCTTCAGTGCGCGCTCCACGCCGTTCTTCCACGTGTTGATGCTCTGGTCCTTGAGCTGCAGCGAGCCCACGAGTTTTATAACGTGGTCAATCGGCATACGATAGCGCAGTACGCCGGAGATGAGCTTCGCGTAGTTCCAGTATTCAGGGTTGAACTTCTCGGAGAGACCCTCAACGGTGGTCTTGTAGCCACGTTTGTTCTCAAACTGGAAGTCGTAGCGGTGCTTTCCGTCGGCGCCGGTCTGTTTTATGATGCGGCCCTTGGTGACGGTCTTCGGCAAGGCAATGCCCTCCTCGTCGTCCTGCAAGCCAGTAAAAATCTCGTATGGGTATCCGTCGAGCAATCCGACGAAAGCCACCCATTTCTCCTTGTTGTTTTGGAAGCGCACCACGTCACATTCAAGTTCCTTCGGGCGTGTCTCCGTTACGGTCAGTACGTTAGTGCCCGTGTGCACAACCGGCGCTTCCTTCTCCTTGGCAGCCTTCTTCTTTTCCTTCTTCGTGGCAGCCACGAGCACTCCGGCACGCGAACCGTCGCGATAGATGGTGCATCCCTTGCATCCCGAGCGCCATGCCTCCACGTAGAGCTTGTTGACAAGCGCTTCGTCGACATCGTTGGGGAGATTGACGGTGACGCTGATAGAATGGTCCACCCATTTCTGTATGGCTCCCTGCATTCTCACCTTCATAAGCCAGTCGACGTCGTTGGCCGTTGCCTTGTAGTAAGGCGATTTTGCCACGAGTTGGTCGATTTCCTCCTGCGTGTAGCGTTTCTCGGTGTCGATACCATTGATTTGCATCCATTCAAGGAATTTCTTGTGGTAGACAATGTACTCCTCGAAGGAGTCGCCGACCTCGTCGACAAAGTCAACGTGTACACTGCTGTCGTTGGGATTCACCTTGCGGCGGCGCTTGTAGACAGGCATGAACACAGGCTCAATGCCACTCGTCGTCTGTGTCATGAGGCTTGTGGTGCCCGTAGGCGCGATTGTAAGGCAGGCGATGTTGCGTCTGCCGTAGGTCATGATGTCGTTGTAGAGCTGCGGGTCGGCCTCCTTGATGCGCAGGAGGAAGGGATTGTTCTTCTCGCGTGCGGCGTCGAAAATCTCAAACTTGCCGCGCTCCTTAGCCATCTCCACGGAAGAGCGGTAGGCGGCAAGCGCCAGCGTGCGGTGGACATTGACGCTGAAGTCGGTGGCGTCCTGCGTGCCGTAGCGTAGACCCATGGCGGCAATCATGTCGCCCTCAGCCGTGATGCCAACGCCCGTGCGTCGTCCTTTCGAGCTTTTTGCCTTAATCTTCTCCCAAAGATGGCGTTCGGCGTGCTTGATATCGTCGTCCTGCGGGTCGCGGTCGATTTTCTCAAGGATGAGATCGATTTTCTCAAGCTCAAGATCGACGATGTCGTCCATGATGCGCTGTGCCTTGGCAACGTGCTCGCGGAACAGTTCGTAGTTGAACGTGGCGTCAGGCGTGAAGGGATGTTCCACGTAGGAATAGAGATTGATGGAGAGCAGACGGCATGAGTCGTAGGGGCAGAGTGGTATCTCGCCGCATGGATTGGTCGACACTGTGCGGAAGCCGAGGTCGGCATAGCAGTCGGGAATACTCTCGCGCAGGATGGTGTCCCAGAAGAGCACGCCCGGTTCGGCGCTCTTCCATGCGTTGTGCACGATTTTCTCCCACAGTTTGCGGGCAGATATCTCTTTCTTCACTGTCGGATTCTCGCTGTCGATGGGGAACTGCTGCGTGTAAGGTTTGTCGTCGACTGCAGCCTGCATGAAGGCGTCGTCGATTTTCACCGACACATTGGCTCCCGTCACCTTGCCTTCCGTCATCTTCGCGTCGATGAAAGCCTCGCTGTCGGGATGCTTGATGCTCACGGAGAGCATCAGTGCGCCGCGGCGTCCGTCCTGCGCCACCTCGCGTGTGGAGTTGCTGTAGCGTTCCATGAACGGCACCAGACCGGTTGATGTCAGTGCAGAGTTGTTCACGGGAGATCCCTTTGGTCGAATCTGCGAGAGGTCATGCCCCACGCCGCCGCGCCGCTTCATGAGTTGCACTTGCTCCTCGTCGAGTCGCATGATGGCTCCGTAGGAATCGCCGTCGCCGTCGATGCCAATCACGAAGCAGTTGCTCAGCGAGGCAATCTGGAAGTTGTTGCCGATGCCGG
>DLKG01000086.1:0-466 GCA_002490315.1 Prevotella sp. UBA7594 | reverse complement strand
TAGCGGAAGTGGTCGAGCAGGGCGAAAATCTCGTCCTCCGTCATCGGGTTGCTATATTTGCGTTCGATGCGTGCTAACTCGCCCGCGATACGATGGTGCATGTCTTCCGGCGACTTTTCATAGATGTTGCCGAAGCTGTCCTTCATGGCGTATTTGTTTACCCATACGCGTGCGGCAAGCTCATCGCCAGCGAAGTATTTCAAGGAGGCTTCGTAGGCTTCGTCGAATGTGTATGTCTTAGCGTTTTCCATTGTTTTGTATGTTATGGTAAATGTTTTATGATGTAACAGTGAAATTGCAAGTAGCTTTATGCAATCGAATTGCAAAGCTACAATAATATTTCCAATTTCTTGCAAATTACAACATGTTTTTGTAGTATTGAGTACGTATAAATGCAAAAAAAAAGAAGTACTTACTTTTGTAAGTACTTCTTTTAAATGTTGTTGTGACTCCGGCAGGATTCAAA
>DLKG01000065.1:20640-41586 GCA_002490315.1 Prevotella sp. UBA7594 | reverse complement strand
CGTCACCGCCCTAACTGGGAGAGGGGGCGCCCTCGCCCCCGACATTGACAACTGGGAGAAGGAACGTCACGGCCCTAACTGGGAGAGGGGGCGCCCTCGCCCCCGACAAAAAATAACTGGGAGAGGGGGCGCCCTCGCCCCCGACAAAAGAAAAAGATTTATTCCATCGTTATTGGGATGTCTATTGCATTGTCGGGGGCGGGGGCGCCCCCTCTCCCAGTTATGAAAGTTTAGGCACACCCCTACAGATTTATTCTAAACTTTTTTCTCCTCCCTCTACAATAAAACCCGTTTTCTCACGTTATACATACGTGTTTAAACGCGAATGTATAATAATATTGACAGTCTTGACGCTTGTCTCCTTACGGAGCCACGCGCAGTACGACGTGTCCTTCAGTCATTATTTCGACATGGAACCGTCGTTCAACGCGGCAGCCGTCGGCAAGCAGCAGAAGCTGAACATTGCAGCCGCCTACGCCATGGACTTGTCGGGCTTCAAGCGCAATCCGCAGACAATGTACGCTGGGGCAGACATGCAGTTTCTGTTTCTCAAGCAGTTTCACGGCGCCGGAATCCAGTTTATGAACGACCAGCTCGGACTCTTCTCCCACAAGCGTCTCGCCCTGCAGTACGCCTTCAAGTTCAAGCTCTTCGGCGGACAGCTCTCCACCGGCATTTCCGCCGGTTTGCTCAGCGAGAGCTTTGACGGCTCCAAGCTCGACCTTGAGGACTCCAACGACCCAGCCTTCTCCTCATCGAAGGTAGACGGCAACTCGCTCGACCTCGGCGTCGGACTCTACTACACGCAGCGCAACTGGTACCTCGGCGTATCGGCACAGCACATCAACTCGCCGCTCGTAAAGCTTGGACAGACCAACGAGCTGCAGGTGGACGCCACGTATTATCTGACGGGAGGAGGCAATATTCGGCTCCGAAACCCGTTTCTTACAATACAGCCATCCTTCCTTGTACGCTCAGACGGCTCCGGCTATCGCGGCGACATTACAGGACGACTCACCTACACCAACGACAAGAAGATGATGTATCTCGGCGTTAGCTACGCCCCCACCATCTCTGCCACGGTGCTCATCGGAGGACGCTTCCACGGCATCGTACTTGGCTACTCCTACGAGATGTACACCTCTGCCATCAATCCCGGCAACGGCAGTCATGAACTGTTCGTCGGCTATCAGATGGATCTCAATCTGCAGAAGAAGGGACGCAACTTGCACAAAAGCGTCAGAACACTCTAATTGCCAAATGTTTAAAGAAAGAGGCAGGCTTGGAGTGTGTCAAAAGGCAAGGATTATAGATTAAGAAACAAAATAAAAACATTATTATATAGATGAAAACAAGAAAAAGCATATTGTCACTCGGGCTTCTCGCCCTCACGATGCTCCTCTCCGGATGCTTCGGCAGCAAGGCAGCCTCATCGGCAGGCCGCGGCGGAGAGGTGGTTGGCGTCAGTGGTCGCTCTTTCACTGAGCCGGCACCCTACGGCATGGTGCGCATCGGGAGAGGCTATCTGCGCATGGGTCTTGAGAAGCAAGACAGCCTGTGGGGCAAGCAGACGCCCGTGAAGGACGTCTCGGTTGACGGATTTTGGATGGACGAGACGGAAGTTACAAATTCGGAGTACAAGCAGTTCGTGACATGGGTGCGCGACAGCATCATACGCACGCGACTCGCCGACCCGCAGTATGGCGGCGACGAGACCTACATGATTACTGAAGACAAGAACGGCGACCCCGTGCCTCCACATCTCAACTGGAAGAAGGCGCTGCCACGCAAGCCCAACGAGGACGAGCAGCGTGCCATCGAGAGCGTCTACACACGCAACCCTATCACGGGCGAGAAGATGCTCGACTACCGACAGCTCAACTACCGCTACGAGGTCTACGACTACACGGCAGCTGCCCTTCGGCGCAACCGCCTCAACCCTGAGGAGCGCAATCTGAATACGGACAAGCCCGTGAACCCCGACGAGGTGGTGATGATCTCCAAGGACACGGCTTACATCGACGACGAGGGACGCATCGTGCGCGAAACCATCAACCGACAGCTTAGCGGTCCGTGGGACTTCCTCAACACGTACATCGTCAACGTCTACCCCGACACGACGTGCTGGATAAACGACTTCCAGAACGCTGAGAACGAGACGTATCTGCGCAATTATTTCTCCAATCCTGCCTACAACGATTATCCCGTAGTGGGCGTCACATGGGAGCAGGCCAACGCGTTCTGCGCCTGGCGCACAGACTATCTGTTGCGCGGACTCGGTCCGGAGGCACGCTACGTGCAGCGCTATCGTCTGCCGACAGAGGCAGAGTGGGAATATGCGGCACGCGGAAAGAGCGGCACTGAATTCCCTTGGGAAGACAAGAGCGTGAAGAGCGGTGACGGATGCTTCTTCGCCAACTTCAAGCCCGACCGCGGCAACTACACGAAGGATGGCAATCTCATCACGTCGAAGGTGGGCATCTACAGTGCCAACTCCAACGGACTTTACGACATGGCGGGCAACGTGGCGGAATGGACCAGCACCGTCTACACCGAGGCGGGCGTGGAGGCGATGAACGACCTCAACCCTACTCTCGAATACAACGCCGCTAAAGAAGATCCCTACAGACTAAAGAAGAAAAGCGTGCGCGGAGGCTCATGGAAGGATCCGGAGTCGTTCATACGCTCGGCTTGGCGCACATGGGAATATCAGAACCAGCCGCGCTGCTACATCGGCTTCCGCTGCGTGCGTAGCTTGGCAAACACGTCGAGCGCAAAGGGAAAGGGAAAGAAAGGAAAGTAATGTGAACAAGAAGCTATAGCCCAGGACTGCCTGGCATCAAGGCGCAAGAAGGCTTGGCAAGGTCAATGACGACTCAAAAAGGCTTATAAAAAAAACAAAAGGAAAATGACAGTTTACAGCAAATTCAACATAGTCTATCATCTGCAGAAGTGGATGGATAGCGTCCCAGGACAAACGTTCCTCAACTATGCTTACAGTTGGGGCGCATCGGTCGTAATCCTCGGTACACTCTTCAAACTAACCCACCTTCCCGGTGCCAACGTGATGCTTTTCGCGGGCATGGGCACGGAGGTGTTCGTGTTCTTCCTCTCGGCATTCGACCGTCCGTTCGACAAGACGCAGGAAGGCAAGGACTTGCCTACTCATATCGATGAGGAGGAGATCGACCGCGAGGAGATTGAGGCAGAGGCTGAATACAACGCTGAGCATGAGGGCACGCCACATGCCGGCGGAAATGCAGGCACTGGCATGGCTGCAGGTGGAGGCACTATTATAATAGGTGGCGGAGCTGGCAGCGGAACGAACATGGGCAACGCTCCCGCGTCAAACGCGCAGACGGCTCCCGCAGAGGGGGCACAGATGCAAGCCGGAGGCGCAACCGTACAGGCGCAGCCGGGCACTGCCAGCGTGGGCAACGCAGTCGGCATGGGCATCGCAACAGCGCAGGTGGCTACGGCGGCTGCCGACCTTGCGGCAAGCCACGAGGTGGCGGCGCAACTCGCCGACGCACAGTCGGCTTACCTCGAGCAGCTCAAGAGCCTCACGGAAACTCTGCAGAAAGTGTCGGAGCAGTCGACACGCCTCACGCGCGACAGCGAGGAGATGGAAAATCTCAACCGCACGCTCACGGGTATCTGCAAGGTGTACGAGATGCAGCTTAAGGGTGCCAGCCAGCAGATTGGCACCATCGACCAAATCAACGACCAAAGCCGCAAGATGGCGCAGCAGATTGAACAGCTCAACAGCATCTATGCGCGTATGATTGAGGCGATGACCGTGAATATGAATTTGCAGAAGTAGTTGACAAGCAGACCAGTTGACAAGTAGACAAGTGCAGAAGCTGCTTGTTACATACAACTCGTCAACTTGTCAACTCGTCAACTCGTCAACTTAAAAGAACAATTATGGCAATAAAGAAAAGACCGGTTTCTCCTCGCCAAAAGATGATCAACCTCATGTATGTGGTGCTCATGGCGATGCTTGCCCTGAACATCTCCTCCGAGGTGCTCAACGGATTCTCGATTGTCGAGGAGAGCCTCAACCGCACCACGGCAAACTCTTCCAAGGAGAACGAGGCACTCTACGGCAATTTCGCCGAACAGATGAAGGCCAATCCGCAGAAGGTGAAGGAGTGGTTCGACAAGGCGACAGCTGTGAAGCGCATGAGCGACTCGCTCTACAACTTCGCGCAGAGCCTGAAGGAACAAATTGTGCGAGAGGCCGACGGCAAGGACGCCAATCTCAACGACATAAAAAGCAAGGACAACCTTGAGGCGGCGAGCCACGTGATGCTCGCTCCCGGCACTGGGCAGGGACGCAAGCTCTTCAACGCCATCAACTCCTTCCGCGAGCGCATCCTCAAGATGGTGACTGACCCTCATCAGCGCTCAATCATCGAGAGCAACCTCACGACGAAACTCCCTCGCAACGCCCACACAATGGGCAAGAACTGGCAGGAGTACATGTTCGAGGATATGCCTGTGGCAGGCGCTGTTACGCTGCTTTCCAAATTGCAGAGCGACGTGCGCTACGCTGAAGGCGAGGTGCTCCATACGCTTGTCAGCAACATCGACATGAAGGACATACGCGTCAACAAGCTCTCGGCGTTCGTCATCCCGGAGTCGCGCACGGTTATCAGCGGCGACCAGTTCTCAGCGCAGATTGTCATGGCTGCCGTCGACACGACGCAGCAGCCTGAGATATACGTCGGCGGACAGCGCATCAGCAACGGACTCTACCGCTTCACGGCTGGCGGAGTCGGCGAACATCAGTTCGGCGGATACATCACCATGCGCGACGGAGCAGGCAATGTCATACGCCGCGACTTCACACAAAAGTACACCGTCGTCGCCCCGAGTGCAACGGTGTCTGCCGACCTCATGAATGTTCTCTACGCTGGCTACGACAACCCCATCAGCGTCAGCATCCCCGGCGTGCCGCTCAATGCCGTCTCGGCGTCGATGTCGGGCGGATCGTTCCGCAGCATCGGCATGGGCAGGTACATAGCACGCCCGTCGGCTGTAGGCCACGACGTCACTATTAACGTAGCCTCCAACGCCAACGGCAAGTCGCGACAGATGGGCAAGTTCACGTTCCACGTGCGCAAACTCCCCGACCCCGCCGCTTACATGCAAATCGGCACCGACCGCTTCCGTGGCGGCGGACTCGCCAAGGCGTCCATCATGGCAGCTCCTGGCATAAAGGCAGCCATCGACGACGGCATCCTCGACATACAGTTCAAGGTGACGAGCTTCGAGACGGTGTTCTTCGACAATATGGGCAACGCTGTGCCAATGGCGTCGGCAGGAGCCAACTTCTCCGAGCGACAGCGCGAAACGTTCCGCAAACTATCGCGTGGCAAACGCTTCTACATCTCGCGCATAACGGCTGTAGGACCCGACGGCATAACGAGAAAGCTCAATGGCTCAATGGAGGTAATCGTGAAGTAAAGGCTTATCAATAATATCCAAGAAACAATGAAGAAAATACTGACAATATTGCTTGCCGCTCTCTTCTGTGCCGACATGGTGTCGGCACAGCCTGCGGCACGTCGGCGCGAACAGGCGCAACAGACTCAGCAGAAGGACCAGGGACTGAGCGTGCGCGCGCAGATTTCCTTCCCCACGCAGAAGGCCATGGACGAGGACGTGACGTGGCGGCGCGACATCTATCGTGAGATAAACCTGACGGAGGACGCCAATGCCGGACTCTACTACCCCGTGGAGCCGGTTGGCTCGCAGATGAACCTCTTCACGTATATCTTCAAGCTCGTGCTAAAGCGCTCCATACCTGCCTACGAATATAGGCTCGACGGCAACGAGGTGTTTGACGACGCCTCGAAAATCAATCTGAAGTCGTTTCTCGACAACTACCACATCTTCTACGAACGCACCGACCGCGGCATCCGCATCGACGACAGCGACATTCCTTCGCGTGAAGTGACTGCCTACTACATCAAGGAGTCGGCCTACTACGACGACCGCAACTCGGCTTTCCACACGAAGGTGCTGGCTTTGTGTCCGATTCTGAAGCGTGAGGACGACTTCGGCGACGCCGCCACAAGCTATCCGCTCTTCTGGGTGAGATACGACGACCTCGCACCGTTCCTCACCAAGCAGACTATCATGACGAGCAATCTCAACAATGCTGCCACGATGTCCATGGACGACTACTTCACGAAGAACATGTACAAGGGCAAAATCTACAAGACGACAAACATGCTCGGCAAGACGCTCGCGCAGTATTGTCCGACGGATTCTGCTATGACGAAGGAGCAGAAGCGCATTGAGAAGGAACTGGCTGACTTTGAGCAGCACGTCTGGGGTGAGCCTGAGCCTAAGGACTCGCTCGACAGCATCGCCAAGCTTGACAAGAAGGCGCTGAAGGCAGCACGGAAGAAGAACCGCCGCGCCGGTGACTCTGCCTCTGGCGCGAAGAAGACGCAGAAGGTGAAAAAACAGCGCTCTTCGTCGCAGTCGTCGCAGCCTTCCGGCAGCGCACGTGTAACGGTGCGTCGCCAGCGCCACTAATGTTACGCAACTTAACTACACGTTTAACACATAAAACTCCAATAAAGGTATGAGAAAACTATTCGCATCAGCAGCAATCGCCTTGGCGATGCTCTTCCAAGCCAACACAGCTCAGGCTGGTATACAGTTTGGTCTGAAGGGCGGTGTCAACGTCACAAGCATGAGCATCGACTCAAAGGTGCTCGACGCCAACAACCGCACGGGCTTCTTCATCGGCCCCACCGTTAAATTCACTCTCCCCATCGTCGGACTCGGCATCGACGCTTCGGCGCTCTACGACCAGCGTGAGGCTAAGGTGGCTCTGCCGCTCGACGAGAGCAACAATGAATTGCCCGGCTCTAAAAGCCTCAAGCGACAGTCGATAGAGATTCCTATCAATCTGCGCTATGGCATCGGCTTGGGCAGCCTGGCCAACATATTCTTCTTCGCCGGTCCGCAGTTTGGCTTTAACGTCGGCGACAAGACGCAGGAAATAAATCCTGCCACAGAGTGGAAACTCAAGTCGTCGCAGTTCAGCGTCAACGTCGGAGCTGGCGTAACACTTATCAACCATCTCCAGCTGTCGGCCAACTACAACATCGCTTGTGGCAGAACTGGCGACTTGAAGCTTGCCAACATCACGAAGAATGGCGGACGCACGAACGCTTGGCAGATTGGTCTCGCCTACTACTTCTAAAAGGATATCTGTAGAAAAGGCATATTTCCTTATTTACTCGTATCTTGTCTACTCGTCTACTTGCCTACTTGTTTACTTGTCTACTGTTGAGCAAGGCAAACTTGCGAAACCTGAATAAAGATTGGTAGAGGGGACGCCCTCGCTTCCAGCAAAGAGAAACGTTCTTTCTTGCATATCGGGGGCGAGGTCGTCCCCTCTACCAGTTAATCCGAGTACTCTTACGGACGACTCTGCCGGTTGTCACCCCACAAGAATGCTGGTCTACACAACATTCCTTTTATTGAAAACGTATTTGAAATGCCAATAAGTCTTTGGCTTAGCGGCGGTTCACATTTAAACTATGTCATGATGCAATACGTAGATGTGATTCTTCCCCTGCCTCTCGAAGGCGTGTTCACCTATTCCGTGCCTGAGTCGTTGGCGTCGCAGGTGCGCCTTGGCGTGCGTGTGCTCGTGCCTCTTGGCAAGTCGAAGACCTACACGGCGATGGCTGTGGAACTTCACGAACGCAAGCCGCAGTTTGCTACACGCGACATCCTTCAGGTTATTGACCAGGAACCGGTGCTCACGGAGCGACAGATGAAACTCTGGCAATGGATTGCCGACTACTACATGGCGCCTCTTGGCGACGTGTTCAAGGCGGCGCTGCCTGCCGGACTGAAGGCTGAGGAGAACTATCGTCCGAAGACGGTGCGCTGCGTGACGCTTCCTGCCAACCTACGTTCGGAACAGTCGCTGCATCTCGTGCTCTCCATTCTCTCCAAGGCGTACAAGCAACACGAGACGTTCAACACCTATCTGCAACTGTCACATTGGGACGAAATCGACGGTGAAAGGCCCCCACAGCACATCCAAGAGATTGCTTACGACGAACTGCAGAACGCCTCTGGGGCGTCAGATGCCGTGCTGAGACAACTCATAAACAGAAAATACCTTGAGATATACCATCGGGAAGTGGGAAGACTCAACCACTTAGGCAGTGCCCATCCGGAACTAATACAGCAGCTTAGCCCTGCACAACAGCAGGCGAAGGACAGCGTGGAGAGACTTTTTGAAGAGAAAAACGTGGTGCTGCTGCATGGAGTAACGTCGAGCGGCAAGACAGAAATCTACATCCACCTCATACAGAAAGCTATCAACGAAGGCAAGCAGGTGCTCTATCTGCTGCCGGAGATAGCCCTCACCGTGCAGATGACCGACCGCCTGCAGCGCGTCTTTGGCAACCGCCTCGGCATCTACCATTCAAAATATAGCGACGCTGAGCGCGTGGAGATATGGAAGAAACAGCTCTCTGCAGAACCTTACGACGTGGTGCTCGGAGCACGCAGCGCTGTCTTCCTGCCTTTCTCGCGCCTCGGACTCGTCATTGTCGACGAAGAACACGAGACGTCTTTCAAGCAGCAAGACCCTGCTCCACGCTATCATGCACGGTCGGCTGCCATTATGCTTGCCCGTATGTACGACGGGGCAAAGGTGCTACTCGGTACTGCCACGCCGTCGATGGAGAGTTTTTACAATGCCTCCATGGGCAAATACGGCTACGTGAAACTGACGACGCGCTACAAGGATGTGGCACTTCCGGAGATACGCGTCGTCGACATCAAGGATCTCTATCGCCGCAAGATGATGCGCGGAGCCTTCTCGCCCGACCTTCTTGAGACGATGCGCGCTGCCTTGCGCGACAAGAAGCAGGTGATATTGTTCCAGAACCGGAGAGGATTTGCGCCAATGGTGGAGTGCAAGGTGTGCGGATGGGTACCCAAGTGCAAGAACTGTGACGTGTCGCTCACCTACCATCGCCTGCAGAATCTACTCACTTGCCACTACTGCGGCTATACGTATGCCGTGCCGCGGCAGTGTCCCAACTGCGAAAGCACGGAGCTCATTGGCAGAGGATACGGCACGGAGAAGATTGAGGACCGTGTGCACGAGCTGTTTCCCGACGCCCGCATAGCACGCATGGATCTCGACACGACGCGCTCCGCCGGGGCGTACTCACGCATCATAAGGGACTTCTCTGCCGGACGCACCGACATCCTCATTGGAACGCAGATGATTTCGAAGGGACTCGATTTCGGCAACGTGAAGGTTGTCGGCATACTAAATGCTGACAATCTTCTCAACTATCCCGACTTCCGTGCCTATGAGCACGCTTTCCAAATGCTGTCGCAAGTGAGCGGCAGGGCGGGCAGACGCGGCGAGCGCGGACTCGTAATACTCCAGACGAAAAGTCCTGACTTGCCCGTCATCCATCAAGTTGTGGGCTCCGACTTCACTTCTTTCTCACGCGACTTGCTTGAAGAGCGCCGCATGTTCCGCTATCCTCCCTTCTGTCATCTCGTGTATGTCTATCTGCGCCATCGCGACGAACGCCTCGTGGAGACGGCTGCCATAGAACTTGCCTCACGCCTTAGGCAGTCGTTTGGTGAGCGTGTACTCGGTCCGGACAAGCCTTCCGTGGCTCGCGTCAAGACAGAATCGATAAGAAAGATAGTGCTTAAACTCGAACTCGGCATCAATCTCAGTCTTGCAAGACGCTGCATGAGAGCCACTAAAGAGGCTCTTCTCACCGATCGCCGCTACGCCACACTCACCGTATTCTTCGACGTTGACCCCATGTGATGTTATATTGTTAACGCGCACAATCGCTTTGATATATGTCAATAACGACGCTGTTTAAGCAAAAAAATGCTTATAAAGCTTGTGTGTGTACGCAAACAATTGTACCTTTGCATCGTCAAAACAAGGGAACCGTGAGGCAACCGATTGACAATAACAACATTTAAAAGGTATAAATACATTTCAATAGGATAAGCTTTCAGAGGTAATAAAGATTCAGGAAAAACTAAAGAAGTAAGGTAAAGAAGATATTCAGGTAACTTTAAAGAAGGTAAAAGATTAGGAAGACCATTAGGTCCAGGATACATTAAAGGATTAGTTTTAAGGTTAGGTAAGATTGTAGTAAGGTAACAATCAATAGGATTAGGTTTTGAAATTCAACCAAGGTTAGTTGTTAGGTATTAGGTTTTTAGGTTTAGTAGTTATAATGGTTTAAAGTAGAAAGTTATGTTGATGACAATGATGATGACCCTATTTGCAGCAAGTGCTGCAATAGGTATGTGGGGAGAAGGCAACGATAAATAATCGTTTGTCCTCCCATTAAGGAGGCGGAGCGGAAGTCAAACGCTTTGAAACCTTCTACTTAAAGGAGAAAAAAGTTTTTTTTAAAGAGAAAACATAGAAATAGTTAAATAAGAAAGGCAGTTTCGGAATATTCGAAACTGCCTTTTCTCGTTTTTAGCAACAAGCTTTTTCCTTACGGACGCTATTTGGGCAAAGGCTCATATAATATTGTTGTGTTTTAACAACCTGTAAAGCCCTACCCCATACCAAGAAAAAAGGTTCATCCGGAAAATAACGGATGAACCTTTTATGGTAGATAGACTACTTTATCTATTAAAAAGCGGCAAATATCGCTTGCCTGCTGTTAGAAGTTGATGTCAAGTCCAACGGCGAACACGTTGTTGTTGCGTGTATAATCGGAGTCATAGCTGATCTTCGACGTTCCGAGATTCACTTCTTCCGATGTCTTCATGTGGTTGTAGAAGGTGTGGAAGTAGGCAGCCTGGATAGCCATCTTCTTGTTGATGTGATAGACGCCACCGACTGCTACGGAGTTGGAACTTGTCACGAAGGACTTGTCGTCCATGTAGTCGGAAGTAAGTCCGTAGCTCGTGCATTGCCATCCTGTGCTGACCGTGAACTTCTTGTTGATGTCGTATTCAACGCCGGCGTTGTACTCCAGCGTACCGCGGTCGAGCTTCTTGTGACGGTACACCTTGTTGCTATTGCCTTCGTGGTCAGTGAAGCGGTAAGTTGTTGTGGAATTCTTGTCATCAAACCAGTGGAAGCCCACATTTACGCGGAGGGCATCAACAGGCTTGTAGCCTACGCCGAGAGTGAGATAGGCAGGGATGTCGCCAACGACTTTTTTGTTCTGCTCCTCGTCGTACTCAGCGATGAGATGGTTGATGTTGTCCTTTGCCTCATTGATGCTTGGAGCTATGGCTTGCAATGCCTGCACTGGCACTCCGTAGGCAGCGAGGTTTGTACCAACTTCGCCGAGTTTGGCGACAGGACTGATGACAGTTCCTTTGTTCTTGAGGCGAAGACGCGTCTTGAACTCATATTTGGCAGAGAAATTCCAGCGTCCGGTCTTGTAGTCGACGCCTATGAAAGGCGTCACGCCAAAGCCGCTTTGGTCGGTATTGAGCTCAATGTCGGAGCTTCTCGGATCGTTGGGGTCAACGATGGCAGAAAGGGGAAGTTTGTTGCCGCCTGCTCCTACAAAGGCGATGTCTTTAACGTATCCGTAGTAGTTGCATGTGGCGTAGATACCACGCACGCCAGCTGCCACTGCGAGATGCTCGTTGATTTTGTAGGCAGCTCCGAGCGACAGTCCGAAGTAATACTGTCTGCCGTGCATATAGCTATTGTAAGAGTACTGATAGCCTCCCATCTGCTTCGTAGCGGGGTTGGGCACGTTTGGATTAGTGGGCAGGATGCGTCCCATGTAGGGCGCGAGAGAGTTGCCGAGCAATCCGATGTTGGCAACGACACGCTCGAAAGAGCCGAGTCCGTTGTCGAATGTACACTTTCCACCGCCACCCGTCAGGGCAAAGTTACCTTGGAACGACCATCGTCCCTTGTTGTAAGCATACTGGAAAGAGGGGATGACGGGAGCGAACGCCTTGCCCTTTGTCACGCGTGGCGTGGTGGGGTTGGCTGCGTTATAATTGAACAGCTGATAGTCGTTCTTTATTGTGCGGCTCTGATAGGCAAGCTGCCAGTTGATAGAGAGATGATGACCATCGCCCATGAACACAACGCCTGCCGGGTTGTAGTAAACACCGTCAATACCTATTGAAGCCTCACGGCTCATCATACGGTTGAATGCTACGTTCTGATTTGTGTTGGTGAGAAGTCCTCCTGCAAACGAGGCACTGCTTGATGCAATCGCTGCTGTCAAGCAAACAAATTTTAACTTATTCATCTTAATTACCTTAGAAATTGGTTGCAAAGGTAACCGAATTGTTCTGTTTTTCCGTAAGAACTATCATTGTTTTAAGGTCTATTAACAATAAGAAGATGTAATAATGCACAAAACGAAGAGTTTGTGCAAGGTTTGAGGGAATTTTCTTGTTGTTGCTAAGAAACATTTATCATTTTACAGCGTGTTGCGACATGGTCATCTTCGAAGGATGGAAGGTAACGGATATTAAAACGTCGTCGAGGGATGGAAGGTAAAGGAATGTGATACGACTGCAACGCTCTGAGCTCGGCTTGCCTTAGCAAGAAAGGGCAAAAGCCTCAGAATGTCTAAGCTTTTGCCCTTACGTGCGTTGGATGCCCTACCCTACTACAGATTGCTGTCCATATATACGGATAATTTTGAATACTTACTTCCGCAGTGACCGTTGTGCTCGCCACCGGTCCTCCAGCCTTCCCTCACATCGTTATTTCTTGGCTTCCGGATAGGAGATGCGCGTGTGATAGATTGCTTTGAGGCGTTCTATGAGCACGAGTTTAGCAAGTGCAAGGTCGCGGAAGGTGATGGGACATTCCTTGAAGTATCCGTCAGTGACGTCGCCGTCAATGATTTTGTTGACGAGAGCGGAGATTGTATCCTCCGTGTATTCCGAAAGAGAGCGCGATGCCGCCTCCACGCCGTCGGCAATCATGAGGATGGCCTGTTCGCGAGTGAAGGGATTAGGGCCAGGATACTGGAACGGCGTTTTGTCTACATCCTCGCCAGGGTGCTCATTGCAGTACTTGATGTAGAAGAACTTCGTCAGTCCTCTACCATGGTGTGTGAGGATAAAGTCGCGTATGATGGTTGGCAGATTGGCTTTCTCCGCCATCTTCACGCCCTCCGTGACGTGGCTGATTACGATGCGTGCGCTCTCCTTGTAGGTCATGTTGTCGTGTGGGTTGACGCCAGCCTGGTTTTCCGTGAAGAACACGGGGTTCGCCATTTTTCCAATGTCATGGTAGAGAGCGCCTGTACGAACGAGGAGAGAGTCAGCCCCTATCTTGTTGGCAATCTCTGCAGCGAGGTTGCCGACGGTAATGGAATGTTGGAAAGTGCCGGGCGCAATTTCCGAGAGGTTGCGCAACAGTCCGCGATTGGTGTTGGAAAGTTCGAAGAGCGTAACGCTTGAGACAAATCCGAAAGCCTTCTCTATAATGTACATCAGCGGATAGGAGAGCAGGAGGAACACTCCGTTCACCACGAAATGATAGTACATGTCATGATCCAGTTGGGCGAAGTCGTTGTCTTGTATCATCTGTAGGGCGAAATAGACGAGCGCACTGCCCATGGCGACGAGGATGCCCGTTTTGAACACCTGTGCGCGTCTTGTGAGTTCGCGCAGGGAGTAGATGGCTATAAGTCCGGCAACAATTTGAATGATGATGAATTCATACTGATAGCGTACGGCAGTTGTGCAGATGAGAATCATCGTGACATGGCTGACGAATGCCGTGCGCGAGTCCATAAAGACACGCACGAAGATGGGAGCCATGGCGAAGGGCAAAATATAGACGCTCATGAAGTTGTGGCGCATCATTAGCGAGACGATGACCGGGAAGAGCATTATGAGCGCGTAGAGCATTGCGATGGAACGCGGCTTCTCGAAGTAGTCGCGCCGGAAGAGTCCGAGATAGAGAGTGAAGAGTGTCACCATGAGTGTGACGAAAATCACCTGTCCGATGATGGTGCTCGTAATCTGGTCGGACGATGCGCTGCGCCTTTGCATCTCCCGTTCGAAGGAGTTGAGCACGCGATAGGTGTATTCGTCGACGATGTCGCCGCGGTCAATCACTTTCTGTCCGCTCATGACCATGCCACTTGCCGGCGGAATGGAGGAAAGGAGGTCGTTGCGTTCCGTTTCCGACCGTGACTTGTCGAAGATGAGGTTAGGCTCAATGTAATTATTGAGATTGCAGCGTTGGAGCAATGGTCGCTGCTGTGCGATGATGTCGTCGGCAAAGAGCTGCTCGTAGGCAGACAAGGTGGAATAGAACGACATGACGTTGACGCTCTGCGCGTTGTTGCCACTGACGATGCGTACCTGCGTCGTCGAATCGCGATAGATGTCGTTGTATTCAGGCGTGTCCATGATGCCCGCCTGATAGAGTTGGTGGAGACGGTTGGCAATGATGTGCACGTACTGCCCCGACAGTCCGGGGATGCCATTGCGGAAGTCGGACAGGAATTTGCCCACTTGCTTTGCCTCCACGGAGTTGTCGTAGTTATAGTAGGGCTGGTAGGTCTCGAGCAACGAATCCTCCTGCGCCTTTATAGTGGCGTCGGTCTTGTAGATAGGAAAGTCAAACTTCGCGATGAACGAGCCGTACATCCACGGCTTACCTATGTCGTACTTGAACCGCTGGCTTTCGTTGCGCGGCAGCACCCACACAATCACCGCCACCGTGATGACGACAAGAGCGAGTCGTGTGAGCATATTTCGCAAAAACAAGCTTCTGCTCCTTTCAAATCTGTTCATACATTAATTATATTTGAGGTTTGGACTGCAATATTACAAAAAAAATGTGAAAACCGGGAAAAATATATTATCTTTGCACGAAAAATAAATAGATTTTATGTCAGATAGAAAAGTAAGGGTGCGCTTTGCACCGAGTCCCACCGGACCATTGCACATTGGTGGAGTGCGTACAGCATTGTATAACTATCTCTTCGCCCGCCAGCACGGCGGCGATCTCGTGTTCCGCATTGAGGACACCGACTCCCATCGCTTTGTGCCCGGAGCCGAGGATTACATCATAGAGTCGTTCCGCTGGCTCGGCATAAAGTTTGACGAGGGCGTGAGCTTCGGTGGCAACCACGGTCCTTATCGCCAGAGCGAGCGCCGCGCAATCTACAAGAAGTATGTAAACCAGCTTCTTGAAGCCGGCAAGGCATACATCGCTTTCGACACTCCAGAGCAGCTTGAAGCCAAGCGCGCCGAGATACAGAACTTCCAGTATGACGCCCGCACGCGTCTTCAGATGACCAATTCGCTCACGCTTTCCAAGGAAGAAGTGGAGCGCCGCATCGCCGACGGCGAGCAGTACGTAGTGCGCTTCATGGTAGAGCCGGGCATTGACGTACACGTCAACGACATGATACGCGGCGACGTGGTCATCAAGAGCGATATTCTCGACGACAAGGTGCTCTACAAGAGCGCCGACGAGTTGCCGACCTATCACCTCGCCAACATCGTCGACGATCATCTGATGGAGATTACGCACGTCATCCGCGGTGAGGAATGGCTTCCGTCTGCTCCTCTCCACGTGCTGCTCTATCGTGCCTTTGGCTGGGAGGACACCATGCCTACCTTCGCCCATCTGCCCCTTCTCCTCAAGCCAGAGGGTAAGGGCAAGCTCTCCAAGCGCGACGGCGACCGTCTTGGTTTCCCCGTCTTCCCCTTGGAGTGGCACGACCCGAAGTCGGGCGAGGTGTCGTCGGGCTATCGCGAGAGTGGCTACTTCCCGGAGGCTGTTGTCAACTTCCTTGCCCTTCTCGGCTGGAATCCCGGCACAGAGCAGGAGTTGTTCTCTCTTGACGAACTCGTTGAGCAGTTTGACATCCACAAATGTTCGAAGTCGGGTGCCAAGTTCGACTTCCAGAAAGGTATCTGGTTCAACCACGAGTATATGCTCCGCAAGTCGAACGAGGAGATAGCCAACCTCTTCGCTCCCATCGTTGCCAACAATGGCGTTGACGAGTCGATGGAGCGCATCACGCAGGTTGTGGCAATGATGAAGGATCGCGTCAGCTTCGTCAAAGAGCTGTGGCCATTGTGCTCATTCTTCTTCATCGCGCCTATGGAGTACGACCAGAAGACCGTGAAGAAGCGTTGGAAGGCCGACTCTGCCAAGGTCATGAGCGAGCTTGCCGACGTCTTGAGCGGCATCGACGACTTCTCCATTGAGGGACAGGAGCCAATAGTAATGAAATGGGTGGAAGAGAAGGGCTATAAGCTCGGCGATGTGATGAACGCCTTCCGCCTTGCCCTCGTCGGCATCGGCAAGGGTCCTGGCATGTTCGACATCTCAGCATTCCTCGGCAAGGAGGAGACGCTGAAGCGCCTGCGTAAAGCTATTGAGGTGCTGGGATAAATAAGTAATTCTTATATGTATAACATCGTAATCTACTTGTATCTGATAGGCGTCGCCGTCGCCAGCATCTTCAACGAGAAGGTGCGCAAGATGTGGCGCGGCGAGCGTGCGGCAGTACGCCTGCTCAAGGAGAAGGTGGACCCCGATGCCCAGTACGTATGGTTCCATGCCGCCTCGCTCGGCGAGTTCGAGCAGGGGCGGCCGCTCATGGAGAGCCTGCGTCGGGAGCATCCGGAGTACAAGATACTGCTGACGTTCTTCTCGCCCTCCGGCTACGAGGTGCGCAAGGATTACAAGGGTGCCGACATCGTGTGCTACTTGCCTCTCGACACCATACGCAACTCCCGCCGCTTCCTGCGCGCCGTGCGTCCGGTCATGGCGTTCTTCATCAAGTACGAGTTCTGGTACAACTACTTCCACATTCTCCAGCATCGGGGCGTACCCGTCTACAGTGTGTCGAGCATCTTCCGCAAGGATCAGGTGTTCTTCCGCTGGTATGGACGTAGCTACGGCAAGGTGCTCGGATGCGTCACCAAGTTCTTCGTGCAGAACGAAGAGAGCCGCAAGCTCCTCGCCGGCATAGGCATTGACAACGCGGAAGTTGTGGGCGACACGCGCTTCGACCGCGTCCTTCAGATACGCGACGCTGCAAAGCGCCTGCCCATCGTGGAGGCGTTCTGCCAAGGCACGGCAGCCCCTGCTATCGTGGACAAGGATGTGCGAGGAGGAAAAGTGTTCGTGGCGGGTTCCTCATGGGGTCCCGACGAGGACATCTTCATACGCTACTTCAACGACCACCGCGACTGGAAGCTTATCATCGCGCCCCACGTCATCAGTCATGAGCACCTTCAGCAGATACTCTCCAAGCTCAAGCGCACCGTCGTGCGCTACACGGAGGCGACGCCGGAGACGGCAGCCAATGCCGAATGTCTCATCATCGACTGCTTCGGCTTGCTCTCGTCTGTCTATAGCTACGGCAGCGTGGCTTACGTAGGTGGCGGATTTGGCGTCGGCATACACAACGTACTGGAGGCAGCCGTGTGGAAGATGCCGGTATTCTTCGGTCCCAACAACAAGCATTTCCAGGAGGCACAGTGGTTGCTCCGCTCCAAGGGTGGCATAGAAGTGCACGACTACGACGACTTCGCCGCCACCATGAACGACTTCAACACCCATCCACAGCTCATCAGTGAGCTTGGCGGCGCAGCCGGGAAAGTGGTAGAGGAGCACACGGGAGCGACAAAACGTGTCATGGAGGCGTGCTTCTAATCCTCTTCCAAAGCCCCAATTGTGGCTCTCACTCTATCCTCCGACGTGTACATGAGCGTGCCCTCATCGGCATCCTTTGCGCCCATGTACACGTCGGAGTTTATGTATTCCATACGGCTCTTAACGGGCGTGCGTGCAGAAAAGTGGAATTCATGTACGCCGGTTGAGAGTTGGATTTTCCGAATGTTCCCCTCGTTTACTCCACATCCGGCGAGAATCGTGATGCGTCCGGCAGCCTGGGCGTTGAGCTCCTTCAAAAGCGGAATGCCCAGTTCGGCTGTTGGCTGTTGCCCTGATGTCAGCACGCGGTCGACACCCAGTTCCACAAGCTGCTCAAGCGCGAGGCGCGCGTCGCGGCAACGGTCGAACGCCCGATGGAACGTCACCGACATTGGCTTTCCTTCTTTCTCCCCCTCTCCCTTTGCAGCAGCTATAAGGCAGCGGTTGGCATCCATGTCGAGAGTGCCGTCAGCAAGCAGACATCCGACAACAACACCGTCTACACCAAGTCGACGGCAAATCCTTATGTCCTCCTCCATACGCTCAATCTCGAGCGGCGAATAGAGAAAGTCGCCGCCACGCGGGCGTATGATGACGTGCAGGCGCGTCTTCGACAGCATGCGTCGCGCCGTCTTTATCTCGCCATAAGAAGGAGTGGTGCCGCCCTCAGGTATTCCGGCACACAGTTCCACGCGGTCAGCGCCGCCACGTTCTGCCGCCAAACAACTTTCTACGCCATTGGCGCAAACCTCAAATCTGTATTTCTTTTCCATTATTCTTGCTTTTTGGTCTTTTTAGTGATTTGTCATTACAAAATTACATTATATTATTGATAACGACACGCGGGTTGGAAAAAAATCCGTAACTTAGCAGACAAAACCCATAAACATTTGTTTCACAAGATAAAATTCAAACACCGAGATATGTACAAGTCGCTTATTTTCTCTGCCGCAATGGCAGCCATATCACTATCGTCCTCGGCATCCTCACCGACATCCCCTGCCACCGAGCAGCCTACATCCTCTGCCACCGAGCAGCCTACGCCGCGACGCCTGCTTGCCCCGCGTCCGCCAATGGGCTGGATGACATGGAATCTTTTCCAGGGAAAAATCTCCGAGCAGCTCATCCGCGAAACCGCCGACGCCATGGTGGAAGGTGGCTTCCGTGACGCCGGCTACGAATACATCTTCATCGACGACCTGTGGCAAGGCGGACGCGACCGCTTCAACAACATCATCCCCGACCCGGAGAAGTTTCCGTCGGGCATGAAGGCACTCGCCGACTACGTTCACTCCAAGGGACTCAAACTCGGCATCTACTCCGACGCCGCGCAGCTCACGTGCGGCGGATGTACCGCCAGCCTCGGCTTTGAGGAGCAGGACGCCCGCACGTTTGCCTCATGGGGCATCGACTATCTGAAGTACGACTACTGCAACGCGCCTGCCGACAGCGCCACGGCGCGCCTCCGCTACCGCACCATGGCAGACGCCCTGCAGAAGTCGGGACGCGACATCGTGCTCGGCATCTGCGAATGGGGGCAGCGCAACGCCGAGGAATGGTGTGAGCAGGTGGGTGGACAGCTGTGGCGCACGAGCTACGACGTGCGCGACATGTGGAAGGACATCGTGCATCAAGGCGGCATGGGCATCCTCGACATCGTGAACATCACGGCTCCGCTTGCCGAGCACGCCCGTCCCGGACAGTGGCCCGACATGGACATGCTCGTCGTAGGACTCGACGGCAAGGGCGGACCGTCGAGCGACCTCGGGGGCGTCGGCTGCTCGCAAACGGAATACCAAACACAGATGAGCCTCTGGTGTATGCTTTCTTCCGTGCTTGCCATGACCAACGACCTGCGCCACGTTTCTCCCGACGACCGCCGCATATTGCTCAACAAAGAGATTATCGCCATCAATCAAGACCCGCTCGGCAAGGCTGCACGACGCGTCGTGGCTGACGAGAAGCACCAGGTGTTCGTCAAGCCACTTGCCGACGGCTCCCACGCCGTCGCCCTTCTCAACCCGTCTGACAAGCGTCAGCGCATGACGGTAGACTTTGCGCACCTCGGCATCAGCGGCCGTCTTACTGTGCGCGACGTGTGGCAACACCGCGACATAGCGAGCAAGGCGAGCAAATGGAGCGGAACGGTAGAGCCCCACGAGACGAAGGTGTTCGTCTTGAAGGCTGCAAAATAATTAGGTGAATACAAAAAAAAAAAAAGAAATGAAAAGATATTCAGTAATGTTGGTATGCGGTGTGATGCTTGTAAGCAGCTGCACCACGGGAGCCGGAACGGGAGCCTATGCAGGCGGATCGCTCGGCTCGGTACTCGGTTCTGCCATCGGCGGCATCATCGGCGGTCCGCGCGGCAGCGACATCGGAACGGTAATCGGCATGGCGAGCGGCGCAGTTGCCGGAGCTGCCATCGGCGACGCAGCCGAGAAATCGCAGCGTGAGGCCGACCATGAGATGCTCGCGCAGCGCAACCAGCGCATACAACGGCAGAAGGCAAAACGCCAGTTTGGCAGCAGTTCGACGCAGGACGACATCTATCCGCGCACTGGCGGCACATCTGGCAACACAAACGACGAAGTGGAGCCTATTGACTCCTCCGACACGCAGTTCGACCCGTCGAACGTTGTCGACCCCAACAACTCCGGCGACGACCGCATCGACTTCTCTCCATCGTCCGACTCCACGCTGCCGTCCTCGTCCGTCGGCACGCGCTCTGCCTCGTCAGCCGACGCCAAGAACACGCTTGAGATTAGGAACGTGCGCTTCAGCGACACCGACGGCGACGGAGCCATCAGCGGTGAAGAGATAGGAAAAGTGGTGTTTGAGATTTTCAACAACAGCGATGATGTCGTGCGCAACATTGTACCCACCGTCAAAGAGTCATCCGACAATAGCCGCATCTACATCTCGCCGAGCATCACCGTGGAGAACATTGAGCCTCATCAAGGCATACGCTACACAGCCACCATCAAGGGCGACCGCCGCTTGAAGGACGGTCAGATTAAGCTCCTCGTGTCGGCATCGCGCGACGGACGTCCGGTCAGCTACGTCACGGTGCTCGACATTACAACGAAGGAGAAATAAAAAGGCGAAAGGCAAAAGAAGAAGTAAGGAGGGTGGATGAGGGTGTGTCAAAAAGCAAATTTGCAGTATTGTCCGTGGCGGAGGTCTCCGGCCTCCGCTGCAACCATTATACGCAATCGATTAAATATCAATATATTAGTAACATCCGCTTGCTGCGGAGGCCGGAG
>DLKG01000065.1:14559-20601 GCA_002490315.1 Prevotella sp. UBA7594 | reverse complement strand
CCTCCGCTACGGATAATCACAATTTGTGAGTTTTGACACGCCCTGGGAAAATTCAGAGTATGAGCAGCACACCCTACTCTATCCTTTTTTTTATTTCTTTTTCTTTGATGCGGGAGTTTTCTTCTTGCCCTTGTCTGCCGTTGAAAAATGGAATACGCCATTCTCGGGAAGGTCGTATTCTGTCACCTCAAAGTCAATCTCAGGCAATTCTTCCGGCTCGGGCTTATAGGGCACTTTCGACTTGTTGATGCGCTCCACCTTCACCACGGCGACGCCCTGCGCCAATATGCCGAGCTCACGCGCCGCGCCATAAGAGAGGTCGATAATGCGTCCTCTGCCGTGCGGTCCACGGTCGGTGACGCGCACGACAACCTGCTTGCCGTTGCGCTCGTTGGTCACACGCAGAAGCGTGCCAAACGGATAGGTGCGGTGGGCACACGTCAGACTGTCGTGGTGGAGGCGCTCGCCGCTACTTGTACGCGCACCAGTGGCTCGCTTAGAATAAAACGAAGCCTTACCCGTCTGCGTTTGCGCACAGGCGAGGGTAAGGCTTATCAGAGTTATAAGAATTGAAATAGTTCTTCTCAGAATCACAATATAATTATTTTGGTTATCATACGATGCCTTGAGCCATCATGGCATTGGCAACCTTCATGAAGCCGGCAATGTTAGCTCCGCGCACGTAGTCGATGAATCCGTCCGGGCGCTTGCCGTACTTCACGCATTGCTCGTGGATGGAGTGCATGATGTAGTGGAGCTTCTCGTCCACCTCCTTCTCGCTCCAACTCAAGCGTATGGAATTCTGCGTCATCTCAAGGCCCGATGTAGCGACGCCTCCGGCATTGACAGCCTTGCCCGGAGCGAAGAGTTGCTTGGCGGCGATGAACTTCTCCACAGCCTCAGCCGTGCATCCCATGTTGGACACCTCAGCCACGCACTCCGGCTTCTGCGCGAGAATCATGTCGGCGTCGTCGCCGTTGAGCTCGTTCTGCGTTGCGCAGGTGAGATAGATGTCTGCCTTCACTTCCCAAGGCTTCTTGCCTGCCACAAACTTCGAGCCGGGGAACTCGTCCTCGTAAGGCTGGCAGATGTCGTTGCCGCTTGCGCGCAACTCAAGCATATAGTCTATCTTGTCGCCGGCTATGCCGCTCTCGTCGAGGATATATCCGTCAGGACCCGACAGCGTGATGACCTTAGCGCCAAGCTCCGTGGCTTTCTTTGCGGCGCCCCAGGCTACGTTGCCGAAGCCGGAGATGGCTACGGTCTTGCCCTGAAGGTCGAGTCCGCGCGTGGCGAGCATCTGCTTCACGAAGTAGAGTGCACCGTAGCCCGTCGCCTCAGGGCGTATACGTGATCCGCCAAACTCAAGGCCCTTGCCCGTGAGCACGCCCTGGTATTGGTGGGTTAATTTCTTGTACATGCCGAAGAGATAACCGATTTCTCTGCCGCCCACGCCGATGTCGCCAGCCGGAACGTCCTCGTCGGGACCGATGTGGCGATAAAGTTCAGTCATGAAAGCCTGGCAGAAGCGCATCACTTCAGCGTCGGAGCGCCCGCGGATGGAGAAGTCGGAGCCACCCTTGCCGCCGCCCATTGGCAGCGTTGTGAGCGCGTTCTTGAACGTCTGCTCGAAGCCGAGAAACTTCAGGATGGAGAGATTCACGGAAGGATGGAAGCGCAGTCCGCCTTTGTACGGGCCTATGGCGCTGTTGAACTGTACGCGATAGCCGATGTTGACGTGTACTTCGCCCTTGTCGTCTGTCCATGGCACGCGGAACGTGATGATGCGTTCCGGCTCCACAAGGCGCTCTATAAGCTTCGCTTTCTCAAACTCCGGATGCTGGTTGTAGACGTCCTCTATAGATGTAAGCACTTCGCGTACAGCCTGCAAGTATTCTGATTCTCCAGGGTGCTTGGCCTCAAGGTCATGCAATATTTTCTCAACGTTCATAGTATAAAAGGTTTTTTAGCTGTTAATAGTTCTGTTTTTTCTCATGTCCACTAAGCGCGACGCTGTTGCGTTGTGTTATTAAGACATCGCAAATATAGGTTATTTCGTTGTATCAGCCAAATAAAAAAGCGAGTTTTTCGGCTTTTTCACTTTCTTTTAGATACTTCTCCGAATGTGCGCGATAACAACTTTTCTCTATCGGAAGTTAGCGGGAGTTAGGAAGTCTTACTGATACTTGTCGTATAAAACTTTTGTAACACTTTTTTACTTCATGTACAATATTTCTCTATCTTGTTTACTCAAGTTTCGCAAGTTTGCAACTTGCTCAACAGTAGACAAGATACGAGTAAACAAGGAAAACGGATTATCAAAATGGTATTTGAATGTTGCCACTATCTACTCAAGAGACTTGAGCCAAGTCGTATATTCGTTAAGTTGTTTTTCGTCAAGTAGTTCTATCAAGAAAGATAACTGTTTGTCTGCATTTTTACATGATGCGAGTTCTTTGCCAATAAACATATCTGCATCAAAGCCATGTTCCTCAATCCAAGGATTCTCTTTTAATAGATTGTTCCTTGCATCATCCATATCATCTCCAAAAGTTCTACCAATTACTTGGCAATTTTCAACATCATCACCTTTAGGGTCTTGTGTGAACCCTTCTGTTGTATAAAAAATAAAATCTGTCATATTAAAATCTAAAATCCAATAAATTCCTCTGTCATTTTTTAATCCTCATCCATTACAATTAGAAAATGAAAATAGATATTTTCCAGATAACATATCCACTATCTCTTCAATATCATCACATCGTACTGCATATTTTTTCTTCTTTCGAGAGTTTAATTTTCAAAACCCTCCTTTCCCAAAAGTCTAAAATGCCAATATAATTTGGTATATTTTTCATGTTTATATTTTTTTGTAAATTCCGCGTCCTCTGAATTCAATAATGCCTTTATCTCGCAAGAATTGAAGTTGCTGCCTAATCTTATCTTGAATATGATTGTTATTCGGATGCTTCAACTTCAATTCTTCACAAAAAGCATACATCTGATTGAGCGTAAAAGTCTCCTCTAATCGTTCAACAAGGTGCAAAGTATCCATTAACCACCCTCTACTTTCCATGGAACGTGTCTGTAGATTGTATACCTTATTATACTGCGAAACCACATTTTTAATTGGCAAGACCTGCCCATTAAGAATAATAGGAATTTTTGCCGTAGTAGGTATTTCTCGCATTATAATATTGCATCCTTCCCATCCTGCTCTACGTGCATCATCTGATAATGCCTTTCGCTTCTCAATCACATTAGGGGTAAAGAAGCATTTCGGAACAATAACAAGATTATTGACTTCATATCTGTCATAATGCATAAAGAAGAAACTGGGATTATCCAAAGAAGTGATGCGGTCAATCATCGTTTTGTAAACGCCATCAGCTACAATAGATTGAAATCTATCACTTTCTGTTCTTTTACTTTTTAATTCATATTGCGACTTACAACTATCACAAACATAATCCTTTACTGGCGCATTCGGTTCTGCATGTCTAATAGTCTCTTCACCACAAATTGGACAATACATATTATGTGCGAGCCAATCTTCCGTGAGTACACGAGCTATTTGGCTTGCACTTTTGTAACCTTCTGCCAAAGATGTATTGAATCGTAAGTTCATATTTATTTCAAAAGTTTTCTGTCTCCTGTATTTCGAGGATTTTTATATCTTTTATCGTTTGTCTTTATTGTTGCGTTCAGCGCAAAGATAATGGAATGTTTTTGAAATCAGATTATTTTTGTTACGCTTTTATTATTATTTAGCATAAGTAGATGTGTAAAATTACTGAACACATACTTATCAGTAAGAAGAATATTAATTAGCGGAAATTCTATACAAAAAAAGAACTCGCTGCACACCAGCAATGGGCATACAACGAGCTCTTACAACTTTTCAATTAGGGCATTGACACGCCCTCTTCATTATCTTACCACAACCTTCTTGCCACCCACGACATAGATGCCGGGAGCAAGACCTCTGACGGCGTCTGCCATAGACACGCTGCCCTCAAAGCGTCTGACCACGCGACCATCCACCGACACTACACGTGTGGCGGCAACTGCTGCGGGGAGGCGCAGCGAAGAGATGGCAGTTGGCTGGTCGGACGTTACGTTCTTCACGTAATAGTGGCCGTTGGAGTCCTTTGAGGTGAGCACCTCGAAATACGATGTGGAGGTAACGTCACTGATGTCCACCGTCTGCACCGATGAACTCTGGGCGAAGACGAAGCTCACGTAGTCGTGGGGATTGTTGATAGCGAACGACTTCGCAAACCATTTGCGCCCGTTCTGCTCGACGGTCTGCGTAACGTTGTCGCCAGGCCATTGGCTGTTAGCGGGGCCGTGCGTGCCGTCGCCGCCCCACGTCCAGAAGTAGGTGTTGCTCCATTTTACGTTGTCGGTGTTGACATACACGGAGATGGAGTAAGGCGAGAAGCGGCGCACGTCGTAATAGCGCGTCTGCACATCGCCCACCTTGCCGCCCACGAGGAGTGCCGCCTTCAGCGTCACGTTGCCATAGGGCAGCGTCAGCTGCGAGCCGTTAGCCGCCTTCGTGCTCTGGGCTGTAGGCTCAGAGCCGTCGAGCGTGTAGACAATCTGCGCAGAGGCAGAGGCAGAGACGGCACGCAGCGTCAGCGACGGCTCGTTGTAGTAGACGCCGGAGGCGAGCGACGGAACGGCAAGCTCTACATTCGTCGGGAGGAAATAACGCCAGTGGTAGCCCTCGGCAGCGAGCGCCCATCCGCTGCCTGCCTCGTAGGCATTGGCTGTAGTGCCGACAGCTGCGCGCAACTTGCAGCGCGAGCCGTCCACCGTCACCACGTAGCGCGACGTGTAGCTTTCGTCACACGCCGACGTGCTCTCATTGTTGATGCCGGCGAAATTGCGCAGGAGTATCATGTTCTTGATGTCGTCCTTGCAGTCGGTCCAGTGCTTGTAGAAGACGCACGGTGTGCCCGGCATGGCAAGCAGATAGGCGTTGGCGGCAAGCGTGTCCTTGCGTATGGGGTCTTGCTGTGCGTCGGGGCGCTTCTCCGTGTCGTGGTTCTCGATGAAGGTTACGGCATAGCGCTTGTAGGCAGCGTCAGAGGCAAGACTCGTGGCGGAGAGCTTTCTCCAGTCGGAGTTGTTGGCTGCGTCACGCACGGTGTAGCGGAACGGGAAGTCGAACGCTGCCGACATAATCTGCCCGTCCACCTTCGTGGAGTTGAGCCAGGAGGTCACTACCGACTTGTTGCCGTCGAAATACTCGCCAACGGAATACTTTGGTTGGGCTGACGCATTGTAGATGCCGGTGAACTTCCCGGCATAGCCCTTCACCATGTCGTAGCGGAAGCCGGCGTATCCGAGGTCGTCGAGAAGCATCTGCAGATAAGCCTTTACGCAGGTCTGCACGTTGGCGGAGTTGTGGTCGAGGTCGCGCATGCCGTCCCATCCATCGCCCGTGTCCTTGTTCTTGCTAAGGCTCACGCCCTGCGACTGCGCCGCCGACGCTGCCTTGCCTTTATCGTCATCGGAGCAGACGTCTTCAGACGTCATCGTATAGTTGACGCCACGATAGGTTTCGGAGGGGAAGTCAAACCAGTTATTGACAGTGCCACGGTGGTTGATGACGACGTCGGCGATGGTGCCGATGCCCTTAGCCTTGAACGTGGCTATCATTGAGCGGAGCTGTGCCTCCGTGCCGAACGAAGAGTTATAGTTGGAAAACCAGTAGAGGTCGTTGTAGCCCATCGACTTGCCGCCGCAGTAGGCACTCTGCGGCACCCACACGAGGCGGAAATACTGTGACAGTTCGTCCGCCTGCGACTCAAGTTGCGTCCACTGCGTGCGGTCGTAGCTGTCCCAATAGAAGCCCTGCAGCATCACGCCTTGATAGGCTGACGGCCATCCCTGGGCATTGGCGGCGAGAGGCAGGAAGCCCATGCCGCAAATTGCACATGCAATTGATTTCTTTAGATTATTCATTGTTGGTTTAAGTATTTATTGCGAGTTACGAGTTACGAATTAGGAATTACGAGTTACGAGTTACGA